>DIHF01000066.1 GCA_002420015.1 Micavibrio sp. UBA5703
TTCATGAGCTTCTTCGTCAAGGCTGCGATTAATGCCCTCAAAGAGTTTCCGGCCGTCAACGCCGAGGTCAGCGGCACCGACATCATCTATAAGAATTACTACGATATCGGGGTTGCCGTTTCCACACCGCAGGGTCTGGTTGTTCCAGTTCTGCGCGATGCCGACCAGATGAGCATGGCCGATATCGAGAAAAAGATCATCGACCTTGGCACCCGCGCCCGCGACGGCAAGCTGGGCATGGATGAAATGATGGGCGGAACATTTACCATCACCAATGGCGGGATTTTCGGCTCGATGATGTCCACGCCCATTTTGAATACGCCGCAATCGGGCATTCTGGGGATGCACAACATCACCCAGCGCGCCATGGTCATGAAGGATGGATCAATACAGGCAAGGCCGATGATGTATCTGGCGCTGTCATATGACCACCGCATCGTCGATGGCCGCGAAGCTGTCAGCACGCTCGTGCGGATCAAGGAAGCGATCGAGTCCCCGCAGCGTTTGCTTTTGGATGTTTAGCGCCCTGTTCTTACGGGACAATCTCTATGACTTTCGCGCCTTCCAGCATTTCCAAAGCGGCGAGGCTATTGGGGCCGCGTGATCGTTCGCGGTCGCCGATATAGAATTTCGTAAGGTCTGCGCCCACGGCATTGACCAGATCTCGCCCTGTGGGCGTGCGACTGACGTAAAGGAAATTGCGGTGCAGGCTAAGGCCGTGACGTTTTGCAGCGAGCATCAGACGATTCAACGGTTGCAGGGTGAAACTGTATTTTCCTTCCGGCTCCTCCAGCGTCTTTGCGGTATAGCCGATGGAAGGGTGTTCGTCCGCTGCAATAGCGTACAGATTCCCTAATCCTCCCAGCGCGAAGGCGGCTGCGAAGGGGCGGTCTTTGTAGAATGCTTTCCTCTCTGCGACAAACGCCATGAAGGCGGGAATTTCCGCCGGGCCGTTGTATTTTTCAAGATAGATGGGGTTTTCAATGCTTGGCGCATATTTGGAGGAAGATTCAAAAATCGGTGTCAGTTCTTCTTTCTTGCGATTAACGACGTAGACGTTGATGCCCGCGTGTTTTACAATACGCATGGACATATCCTCAAAATCCTCGCCGTTCCTGTTTGCCCAGTCTTTGTCTAATCCCTTGTGGTCGATATAGATCGTTTTCACACCGGCCTCCGCCATGTACTTGGCGCAGTTGGGGCAAAAAAGATCGGTGATGGCGATGGCCGATCCTTCGGTTCGCGGCGCGGCCTGAAGCACAGCCATTTCGGCGTGGACGGTTGGGCTGGCGTTGCCGATTTTTTGCTCCTGCCCGAAAGCTTTCTCAATGGCGGGCGGATAGAAGTTCGTGCGCGATATTACGAAATCTTTACCATCGGCATCCTTTCCACTTAAAGCGGCGGCGATTTTATTTGTCGCATGGGGACTTGTGCCAACGATATCGACAGCCATCTGGGTAAGTTCGAAAGGGGCATGGGGCATTTTACTCTATTTCCTGTATTCCGCAGTCTTGATCATACAGGGAACATCACGTTATTGGAAGTAAAGGAAAATTCAGTACAAGGTGCGACGGCCCTTGTCATGGGCAATTGCCGCCTGTAATATTCCCCGGCGTTTTTTGTAGATTTTGGAGCTGTATCATGGCGGATAAATACGACGTTATTGTCATCGGGGCGGGGCCGGGCGGCTATGTCTGCGCCATTCGCTGCGCCCAGCTCGGGATGAAGGTTGCCTGCGTCGAAAAGCGCGAGACGCTGGGCGGTACTTGTCTGAACGTGGGCTGCATACCCTCGAAGGCGCTTTTGAGCGCTTCGGAAAAATACGACGAAGCCCGCCACCATTTCCAGCATATGGGCATCAAGACCGAGGGTGTGGAACTTGACCTGGGCGCCATGATGAAATTCAAGGACGAGGTCGTCGAGGCCAACACCAAGGGCATCGAATTTCTGTTCAAAAAGAACAAGGTCGATCATCTTAAAGGCGCGGGCGAAATTGTAGCAGCGGGCAAGGTCAGTGTCGGCGGCAAGGTTTACGAAACCAGCAACATTATCATTGCCACCGGATCGGATGTGATTTCCCTTCCCGGTATCGAGATTGACGAGAAGAAAATCGTATCTTCGACCGGGGCGCTTGAGCTCGGGAAAGTTCCCAAATCCATCGTGGTGATCGGCGGCGGCGTGATCGGCCTTGAGATGGGGACGGTCTGGCGCAGGCTGGGCGCGAAGGTAACCGTAGTTGAATTCATGGATAACATCCTGCCCGGCATGGATGGTGAAATCCGCAAGGAGGCTCTGAAGATATTCAAGAAACAGGGTATCGAATTCAAGCTGTCTTCAAAGGTGACAAAGGCCGTTGCCACCAAGAACGATGTGGCGCTGAAGATCGAACCGGCGGGCGGCGGCGCGGCGGAAAATATTGTCGCGGATATTGTGTTGATGGCCGTGGGCCGCAAGCCTTATACGCAGGGTCTAGGCCTCGATAAGGTCGGCGTGGCGCTGGATGAGCGCGGCCGCGTCAAGGTCGATGAATTTTTTGAATCCTCGGTCGAGGGGATTTACGCCATCGGCGATGTCATCGCCGGGCCGATGCTGGCGCACAAGGCCGAAGACGAAGGCGTCGTTCTGGCCGAGATGCTGGCGGGTCAAAGCGGGCATATCAATTACGATCTTATTCCGGGTGTCGTCTACACCTGGCCGGAAGTGGCCGCCGTCGGCAAGACGGAGGAACAGCTTAAGGAAGCGGGCGTGAAATATAACACCGGCAAATTCCCCTTCATGGCCAATGGCCGCGCCCGCGCCATGGGCATGACCGAAGGCTTTGTGAAGATTTTGGCCGACGCGGCAACCGACCGCGTTTTAGGCGTTCACATGATCGGGCCGAATGTCGGCGAGCTGATTTCCGAGGCCGTCACCGTCATGGAATTCGACGGCAGCGCCGAGGATATCGCGCGCACCTGCCACGCGCATCCGACCTTGACGGAAGTCACCAAGGAAGCGGCTCTGGCTGTTCACAAAAGGCCGATACATATTTGATTTGTTTATGCTCTCGGGTGGGCGGCTTTATAGACCTTGATAAGTTCGGCGGCGTTGACTTCGGTGTAGCGCTGGGTGGTGCTTAAGGAAGCGTGGCCGAGCAGTTCCTGGATCTCCCGCAAATTCGCTCCGTTTTGCAGCAAATGCGTGGCGAAGCTGTGGCGTAGCGCGTGCGGCGTGGCATTCTCCGGCAGGCCCAGCGTCACGCGCAGTTCGCGCATGGCGCGTTGCGCAACCCCCTGATTGAGGCGCTTGCCGTGCGCGCCGATGAAAAGGGGGTCGTCAGGCGCAAGGCCGAACGGTTTTATTTTCCTGTAGGTTTCGAGGGCGGCGGCGACGAGGGGGATGACAGGAACCTGCCGTTCCTTGTTGCCCTTTCCGGTGACGCGCAGGAATTCATCACGGGGCTTGTCGTTCATGTTGAGGGAAAGCGCCTCATCGATCCGCAGGCCGCAGCCATATAAAAGAGTAAACAGCGCCTTGTCGCGGGCGGCGATCCAGTCCTCATCGGCCAGCAATCCGGCTTGAGCCAGAACTTCTTTGGCCTGCGATTCATGCAGCGGGCGGGGGAGCTTGTGCGCTTGCTTGGGTGTGCGAACGGTTGAAATCGCGGCGTTGTGCATGATGCCGTTCTTGTCCAGCCAGCTTAGGAAATTTTTAACGCCCGAAAGCGACCTTGCGCGCGAGGCGTTCCCGGCACCGTCCATAGCTTTCCTCGACATCCATGACCGGAAGTCGCGCAGGGAAATTTGGGAAAGGTCGTTCAGCGAAGGCGGATGGCCTTTGTGGTTCGCCAGAAATTGGACGAAATGCGAAACATCGCCGCAATAGGCGCGCAGGGTATGGCGGGACATGTTCTTTTCCACGCGCAGAAATTCCTGCCATTTTTGCAATTTATCGGCAAGGTCCGGGGCGCAGGCGGTGAGGGTTTCCTGTTTTATATCGGAAGACTGAGCCAATTGCGAAAACACCTCTCGATCACGCGGGCGAGGAAGTTGATCTGGTCCGTGGCCTGACCGGGGGCGAACATATTGGGGTCGCGGCTGCCGAAGGCGAGAATGGCCGGGGGCGTGTCCATCGAAATATCCACGCGCAATAAAATCTGTGATTTTACCAGCGCCGCACCGCCCCCGTAGATCGGTTCGATCCCGGATATATTGTCCTGTAGCAAAACATTTTTTCCGTCCATCCATTTATCGACGGTGCCGGACGGAATGACCCGCACGCCGGAGGTTGAAATATGCGGGATGTCGTTGCCGTTCGCCTCAACCAGAAACACGGCGATATCAACGTTCAAGACGCTGGCCAGATCCATCGTGATGGTATGGATGAAATCGTCAAAGCGCGTCGATTCCAGCAAGCGCAGCACGGCATCGTGGACACGCTTTTGGTTGTTCATGTTGGCACGGCTGGTCTCGACGATGTCTTTTGATATGCCGATGACTTCTTCCTTGTCGGATTTCAGGCGCTCGATCACATAGGACTGGAAATCGGCGACCGCGCCCTTTTTGGGGCGCTTGCGCGCCGGGATCAGCTCCTCAAGATTGTTTTTAAGAAATTCCGGGTTGTCCTTCAAAAAGGCAATTACATCGTCTTCGGTCATGTTTGTATCTTTGAGATTTGAGGCGGCATCGGACATAACTGCATTTTACTACAGAGTGCACAGAGTTCGCAGAGGTTTTTAAAAAATTAAAGTATAGATTGCCCGGTCTTTTTCCAGTCCTCGACGAAGGCCGCCAGCCCCTTATCCGTCAGGGGATGCTTGTAAAGGCTGCGGATGACGTCGGGCGGGCATGTGGCGACATGCGCGCCCATTTTGGCGCTTTCGACAATGTGCAGCGGGTTGCGGACGCTGGCCACCAGAACCTCGGTTTTGAAGTAATCGTAGTTCTCATAGATGCGGACAATGTCGGAAATCAGCGACAGGCCGTCCTGCGAAATATCGTCCAGCCTTCCGACAAACGGCGAAACGAAAGCCGCGCCAGCCTTGGCGGCCAGAATGGCCTGCGAGGGCGAGAAGCACAGCGTGACATTGACCATCGTGCCGTCGTCGGACAATTCTTTGCATACCTTAAGCCCGTCGGGGGTGAGGGGAACCTTGACCGCGACATGATCGGCGATCTTCCTGAGGACTTCAGCCTCCTTGCGCATGGTGGCGTAATCGGTGGCGGCAACCTCGGCGCTGACGGGGCCGTCTACGAGCTTGCAGATTTCCTTGATGAGGGGGATAAATTCCTTGCCGCTTTTCTTGATCAGCGAGGGATTCGTTGTCACCCCGTCCAGAAGGCCCGTAGAGGCCAGATCCTTGATGTCATCAATATCGGCCGTGTCGACGAAGAATTTCATATATGCTTACCCCGCGAATGGTTACTTTACCCGTTCATTGGTAAGGGGAATATGCTGGGTTTTCAAGGGGTATTCGTTGTACCGTTAGAGTGCGCAGTGCTGCTGAAGCCCTTCCACTTCGCTCGTAGATCCAAACAGACGAAGTTCCGCCATATTGTCATGGCATTGGATGAGCATCTCGGCGGCTTCTTTGATACTGGTGATATTCTGAACGTTGCCCATAATGTTAAACCTGCCAAGGTCTTCCGCATACCACAGATCGCTTCCTTGCGGAGGGGATTGCATCAGGCTTAGACCCACTATTCTTAGTGCGCCAAAGCGATCTTGCAGATTTTTTATATCAGTTTCCCTGACTGCGACATCGGCCGATTCGGATGGGGAATCTTTAATGGCTTGTGCGATGCGTACCAGCGGGTCATTCACGGCATTAAATTTGGGGCGGTAATTAACGGCTTGCGTGATCCTTGACATCGCGTCTGATATATCCTGATTGCTTGGCGCGTCAAGAACACTGTTTCTGAGGGCAGGTCTGAAAGCCTGAGCAAAATCTGCGATGGGCACCATTACGGTCGCATCGCGTGCAACATCTTTAAATTGATTTAGTGGTACGCCCAGCATACTCAGTTTCCTTGGCTTGGCCTTGGCCCGTATTAAGTATATGAATGAATTTAGCCCGACACTAGCGAAAAAGTAATATTATGTCAAGATTAAAGCAGGCAGGCTTATTTAATTTCAAAACGGACGATAAAACAGCCGCTTGTCTATCCGTGCTGGTCCCGTATCCGGTGGATAAAGCCTACGACTATATTGTGCCGGAGGGCATTGCTTTAAGCATCGGCGATTATGTGACCGTGCCGCTGGGAAATCGCCAAATTCCCGGTGTGGTATGGGGTGGGGCCGAGGGTGGCGTTCCGGCAAAAAAGCTGAAGGCTGTTGTTTTCCCCCACAATCTGCCGCCGATGCCGGAGGTGCAACGCAAGTTTCTCGACTGGGTGGCGCATTACACCATGAGCGCACGCGGCGCGGTGCTCAAGATGTCGCTTAGTGTCCCGAAGGCGCTCGAGGAAGCCAAGCCGGTCAAGGCTTATAAAATTGCGTCGGGCGCGAATGCCGAAAAGGTAAAGGGGTTGTCGCCGCAGCGGCGGCGTGTGCTTGAGGTTATGGGGGATGGCCATCCGCGCCGATCTTCCGAAATCGCTGAGGCGGCGGGCTGTGGGGTTGCCGTTATCAAGAGCATGGAAAGCGCCGGCCTCATTGTGGCCGAGGAAATTCGTTCCGCGGCGCCGTGCCGCGCCCCCGATCCTGATTTGCCCGGCCCCATGCTTTCACAGGCTCAGAGGGAGGCCGTCGCCGCCATTGATGCCTATGCGGCGGCAAGATCAAAAGGCGCGGTGCTGATCGACGGTGTGACGGGCGCAGGGAAAACCGAGGTTTATTTCGAATCCGTGGCAAGGGCGCTCCATGACGGTAAACAGGTTCTTATCCTGCTGCCGGAAATCGCGCTGTCCAATGCTTTCCTTGACAGGTTCAAGGCGCGGTTTGGCTGTGCGCCCGCGCTGTGGCATTCCCATCTTTCGCCGGGGCAGCGCCGCCGCACATGGCGCGGCGTGGCGGAGGGCCAGACAAAGGTCGTGGTAGGGGCGCGCTCGGCGCTGTTTTTGCCCTTTGCCGATCTTGGGTTGATTATAGTCGATGAAGAACACGACCCCGCCTATAAGCAGGAAGAAGGCGTTATTTACCACGCCCGCGATATGGCGGTGGTGCGCGCGCATCTGGGAAAAATACCCATTATTCTTGTGTCCGCTACGCCCTCGCTCGAGACGATGCAGAATGTGTGGGAGGGGCGTTACGCCCATGTTCACTTGCCGGATCGTTTCGGCGGGGCGCGGTTGCCCGATGTCGAAATGATCGATATGCGTGCCGACAAGCCGGAGCGCCAGCATTTTATTTCCCCCACGCTGAATAAGGCTATAGAGGAAACGCTGCAAAACGGCGAGCAGGCTTTGCTGTTCCTGAACCGCCGGGGCTATGCGCCGCTGACGCTCTGCCGCAGTTGCGGCCACAGGATGGACTGCCCGCGTTGCACGGCCTGGCTGGTCGAACACAAGCAGAGCGGGCGTCTTCACTGCCATCATTGCGGGTTCGAGGCGATGCAGCCCAAAACCTGTCCCGAATGCGGTGCGGCGGATTCCTTTGCCGTTTGCGGCCCCGGTGTCGAGCGCATTCTTGAGGAAGTGAAAAGAACTTTTCCGGAGGCCAGAACCATGATGCTGGCTAGCGATACGGCGGACAACAATGAAAAACTGGGCAAGATGCTCTCGGATATCCGCGACCATAAAGTCGATATTATCGTTGGAACGCAGATCATCGCCAAGGGTCACCATTTTCCGGGCCTCACGCTGGTGGGGGTGATTGACGCGGATCTCGGCTTGCAGGGCGGGGAGCTGCGCGCTGCCGAGCGCACATATCAGCTTCTTCATCAGGTCGCGGGCAGGGCGGGGCGCGAAGGCAAGAAGGGAAAGGTTTATCTGCAAAGCTTTATGCCCGAACACCGGATCATGAAGGCGCTGTCCTCCGAAGGCGAGCGCGAGGGGCGCGACGATTTCCTGAAGGTCGAGGCGCTGGAGCGCAAGGCGGCGCATATGCCGCCATTTGCCCGCCTTGCGGGGATTATCGTTTCGGGGCGGGAAGAGGCGCAGGTTATAGAGGTTGCCAAAGCGCTCGGGAGAACCGCGCCGCAGGGGGCAAGCAAAGACCGGCAATCCATTCAGACCTTCGGCCCGGCGCCCGCGCCGTTTGCGCGGTTGCGCGGGCGATACCGTTATCGGTTGCTGGTAAGGGCCGACAAGAAAGTCGATCTGCAAAAGACGCTGGCAGCGTGGATCGAAAGCGTAAAAACACCTTCAACTGTGCGCGTTCAGATCGACATCGACCCGCAGAGTTTTCTCTGAAGACTGCGCTAGACATTCCATAGATTAATAAATTATTTACATATTCAATATACAATTTCCGGAGGATTGATCTGATCAAGAGGGAGCCTGCGGTGGCTTTCGGCGTGGGCAATGGTGGGCAAGTTGACAAAATCGTTTTCACAGGCGGCATCCGGGACTGGGGACCAAAAATCTTTGGGTTCCCCGGCGGCGCTCATGATTGACCTCCAGTCTTTTGATGGAATGACTCCGCAGGACGCATCGGCATATGCGGCGGCTATGGGACAAACTTTGACATCCCTGCGAGAAAAAAATATCCCCGTGGTCTGGGTTACCGTTGACGCGACCGGGAAAGGGAACAAGGCGTGGCTGCCCGGTTCGGGAGCGGGAAGCAGCGCTCGAAGCGAGGCGGAGCTTTCGGCTATGGGATTTTCCGGCAGCGAAACGCATCAGGGCAATCATGAGATTTTCTCCCGCTTTATGCAGGAGCATGGGCCGCGGAACAATGAGCCTGTCTTTCGCAAGTCATTCATGGATGCTTTTGCCGAGCCAACAGATATTAATCATCCAGAGGGTGAGGCGCATAAAAAGGCTTTGCTGGTTCAGGCGGGTGCCGTCTATGAAAATGAGAAAACTTTCTACAGCTACCCTGAATCTTTTCGCCGCATCCCAGAGGCAAAAGCGGACGACGGATTCAAAAAACTTTTTGGAACAGACATTACGGTTGCCGATTATATGCGCAAAACGGGGGTCACGGATACGTTGATTATGGGGCAGGTGTCTCATTACTGTGTTCTTGAAACCGCCGTGGGTGCGGCATCCAAGGGATTTAACCCGGTGATTGCCGGGGATCGCACTTTAAGCTGGGTCTATACGACAGATCCCGCTACGAAGGCGGAACAGGCGACATTCGTATGGCAGGGAACGCGCGATCTGGAGGGCAATCCTTTGAACGAAACACCCGGCCATGAGGAACGCATGCAGGCGCAGTTGAATCAAATTATCGCGATTGAGGCATCGGAGCGTGGATTGACTTCTCAAGCACTTCAAGAGGTCAAGGATATAAAAATCATGGATGCAATCGACGTTCTTGAGCTAATGGGAAACGGACCCACGAAATCTATGCAGAATAACAATATCACCCAAACGGCCCTGACGGCTTTTGTGCTAAGTCCTTAAGAAACTCTCTGCAGTCAGTGAACCTTCGGGTCGAACAGCTTTAATTGCTTTTTGACGTTCGGCTTGGTTTGCGGCTTGTCGTAAAAGGAACGGTTCTTGTCGTCGGTGTAGATTTCCGTTGCATCTTCTTCCTTATTCTCGCGGTAGATATAGATCACGTTGGCAAGAAAGTCCGGTTCTTCTTCCCAGAGTAAATATTTCTCTTTTATTACGCTGCGCGAAACATGGGGGAATACGGAGCGGAACGTGTTGTCCAGATTGCGGGAAAAGGCTGATCTGAAGTTGGGCGAAATTCCGAAGTTGGCGATGACCAGCCCGTGTTCTTTCACATGATCCTTTACCTGGACAAAAAACTCTCTGGTGACAAGGTTTTCAGGAATGGTCAGGTCACCCCGGAAAGCGTCCAGCAAAACAATGTCGTACTTTTTGTCCGTGCTGTTGAGATACGCCCGCGCTTCGACCGGGTGAAACTCTTTGTTCGGTTTGAGCTTTTCCCGCAGAATGTATTCTTCGGATATTCCGCGCAGGGACTTGTCTATGTCGATGAAATCGTAATGATTGAAAGCGTCCTCATGGCCGAAGGTAAGTCCGCCTGAGCCGATAATCAGAATATCACGCGGCTCCGGTCCGCTGCGGATCGGGTCGATCGCTATTCTTTCGATGAATTCCAGATATTCGTGCTTGCGCCCGCCCGGACCGAGCATTGAATCCGCGTTGTTGTTGATCGAAATATGACGGTTGCCCATCTTGTCCTTGAACACGGCAATGTTGTTGTACTGGTTGTTTTCAACGATGTTGAATTTGGCAAGCTGTGCGCCGGAATTCAGATAGAAGGCCAGCGCCGCGACCGCCAAGGCGACAATGACGGGTTCGGACAGTTTTTTCTTGCTGAGAAGAACGACCAGAAACGCCAGCAGGGCAAAGTTCACACAGGCCGTATAATTCACGCCGATCGTCGCCATAAGGACGATGGTAGAAAACACTGCGCCCATAAAAGAGCCGAGCGTGGAGAAAAACAGCATGCGCCCCGTGATCTGCGAAAGCTTCTGGCTGGTGAAATAATTACTGACCAGCGGGATGGTTTGGCCCAGAAGATAGACCGGCATGACAATGAAAAGCACCGCGTACAGCGCTGTCAGGAAGAGCCTGTTGGTAAATTCCAATGTCGTCAGGGTAAAGAAAAATGCATTGAGCAGAACATACGACATCCCAAACATCAGGATTACGCTCGACACGATGATGTTGAAGATCAGTTTGCGGCGTATTGTCATGCGCCGCCCCAGAAACTTTTTCGGGTGCCAGCGACCGCCGAAATAATAGCCAAAGGCCAGCGGCATCAGGACGGCAGCGATGATAATGGAAACAGTTTCAGTTCCGCTGCCGACGAAAGGCATGGTCTGGCGGATGGCCAGCAACTCGGTCGAAAGAACGACGTAACCTTCAACGATAATGACAATAAAAAGGAACAGGACGCGATTCAGTTTCATCATGAGTGGCATTATATCGGGTGAGACGCAGTGTGCAACCGATGGCTTCAGCCCAAGAAAAGGTATCCCCTTGTATATCTTTATTGTAACCTCAAGGGATGACTAAAGTTCTATCGAAAGACCTGACCACATATGATTTCCTCAAATCCATCGCCGTCATCCTGATGGTGATCGATCATATAGGCTTTCATTTTTATCCCGACGAGGTGTGGTGGCGGGTTTTCGGGCGGCTGTGCGTTCCGATATGGTTCTTTTTGATCGGCTACGCAAAGACGCGTGAAATCCCTAAAACGTTCTGGCTTGGGGCGGGGATACTCGTCCTTTCCAGCCTGCTGGCGGGGCAGTATCTTTTCCCGTTGAATATTCTTTTTGTCCTGGCGGCGGCCCGGTTCATGATCGACGGCATTGCGTTGCGGGCTTTGCGTACAAACGAGACACTGGCGGGGATGTTCTTTCTGCTTTTACTGCTCTCCTTTCCTTCGATGTTTATCGTCGAATACGGCACGATGGGGCTTTTGTTTTCCCTGTTTGGTTATATGGTGCGCAACCCGCAGGCCGTGCCGTTTAAGAGATTCCCGGTTTTTGTCTTTATTTCGGGAACGGCGCTGGCCTATGTGGTGACGCAGGGGAGTATGATGCCGAAGTTGTCGGTAGACCAGTTTACGGTTCTTATGTTAGGGACGATTTTTGTATGCATGCTGCTTTCGGCTTTTCAGCCTTTGACATTTCCACGCCTGACCAGAATCTTAACCCCGGCGGGGGCGGGGATATTCAAGATTATGGGGCGCCACAGCCTTGCGGTTTATGTTCTGCACATCCTTATTTTACGGGCGGTTAGCGTTGTTATGTTCCCCGAACGCTTCAGGTTTCTGGAGTGGACGTTCTTCCCCCGCGAGATGGCGGCGTACCTCGAGAGCGTTTTTTAGTAACAATTCTTTATAAAAACCATATTCCAAGCCTTGTCAGGCGCAATTTCCTGTGCTAAATCGAGCGCAATTAAAAACAAACGATAATGAGTTAGGGAAAATATTTAAGTGACAACGGCACCACGTGCATCCTCGGTAGTTGCCACCCGTTATGCTGCGGCCCTTATTGATCTGGCCGTGGAAGGCAAGCTTTCCGACAAGATTGAAAAGGACCTGCAGGCGCTCGGCGCCATGATTGCCGGGTCCGAAGACCTCCAGACCGCGATTCGCTCGCCGCTGGTGGGCAAGGATGAGCAGGGCAAGGCGATGGCTGCTTTGGCCAAAAAAGCAGGTTTCCAAGCCCTGACGCAGAATTTTCTGGGCGTTCTTGTGAATAATGGCCGCCTTAATGCTTTGGAATCCGTTATCGAAGCCGCCGCAAGGGAATTTTCCCGCCGCCGGGGCGAAGTTTCGGCCGAGGTTAAAACGGCTGCGCCGCTCTCGGCCTCGCAGACCGAATCCCTGCAAAAATCCATCTCGGGCGCCGTGGGCGCGAATGTTTCTCTCGACGTGAAAGTCGACCCTGCAATTCTCGGCGGGCTGGTCGTGACGATTGGCTCCCGGATGATTGACGATTCCGTCCGCCGCAAGCTGTCGCGTCTGCGCACGGCGATGGGAGGTCAGGCAAACGAAAACTTTATCAGCAAAATGGAAGAGGTTGGTTAAATGGAAATCAGAGCCGCAGAAATTTCAGACATCCTGAAAAAACAAATCGCCGATTTCGGCGCGCAGGCAGACGTTGCCGAGATCGGGCAAGTGCTCTCCGTCGGTGACGGCGTGGCCCGCGTTTATGGCCTCGACAGCGTGCAGGCTGGCGAGATGGTTGAATTTCCCAGCGGCATTAAAGGCATGGCGCTGAACCTGGAAACCGACAATGTCGGTATCGTTATTTTCGGCTCCGACCGCGACATCAAAGAAGGCGACATCGTGCGCCGTACGGGTGAAATCGTGCAGGTTCCGGTTGGTAAGGAACTTCTGGGCCGCGTTGTCGACCCGCTCGGCAACCCGATCGACGGCAAAGGCCCGATCAAGGCCAAGGAAATGCGTCGTGTCGAGGTTAAAGCGCCCGGCATCATTCCGCGCCAGTCGGTGCATGAGCCGATGCAGACCGG
>DIHF01000021.1:0-12562 GCA_002420015.1 Micavibrio sp. UBA5703
TTATGGACGATATTTTCACAATCGCAAAACCCGCCGCCCCCCTCCCCCTGATCTTCGACAGCCCCCATAGCGGCGCGGCCTACCCTGCGGATTTCGACTATGCCTGTGATTTCGATATGCTGGCGCGGGCCGAGGACAAATACGTCGACGAGCTGTTTTCCTGCGCCCCGGATTTTGGCGGGACGCTGCTTTGCGCCCTGTTCCCGCGCAGCTATATCGACACCAACCGCGCCGAGTGCGATATCGACCCCGACCTGCTGGCCGCGCCGTGGCCGGACAGGTCCAACCCCACGGCACGTTCAGATGCCGGGATTGGCCTTATCAGAAGGCTGGTCAAGCCCGGCATGCCCGTTTACAACCGCCCCTTAAGAATCGCCGAAGTGCAAAAAAGGATCGCCACCTGTTACCACCCCTATCACGACGCGCTGCAAACGCTGATCGATGAGGCACATTATAATTTCGGGCAGGTCTGGCATATCAATTGCCACTCCATGCCCACCGCCAGCGCAAAACCCCGTCAGGCCATCGGGCTGGACGGACCCTATTCAAAATCCGTGGATTTTTGCCTCGGCGACCGCGACGGCACCTCCTGCGCCTCTGAATTCACGCATGAACTTCGGGATTTCATAAGATCACTGGGCTACACCGTTTCCGTCAACGACCCGTTCAAGGGCGTCGAGCTTGTGGCGCGGCATTCCCAGCCTTCGCGGGGCCGCCATTCCCTCCAGCTTGAAATCAACAAATCCCTGTTCATGGACGAGGAAAGCAACATAAAATCCCGCAATTACGACGCCCTCGCCGCCGATATCACGCGGTTAATCTCCTTCTGCGCGGGTTTCGTGGAATCACGGCTGGTTGATCTGGCAGCGGATTGAGTCGTTCGCGGAGAAAACGCCATTCCATTGCCGCCGCAATGCCTCATCAACCGCCTCCATCGGCACATCCCGCCCCATATCCTTCAAACTGGTAACGCCATACTCGGATATGCCGCAGGGGACGATCCCGGCGTAATGGCTTAAATCCGGACTGACATTGATGGATACGCCGTGCAGCGTCACCCAGCGCCTCACCCGCACGCCTATTGCTGCAATTTTTGCTTCGGTCCCCTCACCCTCCCGACTTCGCTTCGCTTCGCCGGGTCCCTCCCTCTCCCCATGGGAGAGGGTGTCTTGAGCGCCAGCGAAAGACGAGTGAGGGGTTTTGACCCAAATACCGACGCGCCCCGACCGCCTTTCACCTTTAACATCAAATTCCTGCAAGGCGTTGACAATCCATTGCTCAAGATTGCAAACATATTGTTTGATATCAGGCTTTTGCTGACGTTTCTTCAAGTTTAACATCACATAGACAATCCGCTGCCCCGGCCCGTGATAGGTGTATTGCCCACCCCTGCCCGTCTTGAATACGGGAAATTGCGGGTTCAAAAGGTCCTGGGTTTTGGCGCTGGTCCCGGCAGTATAAAGCGAAGGGTGTTCGAGCAGCCAGACCGTTTCATCCGCCCGCCCCTCATGGATCGCCGCCGCCCGTTCATCCATAAACGCGAGCGCCTCTTCATACGGCACCAGTCCTTGAGAAACCTTCCATTCCATGGCGGCAACACTCGCATAATTCCTTATCGCAGTGCAACGTGGATGCTGCTTGCGCTGCAGCAACGGTTTTGTTATTGATTTCGGCACTGTCAGACCTGCGGTCGTGGCGGAATGGTAGACGCGCAGCGTTGAGGTCGCTGTGAGTAACATCGTGGAGGTTCAAGTCCTCTCGACCGCACCACATAAATACGTAACAAATCTTAGAGGGAACGGCGCATGTCCAAGAAAAAGTCCGATACGAAAGACGCTTTATATAAAGACGCACTGGACTACCACCGTTACCCGAAACCCGGAAAAATCGAAATTACGCCGACGACGGCGCTCTCGACCCAGCGCGACTTGGCATTGGCCTACTCCCCCGGCGTTGCCGCCCCCTGCCTTGAGATCGAAAAAGACCCGCTGACGGCCTATGACTACACGGCACGGGGCAACCTCGTCGCGGTTATCACCAACGGCACCGCCGTTCTGGGCCTTGGCGCGATCGGCGCGCTGGCTGCCAAGCCGGTGATGGAAGGCAAATCTGTCCTCTTCAAAAAATTCGCCAATATCGATTCCATAGACATCGAGATCAACGAAACCGACATCGACAAGTTCGTCGACGCTGTGGCCTCGATGGAGCCGACCTTCGGCGGTATCAACCTTGAGGACATCAAGGCGCCCGAGTGCTTCGAGATTGAGAAAAAACTCAAAGAACGCATGAAAATCCCGGTCTTCCATGACGACCAGCACGGCACGGCCATTATCGTCACGGCCTGCGTACGCAACTGGCTGGAATATTCGGGTCGCAAGGCAAAGGACATTAAGCTGGTCGCTTCCGGCGCGGGCGCGTCGGCGATTGCCTGTTTGAACCTGCTGCAAAGCCTTGGCCTTCAGAAAAAGAACATCATTGTCACCGACCGCGTCGGCGTCGTCTATCAGGGCCGCAACGAAGGCATGGACCCGGAAAAGGAAAAGTACGCCATCGACACCAAGATGCGCACACTGGATGAGGCCATCAAGGGCGCAGATATTTTCCTGGGCCTGTCCGGGCCGGGCGTTCTGACCAAGGAAATGGTCAAGAAAATGGGCAAGGCGCCGCTGGTTCTGGCGCTGGCCAATCCGACCCCGGAAATCATGCCGGAGGACGTCCACGAAGCCAAACCCGACGCTATCGTCTGCACCGGGCGCTCGGACTACCCCAATCAGGTCAACAACGTGCTGGGTTTTCCGTTCATCTTCCGCGGCGCGCTCGATGTCGGCGCGACGACGATCAACGAGGAAATGAAGCTGGCCTGCGTCGAGGCCATTGCAAGCCTTGCCCGCAAGGAAGCCACCGCCGAAGTGGCCGCCGTCTACAGCAACGAGAATCTTCAATTCGGACCGGAATACCTGATCCCCAAGCCGTTCGACTCCCGCCTGATCGTCGATCTACCCGTGGCAATCGCCAAGGCGGCGATGGCCAGCGGCGTGGCGACGCGCCCGATCAAGGATTTCGAAGCCTACCAGGACAAGCTCCAGCAGTTTTTCATCCGCTCCCAGCTCGTTATGCGGCCTATCTTCACCCGCGCCAAGGAAAACCCCAAGCGCATTGTATACTGCGAGGGCGAAGAAGACCGCGTGCTTCAGGCCGTCCAGATGGCGCTCGACGAAGGCATGTCCAAACCGATCCTCATCGGACGGGAAAAAGTCGTCGCGAGCCGCATACAGCGCCTCGGCCTGCGCATGAAATCCGGCGTGGATTACGAGCTTGTCGACCCCGAGGACGACCGCCGCTACCGCGACTACTGGACGACCTACCATTCCATCATGGAGCGTCAGGGCTTCACAGAAACCGATGCCCAGACCATCGTGCGCACCAATACGACGATCATCGGCGCGCTGATGGTACATAAGAATCAGGCCGATGCCCTTATCTGCGGCACGATCGGCCACTACCTCGACCACATGAACAACCTCATCGACATCATCGGGCTGAAACCCGGCGTTGAAACGCCGGCGGCGCTCACGGGACTATTGCTGCCCAAGGGCACGATTTTCTTCTGCGACACGCACGTCAACCCGGACCCCAGCGTCGCGCAGGTTTCCGAGATGACGGTTCTTGCAGCCCGCGAGCTTGAGCGCTTCGGCATCAAGCCGAATATCGGTCTTCTCTCGCATTCCAACTTCGGCACCAGCGATTGCGCCTCGGCCGTGAAAATGCGCGAGGTTTACAAGGAAGTCCGCCGCCGTGCGCCTGATCTTGCCGTCGAAGGGGAAATGCACGGCGATACGGCGCTGGATGAGGACATCCGCAAGCGCATCATGCCCAACTCGAAATTCGAAGGCATGGCCAACCTGCTTATCATGCCCAATGTCGAATCGGCCAATATCTCCTACAATCTGGTCAAGATTCTGGCTTACGGGGTTGCTATCGGGCCGATCCTGCTCGGTGCGGCGCGTCCTGTCCACGTTTTGACGCCTGCGGCGACCTCGCGCGGCATCCTGAACATGACCGCCGTGTCCACCGTGGCCGCGCAGGTGCATGACGAAGAAGTTCAGGCCGCCAGCCGCCCCACGAAAAAGGGCAAGGTTCAGAACATCAAACAATAGCGGCAACCTATCTTTGCCGCTGCATCTGTTGTATATTTTTAGGGTGTTTCTGCATGCCCTATACACTCAGTTTGTTGCTTGGGCTTGCACAAAACCCTAAAGCGTCACCCCCGTGGTGAGCAAAAAACCGAAGGTTTTTGCGAACATTAACGACGGGGGTCCAGAAAAAGCGCGCGGCTATGCCGCGCACATTACTGGATCCCCGCCGTTTAAGCCTGACCACATGAATGTGGTCAGGCCGCGGGGATGACGGAATGATAATTTTGAGTCTGAACTCTTGCGGAGTGCACGTATGGACGACGAAATAATCTTATCCGGACCGTCCGACCCGGGCGAGGAAATGTCCATTTACCTCGCCGACTCCCTGATTCAGGAAATCGTCGCCGCCATCCGCACCCAGGATTCCGACACGGTCAACGGATTTCTCCGCGACCTCAGCCCCGCCGACACCGCCGACCTTCTGGCTAAAATCGGCGAGGATTACCGCATGGAGTTGCTTTCCCTGTATGGCGACAGCATCAACCCCGGCGCGTTCGTCGAAATGGACCGCGAGTTGTGCCGCGCCTGCCTCTCGGTATTGTCTTCGACGCAAATCGCTTCGATCATCTCGGCGCTTGAAAGCGACGATGCGCTCGGACTGCTCGGACCTTTGGACGTCGATGTCCAGCGCGCCGTGATCCGCAAACTCTCCGACAAGACCCGCGTTGTTCTCGAAGAGGGCCTGAGCTTCCCGGAGCACAGCGCCGGACGCCTCATGAAGCGCGAATTTGTGGCTATCCCGCAATTCTGGACCGTCGGCAAAACCATCGACTATCTGCGTGCGGCTTCGACCGACCTGCCAGAGGATTTTTTGAACATCTACGTCCTCAGCCCGACATTCAACATCATCGGTGAAATTCCGCTGAACCGGCTTTTGCGCTCGCTCCGCACGGTCAAGATCGAAGCGCTTGCGCTCGATCACGTACATACGATCCCGGCAACCATGGACCAGGAGGAAGCCGCGCACCTGTTCCGGCGCGAAAATCTTTTGTCGGCCCCTGTCGTGGACGATGAAAACCGTATGGTCGGCGTCATCACCTCCGACGACATCATCGACGTTATCGACATGGAGGCCGAAGAAGACATCCTGAAAATGGCCGGGGTCGATCAGGGCGACCTTTACCGCGCCGCGATGTCGACCTCCGGCGCGCGCTTTCGCTGGCTGTTCATCAACCTGCTGACCGCCATTGCCGCCTCGATCGTCATTTCCCTTTTCGACGGCACGATTGATCAAATCGTTGCGCTGGCTATTCTTATGCCCATTGTCGCCTCGATGGGCGGCAATGCGGGAACACAAACCCTCACCGTTGCCGTGCGCGCTCTGGCGACCAAGGAAATTTCCGGCACGAACATGTTTCGCGTCATCGGAAAGGAAACGATGGTGGGCGCACTCAACGGAATAGCCTTTGCCCTGATCACCGGCGCGGTGACGGCGCTATGGTTCTCCGACTATGTGCTAGGTTCCGTCATCGCCATGGCCATGGTCATCAACATGATCGTGGCCGGGCTGTTTGGCGCGGGAATCCCTATCCTCGTCCAGCGCGCCGGGGGCGACCCGGCCATATCCTCAACGGTTCTTTTAACGACCGTGACGGATGTCGTGGGCTTTTTCGCTTTCCTCGGCCTCGCCACGCTTCTTATGGCTTGATTTTGAAGCCATACCTGTACCTATAGTTTAGTTGTTTGACAGAGAAAATATCTCCACTATTCAGGCCGCCGTTAATCGCATTCCCTTTGTTTTTCATATGGTTAACGACACCCCAAATTAGTCTTTTGAAATTTACGGCAAGATACCCTATAACCTTCAACCTATGTCAGCATCAAAGCTTGTAAAACCATCCGTCGAGCACAAAGAAAGCTACGTCAAAGCCCTCCGGGAATTTCAGGATGAAGGGCGCTACACCTTTTTGAACATTAGCGAGGTGGAAGCCAATTTTGCCGATTTTATCCAGAAGGTCAATGACGGCAAAAGGCATTTGCATAAACCGTACGCCGACTGGATCGAGCCGGTGCCCGAGACCGTGCTTTGGCTCGTTAAGGACAACGAGTTCATCGGCACGCTGAACATCCGCCACCGCCTGAACTGGCACCTTGAGAAATGGGGCGGCCATATCAATTTCGTGATCCGCCCTTCCATGCGCGGCAAAGGATTCGGCAAAAAGATTTTGCAAAAGGGCATGCCCTACGCCTGTTACCTCGGCATCGAGCGCGCCCTGATAACGCTCCCCCCTGAAGACAAACAGGGCCAACACATCGTCGAGTTCTGCGGCGGCAAGTTCGACGGGGAAACGCAGGCAACGGACAAGTTCCCTGCCCGCCGCCGCTACTGGCTGGACTGCACGTAGAAAAAACCCATGGCGAAAAAGAGCAAAGGCAAAAATAAGAAGAAGGCGAAAAAGTCTTCGTTTTTCGGCGGTGTGTTCAAATGGATCTTCGTCGCGGGGATGTGGGGCGGGATATTCCTGACGCTCCTTTTGGCATGGTACGCCCGCGAGCTGCCCGACATCACCAAAGCCCCGCAATTCGAGCGCAAAGCCTCCATCATCGTACAGGCCGCCGACGGCAGCGTCATCGGGCGCTACGGCGATATCGTCGGCAACTCGGTCACCATTGAGGACATGCCCCCTCACCTTGTTCACGCCGTGATCGCCGTCGAGGACCGCCGCTTTTATTATCATTTCGGCATCGACCCGCTGGGCATCGCGCGCGCCATGACCGTCAACCTTGTAAAGGGCGGATTCGTCCAGGGCGGCTCGACCATCACGCAGCAGCTTGCGAAAAACCTTTTCCTCAGCCGCGACCGCACACTTAAGCGCAAGATACAAGAGGCCATGCTCGCCCTCTGGCTCGAGCATGAACTGACCAAGGATGAAATTTTATCAGCCTATCTCAACCGCGTCTACCTCGGCTCCGGCGTTTACGGCGTCGATGCGGCGACGCGGCTTTATTTCAGCAAACCCGTCAAGGATATCAATCTGCGCGAAGCTGCGATCATCGCGGGCCTCCTCAAGGCACCCTCGCGCTATTCGCCGCTGCAAAACCCCGAGCTGTCGCGGGAGCGTTCCGATGCGGTGCTCGATATCATGGTGGATGCCGGATACCTTAAAAAGGACGAAGCCAAAGGCCTGACCAGCGTGCCGCACGATCCGCCCGGCAAGAAAGACAACAACTCCGAACGTTATTTCGCCGACTGGGTCGTCGATGGCGTTGACGATCTCATCGGCACGACCGAAGAAGACATCATCGTCAAAACCACCCTGCGCCCCGGCATGCAAAAAAGCGCCGAGAGCGCCCTGACCCGCATTCTCGATACCTATGGCACAGAGCGCAACATCAGCCAGGGCGCAGCCATGATCATGGACCCCGGCGGCGCGGTGCTGGCGATGGTCGGCGGGCGGAACTACGGCAACAGCCAGTTCAACCGCATCACGCAAGCCCTGCGCCAGCCCGGATCGTCCTTCAAGCCTGTCGTCTACCTGACCGCCATTCAGGCAGGATGGCGTCCGACCGACATCGTCGTCGACGAACCCATCACCACGGGCCGCTACCGCCCGAAGAATTACGGCCATAAATATATGGGCGAAGTTGAGCTTCAAACGGCGCTGGCGTTTTCATTGAACACAATCTCTTACAAACTGACCAAGGAAATCGGCGTGCAGGCCGTCATCGACACGGCGCGGCGGCTCGGCATTTATTCGCCGCTTGAACCGAACCTTAGTCTGGCCCTGGGAAGCTCCGCCGTTACGCCGCTGGAACTCACCACCGCTTACGCAACTTTGGCCAATGGCGGGCGTGCCGTTTATCCCTTCGGCATCACCAGCATCGAATCCGAAAACGGCCATGTCTATTACCAGCGCCGCCAAAGCCGCGAGAACCAGATGGTTGTTGCACCCGGCCATGTCGCCACCATCACCGGAATGCTTGAAAAGGTCGTCGAATACGGCACCGGGCGCGGCGCGGCGCAAGGGTTCCGCGTCGCCGGAAAAACGGGCACCAGCCAGGAAAGCCGCGACGCGTGGTTCATGGGCTATACGGATAAACTCGTGGGCGGGGTGTGGCTTGGCAACGACGACAACACGCCGATGAAAAACGTCACGGGCGGCGCGATGCCCGCGATGGTCTGGAGCGAGATGATGCGCAATTCCTACCCCGGCTACACGCGCCAGCAATATACCTACATGAGCGGGGATTTTGTATCGGACCTTGAATACGGGTTCGAGGGCCTCCTTCAAAGGCTAACACCCTCTGCCGCCGCACCCCCCGTGAAAAAAGAAAAAGAAAACCGCTACCGCCACGAGGAATACCATCGGTATAACGATTAGGCTGTTCAGGCGCGGACGCAATCCTCCAGCAGCCAGAACCGCCGTTTGAACCCGGCGAATTTGTCTTCGCCTATGCCGTCCCAGTGTGCTTTGAGATCCAGCAGCGCCGCCGTCGGGCCGCCGACTTCCCAGCCAGAGCGCATCAGGCTGGCATCCGCGAACTCGAGAAAATCAACCGGGAAAGCCATGCGCGGTGCGCGCAACCCCATATCGACAAGAATCTTGGCAATATGAGCATCGCTATGACCCATCATGTCCGCCGTGAATTGTATGGACGACAGGATTTTTATTTCCCTGCGGCCGTTGGGGACATGCTGCATGTGACCGATAAACCTTGAGTACACGGCTCTGTCCATCGCTTCCCGCTCCGTTTCCGGCGCAATTGGAAGAACGATGGATTCTGGCTGGTTTGTGCTGGTATGTCTGATCATGTGACTCTCCCGGTTAAGGTGATGGTGAAGTCGTCTGGTAACTCCATCATCATCCTTGAACGGTTAACGACTCCTTAACACGCGGAGTCCGTCACTTTCATGCTGTGGATAAATGTTTTACTTTCTCGGGATCGCCGCCACCGCCAGCGCGTCGGCGCGCTCGTTTTCGGGGTGGCCGTCATGGCCGCGCACCCAGTGAAACGTGATGTCGTGCTTGGCAACCAGCACGTCTATTCGCAACCACAAATCCTGATTCTTGATTTTCTTCGGCCAGCCTTTCGCCTTCCAGCCCTTCATCCACTCCGTCACGCCCTTTTGCACATATGTGCTGTCGGTGTAGAGCTTGATCTTCGACCGCCGCTTGACCGCCTCCAGCGCCTTGATGACCGCCATCATTTCCATGCGGTTGTTGGTGGTTTCCGCTTCGCCGCCGGACAACTCCTTCTCATGGCCGTTCCAGCGCAAAATCGCGCCCCAGCCCCCCGGCCCCGGATTGCCGCTGCATGCGCCGTCGGTGAATATTTCAATGATTTTTGTCATTTTCTATTCTTTTTAACATGAAGCCACAAAGGCACGAAGAAACTTTCTTTTTTGTCATCCTGAAGGGCTTTAGCCCTGAAGGATCTCATCTTAAAACCACGAATGCACACGGATCAACGCGTATAAAAAAATAAATCCGTCATTGCGAGGAAGGCTTTAGCCTGACGAAGCAATCCAAGTTCTTTCTTGTATCTTTGGATTGCTTCGCTGCGCTCGCAATGACAATCTGTGTATATCTGTGCATATCTGTGTCCATCCGTGGTTAAAGACTCTTCCCCAACGCGCCCGCGACCACATTCAGAAAATCCTGCTCACTCTCCACATCCGCAATATCGGATACCGAAATACTCACCCCGTATTTCTCCGCCAGCGCCTTGTATTTCGGCAGGCGAGATTCAAAAAGATAGGGGAACACCCAGCGCAAAAATTCATCGGGGTCGATGTCCTCAACCGCGTTCATCTCGAACTGCTGCATATAGGA
Organism: Micavibrio sp. UBA5703; assembly: GCA_002420015.1. Classification (GTDB taxonomy): domain Bacteria; phylum Pseudomonadota; class Alphaproteobacteria; order Micavibrionales; family Micavibrionaceae; genus UBA5701. The sequence continues at coordinate 9,971 of DIHF01000021.1, forward strand.
TTGCACGCGCTCCTTGAAGAACGGCACCGGAAAATAGAGCGGCTTGGGATTTGTGAAAGCGCGGTTCAGCAGCGTTTCATGCGCGTTCTGCCCGATCTTGAGGTAAACAAACAAAGTGTTCTTCCCAACCTCGGCCAGCAGCTTTTCATCCTCAATCTCGCACAAACTGCCCGAGGAATCATTCACGAAATGCCGGCCCTGCCCGTGCGCGCTCTTGATCGCCTCTGCCGTATCGCGCAGCGCCTCGGCCTCCGCATCGTAATACAATTTCTGCCGCCGCCTGAACTCCTCCGTCCCCAGGCCGCCCTTCGCCGGATTGCCGATCTTGCCCACAAAAGCCGACAAAAGCTGCATCGGGTCGTCCGCCGGAACGCCCGACAATTCGCCTTTCAGGTATTTCGTGCCGATCAGTTCGTCGCAGGAATAATTCACCCAGCCCCAGCGCGCCATCTTGGCGGCCAGATAACTTTTCCCCGCGCCCGACATCCCGATCAGGGTAATGGCCTTGCGCGGCTGGCTCATGAATGCGTCAGGTGTTGGTTTCATCATTTTTTAACCACAGATACACACAGATGGACGCAGATAAGAAAAAGTTCCGTCATTGCGAGGAGGCAACGCCGACGAAGCAATCCAGAATCTTTCCTGTTGCTCTGGATTGCTTCCCCCGGCTTGAAGCCGGGGTCGCAATGACAATCTGTGTCTATCTGTGTTCATCAGTGGTTCACAATCATTTACGCCACCAAAACTTTCGGTATTTTGAATTTCACATTTTCTTTCGTAATCGAAATTTCCTCAACCGTCACATCAAAATGCTTCCGCGCCGCCTCGATCACCTCATCGATCAGCACATCCGGCGCCGAAGCCCCTGCCGTCAGGCCCAGCACCGCAACGCCTTCGAGCCATCCCCAGTCAATTTCCGCCGCGCGCTGCACCAGCGCCGCCTTGCCGCATCCGGCCAGCGCCGCAACTTCCACCAGCCGGTTGGAATTGGACGAGTTCGGCGCGCCGATCACAATCATGGCCTCGCATAGCGGCGCAATGGCCTTGACCGCTGCCTGACGGTTGGTGGTAGCGTAGCAGATATCTTCCTTGTGCGGCCCCTTGATGTCCGGGAAACGCGCTTTGAGCGCCTCGACAATTTCCGCCGTGTCGTCCACCGACAACGTCGTCTGGGTGCAATAAGCCAGCTTTTGCGGATCGTTCACGGAAATTCCTGCAACATCTTCCACCTTCTCCACCAGCAACACCGCGCCCTGCGGCAACTGTCCCATCGTGCCGATCACTTCCGGATGGCCCGCATGGCCAATCAGGATAATCTGATCCCCCGCCTCAAAATGGCGCTCGGCCTCGTTGTGAACCTTGCTGACCAGCGGGCATGTCGCGTCGATGTAAAACATCTCCCGACGCGCCGCGTCCTCCGGCACCGATTTGGGCACGCCGTGGGCCGAAAAAATCACCGGCTGGCCGTCATTCGGAATTTCGTCCAGCTCCTCGACGAACACCGCGCCCTTGGCGCGCAGCGTATCGACGACATACTTATTATGAACAATCTCATGCCGGACATAGACCGGCGCGCCATATTTCTCCAGCGCCGTTTCGACGATCTGGATGGCGCGGTCGACCCCGGCGCAAAATCCGCGCGGGCTGGCCAGCAGTATTTTCAGGGCTTTTTTTGTCATAGCACTCTTATAAGGTAATAAAACAAAGGAATCCATACTCTTGCTTTGCCCGCCCCGCTTTCGTAAAGTCTTGCCTGTTCACCAATAATGATGGGGAGAACCTGCCATGAAACGGTTCAGTTGCCTTGCTGCGTTAATCCTTATGCTTTTCACCCTTCCCGCCTGCGAGACGGTCGAAGGCATGAAAGACGACCTTGGCAGCATCGGCATGCCCGAAGTGGCGGCGCTGGGCCAAAAGAAAACGGCTTTGCACACCACCTGCCCCGAGGTGCACATCGTCGATGAACTGGCCTCCATCACCGAATTTACGGGCCGTGGCGACACCGCCCCCTCCGACCTCATCACCAAAGTCGACATCAGCGAGCTTGAAAGCACCTGCGAGCGCGGGGAGCAAAGCATCAGCGTCGACCTCAAACTCGCCTTCAATGGCCGCCTCGGGCCGCAAGGCCGCGCACGCGGCAACGACGTGCCGTTTTTCTCGCATCCCTATTTCGTAGCGATCACCGCGCCCAATGGCGACATCCTTGCGAAAGAAGTTTTTGCGGCCTCGATCAACTACGAACCCGGCGAGGACACGCACACCTATTATGAATCCCTGCGCCAGATCATTCCGGTGAAGTACGAAACCACCGCACCACGGTACAAGGTTCTGGTCGGCTTCCAGCTTAACAACGACCAGCTCGCCTATAACCGCGAACAGATCAAACTGGCGAAAGAGGCCGAACGCAAGGGAACGCCGCTTGGGGCCATTTTCTCCCCCGCCGAAGCAGCAGCGCCGCAGCAACCCGCCGCAACCCCGGACAGTTCGGTCACGGTTTACCCGCTTGGCGGTGGGCAGCCGACCAACGCGCCCATTGACCTCACCACCCCGGTGCAGAAATGAGCTATGACCGTCATTGCGAGGAGGAGCGTA
>DIHF01000021.1:12798-21392 GCA_002420015.1 Micavibrio sp. UBA5703
CGTCATTGCGAGGAGGAGCGTAGCGACGACGCGGCAATCCACGGACACAAGAAAAGACTGGATTGCTTCGCATCCTGCGGACGCTCGCAATGACGAACAAAAATAATAGCTTTGATGTTGATAGTTTCTGGAACGCGCAGGCCGCCGAACACATCGACGCCGCGCAAAAAACCTTCCAGAATCTCAAGGGCGATTTTTCCCGGCTGGTCGATGTCTGCGCCGCCAGCGTGGGAAACGGCGGGAAAATTATGTTCTTCGGCAATGGCGGCAGCGCCGCCGACGCCCAGCACCTCGCAACCGAACTGACTGTACGTTACGTCTCCGACCGTGCGCCGATCCCGGCCATTGCGCTTACGACCGACAGTTCGGCACTTACGGCCATCGGCAACGACATGGGATTTGACAGGCTTTTCGCCCGCCAGATCGAGGCGCTTGGGCAACCCGGCGATGTTGCCATCGGAATCAGCACATCCGGGCAAAGCGCGAATGTCCTGAACGCTCTTAAAACCGCACGCGATAAAAAAATTATAACCGCCGGACTGTCGGGAAAAGACGGCGGCAAAATGGCCGGGCTCTGCGATGTATTGCTGGTTGTCCCCTCCCCCACCACGGCGCGCATACAGGAAATGCACATCACACTCGGGCAAATGCTCTGCGGCGCACTGGAGAAAAAATTAGGGCTGGTTTAACGCCTTGCCCCGTCATTCTCCCCACCCCCACCGTCACCCCGGCGCAAGCCGGGGTCCATGCCTTTTCACCACGAAGACATGAAGCTCACGAAGAATTTTTCTTTTGCTGTCATCCTGAAGGGCCGCAGGCCCTGAAGGATCTCATTTTTTACGCGGAGTTCCCGAGACACAGAGAAACGAAAAAATCCGGCTCTCCGCTTCTCCGCGTTTTTCTTTTTCGTCACGCCCGCGGAGGCGGGCATCCGGTCATTTTCTACAGACCGCTCTCCAGCATCGGCCTGATAAAGAGCATATCCAAAGGCTCTGTGCTGCGATGTATATCGCCCCATCTTTCTTCTTCAAATGTCATGACCAATGCAGATCCGTGACCCAGTTTTTTCTCTACATTGTAAAAAGACAATTCCTCATGCAGGCAGGCAAACTGTGACCGGATGACATCCAGATCGGCAACGCACAAAACCGTTTCGTGTGCGGGATTCAAACCCCGCAGCGCAGCCCTTGTAAACGCATCGCGTGCGCCGTTTTTCAAAGCATCTGATTGCTTCACCTGAACCTCATTGAAAAAGCTCCTCAACCAACCTTTCCATGAACTTTCATAAACCCTGCTGACCTCATCCGCACTTTGAAGAGATTCCAGGGCCGGGGCATGCAATATCTCATCGGGCCATAAGTTCAACTCATCCTTAAGCCTGACAGCGGTGCTGGAAACCTGACGGTATCCGATACTCGTCATCCCGCTCTCGAGTTTGTGACCATGCCGCATAAAAACCAGTGTTAACATTACGCAATCCTTTCTTTACTGTCTTGCCTCGGGCACGACAACCGCAACAGATTTCGGTTTTGTGTCGCGTGTTATCTCTGCCCAGCTTTTTTCATTAAACTTCATAACCAGAGCTATGCCGTAATCTATAAACGGGTATCCATCCGCAAGCGCCTGAAACTGGGATTGAATGACGTTGTTATGCGTCACGCAAAAGACGGTTTTGTGATTGCCGTCAAGCCCTGCAAAACCTTTCCCTTCCAGGGTGAACTTTCCTCTCGATCCTTCCACCAGCAATTCCGTCTCCTGTATCTCCGGCTGTTTTCCTTCCTCGAAAGCGCGCTGGACCAGTCTTGCGCTATCCATCGTTCTTTTTGTCGGCGATGAAAGAATGACGTCAGGCCATAAATTCATCTTGCATTTAAGTTGCTGGGCTGTGCTGAGAACCTCAAATTTCCCCTTTGAAGTCAGACGGTCCACGCCCTCGGAAAATTTTTCGCCATGGCGTATAAAAACCAGTGTTAGCCCTTCTTGATCCGACATTACGTAACCCTTACATTTTTCCGTAATATACATACACCAACAAATATGTCAATTATGTTTATAATTCCTGCTGTAATGCTTGAGAAATCCGGTTTTCTCACGTACAATCCGGCGCTCTCTCAGGATACAGGAATGCCGCTAAATGGCTGAAAAGAAAGCAATAAAGGATTTAGGTTTTGAGGACGCCCTGACCGAACTGGAGGGGATCGTCCGCAATCTGGAAACCGGGAATACGAAGCTTGAGGATTCCATCTCCGCCTATGAACGCGGCATGGAACTGAGAAAACACTGCGAAAAAAAGCTGAAAGACGCGCAGGCCAAGATCGAAAAAATCACCGTCGGCAAGGACGGCTCGGTCAAAACCTCCCCGCTGGATGAAGAATAATTTTAATGCAACCACAGATGAACACAGATGAACACAAATCGTCATTGCGAGGAGGCAACGCCGACGAAGCAATCCAAAATCTTTCTTTGTATCTTTTGGATTGCTTCGCTGCGCTCGCAATGACGGGTATATTTTTCATCCGTGCCAATCTGTGTCTATCTGTGGTTAAAAAACAAAGGACAGGAATCTGAAATGGCCCCATCACCCCGCGACGCGAAACCCGAGCTAAAGGTTCTGATGAACGAAACGGCCGAGGCCGTCAACCGCACGATGGATCGCCTTCTGCCTGCGGCTGAAATGGCCGAAGACCGCCTCTATGCCGCGATGCGTCACGGCGTTCTGGGCGGCGGCAAAAGGCTGCGCCCGTTTCTGGCTATTCATTGCGCCAATCTTTTTAACGTCGACACCAACCGTTCGCGGCGCGTGGCGGCGGCGATCGAATTCGTTCACTGCTACTCCCTCATCCACGACGACCTTCCGGCGATGGACGATGCGGCGCTGCGGCGCGGGCACCCGACCGTGCACCGGGCATTCGATGAGGCCACGGCGATACTGGCAGGCGACACGCTGCTGACGCTGGCGTTTGAAATTCTCTCCGATCCCGAAACCCATCCCGACCCTTATGTGCGCTGCGAACTGGTGAAGTCGCTGGCGCAGGCTGCGGGCGGGCACGGCATGGCGGGCGGGCAGATGCTCGACATCATCGGTGAAACGCAGGAATTCGACCTTGGCACCATCTCCCGCATGCAGCGGATGAAAACCGGCAAGCTCATGGCTTTCGCCTGCGAGTCCGGTGCCATTCTGGGCAAGGCGAGCGAACCGCACCGCCGGGCACTGTGCAACTACGCGCATGATCTAGGCCTCGCGTTTCAGGTCACGGACGATATTCTTGACGTTGAATCCGACCCGCAGGACACCGGGAAAGATTCCGGCAAGGACGCGGCAGCTGGCAAATCAACCTTCGTTTCCACCATGGGCAAATCCGAAGCCCTTCAGCGCGCCAAGATGCTCATCAAGCAATCATCCGCGCATCTGAAGATTTTCGAAGGCCGCGCCGAAATCCTCAAGGATCTGGCGGAGTACGTTCTGGCGCGAAGGGCATAGACTATGGCGCGGCCACAGGAAAAACAGAAGGAACGTCATTGCGAGGAGGCAAAGCCGACGAAGCAATCCAGTAACACTGGAACCTCTTCTGGATTGCCTCGCTCCGCTCGCAATGACGGGAAAACCAACACCCCCCTGCTCGACCGCGTCAACATTCCGGCCGATTTGAAATCCTTCGGCGATGACGATCTCAAAATTCTTGCAGATGAACTGCGCCGCGAAACCATCGCCGCCGTGTCCAAAACCGGCGGGCATCTCGGCGCGGGGCTGGGCGTGGTCGAACTGACCGTGGCCATTCATTCCGTTTTCAACACACCCGAAGACCGCCTGATCTGGGATGTCGGGCACCAGTGCTACCCGCATAAAATCCTCACGGGCCGCCGCGACCGCATCCACACCCTGCGCCAGGGCGGCGGGCTGTCCGGCTTTACCAAACGCAACGAAAGTCCATACGACCCCTTCGGCGCGGCGCACAGCTCCACATCAATTTCCGCAGGCCTCGGCATGGCGGTGGCGCGGGACTTATCCGAGGGCGACAACAACATCATCTGCGTGATCGGCGACGGCGCGATGAGCGCAGGCATGGCTTATGAGGCCATGAACAACGCAGGCGCGATGAAATCCCGCCTGATCGTCATTCTGAACGACAATGAAATGTCGATCGCCCCGCCTGTGGGTGCGTTCGCTGGTTATCTCTCAAGACTGGTATCATCAAAGCCCTACATCTCCGCACGCGAGATCGGAAAGCGCATCACGGAATACCTGCCCTCCCCGATCCGCTTCGCCGCCAAACGCGCCGAAGAAAGCGCGCGCATGGCGTTTTCCTACAAGCACGGCGAGGCCGGTACGCTGTTCGAGGAAATGGGCTTTTACTATATCGGCCCGGTGGACGGGCATAATCTCGACCACCTGCTGCCGATTCTGCGCAACGTGAAGGCCGCCCACCACGAAGGCCCGGTCATCATCCACGCCATCACCAAAAAAGGCTACGGCTACGGCCCGGCGGAAAACGCCGCCGATAAAATGCACGGTGTGCGCAAATTCGACGTCATCACCGGCGATCAGGTCAAAAGCACCCCCGGCGCGCCCGGCTATACAAAAGTCTTCGCGCAATCCCTTATCGACGAAGCGCGCCGCGATGAAAAAATTATCGGCATCACCGCCGCCATGCCGGATGGCACCGGGATGGATCTGTTCGCCAATGCCTTCCCCGAACGCACATTCGACGTCGGCATCGCCGAGCAGCACGCCGTGACCTTTGCCGCAGGCCTCGCCGCCGAAGGCTTCAAGCCGTTTTGCGCCATCTACTCGACGTTTTTACAACGCGCCTACGACCAGGTCGTGCACGACGTAGCCATCCAGAATCTTCCCGTACGTTTTGCCATCGACCGCGCCGGGCTTGTGGGCGCGGACGGCCAGACCCATGCGGGCAGCTTCGATATCGCCTATCTCGGCTGCCTTCCGAATTTTGTTCTCATGGCCGCCGCCGACGAAGCCGAGCTTGTGAATATGGTCGCCACCGCCGCCGCCTACGACAAAGGCCCCATTGCATTTAGGTATCCACGCGGCGAAGGCACCGGCGTGCCCCTGCCCGAACGCGGCGAAATCCTTGAAATCGGCAAGGGGCGGATTGTTTACTCCACTTCCCTGTCATCCCGAACGCCGCAGGCGGAGGGATCTCAAGACAATCGTGAGATTTCTCCCCCGGCTCAAGGCCGGGGTCGAAATGACATCAAAGGCGACATCGCCATCCTCTCCTACGGCGCGCGCTTGCCCGAAGCGCTCAAGGCCGCAAAAATTCTCGAGCAACAAAAACGCTCCGTCACCGTCGCCGATGCGCGCTTCGCCAAACCGCTCGACGAAGACCTCATCCGCTCGCTCGCGCAAAACCACACCACGCTCATCACCATCGAAGAAGGCGCTATCGGCGGTTTCGGTTCCTTCGTGCTGGAGTTCCTCAGCCGCAAAAACCTGCTCGGCCCCTGCCGCGTCAAAACGATGCACCTGCCCGACATCTTCCAGGACCACCACACCCCCGCCGACCAATACGAAGAAGCAGAACTTACCGCGAAACACATCGCCGCCGCCGCGACCTAAGCTCAGAACTCGTCAAATTGAGATAGAAGATGATGCAGCAGCTTTCTTTGTAGATGGGTGCGTCTCTATCCTATTCAGGCTCGCTGCTGAACTGGGCAATGCCGCTTGGTCCGGAAGCCTTCAGAAGACTTCTGGCGACATCCGTCTTGATGCGGTTGAAATAGGTGATCGCCTTGTTCATATCGTTCAGATCGACCGTACGGCCTTGCGCCCGCATCCTGTTGGTCAGAAGATAAATGGATACAAAGTCCTCCTTCATAACCTCAACGGCGCGGCAGGCAATCGCCAACCCCTGCCCGTTATGCTGCATAAGGATTTCTTCAACCGTTTTGTGATCTATGCCTGTAAACCGCGAAAACTGCGCGATGAAAGACGGTATCTGCCCCCGGCGCAGCGTTCCCATCATCAGCTTGATCGTCAGCAAACCTTTTTCCCTGAAACGGTCCGCCGCATTGAGCATAGCTTGCGTCGGCGTAAACTCGCTCGCGGCCGGCGCATCGACGAATTCAAGAACGACCTCGTCGATTGCATCGCTTGCGGCTCTGGCATCGGCCGTAAAATTCTGCGTGATATACTGCTTCAGCTCCTGCCCGACGAACTGATAGATTTTTTCCGCAAGCTCGCGTGAAACCTCTTCGCGCCTCAGCAACGGACGCGCCACGACCTCGCTTTTCTGCGCCAGATCCGACAGCGCCACAAGCGCATGTTCGGTCAGTTTGATGTTTGTGTTCTCCGCCAGCGCCGCTGCCGTATCAAAATCCTTCGTATCGGCAAGGACATTAATAATCTGATCGCTCAGCGTCTTACGCGAGGCGATAGCGCGCCAATGCGCCGACGTCTGGGCCTTGATGATATAAATAAGATCAAGATCCTTCAGAACCGGAGAATTGCGCAATACCGGCCCGGAAACGTCAATCTCATCATTGGCCAGATGCAGTACAAGGCGCAACGGCACATTATCCATGACCGACAAACGCTCGGCCATCGCCTTGCATAAATCTTTTTCGGCCTGACGCAACAGTTCGATAAGAACATCGGAAATCAATTCGCTTTCACGGGAAGACACTTTGAGGTCGAGCAATTCGCTCACCGCCGATGTCAACTCAACCCGCGCCAAAGGTTTTTTGTCCTTGGCCAGACTGTAAAGTTTGCTGCTGTCATAAAGCCGCACCAGTAAAGGTGTGACTTTTGAAGACTTGTCTAAAAAGCCTAAGTTCATATTAGAATCCCCGCATATTCTTTTTTTATTGTTCTTCTTATTATTATTTTAACACTGAATGCCTTGTTTTTGGCTTTTTTTCAGCGCCAACCGTTATATGGGGGTAAAATGCATCAAACTCAGTATATTTGCTCCCGTTTTACGCAGTTTCCCCCACACCCTGCTCAAGGTTATACACTGCATTTGATTTAAATTTAGTTAAAGTTTTAAAGATTCTGTCAGCTTATTTGCAGATATTTCAAAATTGTTGTAGGAATGGAAACAATCTGGCACAGGACGTGTCTGGCAATATTTTGTTAAGTCTTTGGTAGTACACTATAAAGACAAGTGTTTATTATAAAAGGACAAGAGCCATGGCCGGACCTATCAGCGGATTGAGTGTACAACAGAGTTCTCTGGTGCAGTCGTTGCAGCAAGGCAACGGCAATGAACAGCTTCGCGAAAGCAATGCGCGCGTGCGGGAAAGCAATGTATCTTCTTCCGAGGACACCAGCGAGTCCCGCTCGACCTCCGAGACGAAAAAGGCAGAATCGGAAAACAGCGCCCAACCTTCGTTGCAGTCTCTGCGTGAAGAAGCCTTCCGCGACGAGGACGAAAACAAATCGAAAAAACCCGGTTCCCTGGTCGATATTCTCGTATAAGTTATTTATTCCAAGGCATCTTTGAAAGCAGCATGGCCAGACCGCACCATCCCGTCAGGCCAGCCATAAACAATGCCGCCCCGAGAATGCCTGCAATAATGAAGCCAATTGTCAGCCCCAAAAATCCCAGAACAATCATAAGCGAGACAACAAAACCCACAATGATCTGAACCTGCCGGAAAATGGAAAGGCCGGAAGAATGGCCCACGACTGGCAACCCCGCCTCCTTCCATGCCGTAATGCCACCTTCAAGATTATAAATTTCATTACCGCACGCATCGCAGTTTTTCACGAGCGTGCAGGCCTGCTCACCGCGCTTTCCCTTCAGGCACTGGAATATAAGTCTTCTTGTTGCCGGGATACTCATATTCTCCATCAATTTCTCCAGATCCCCCAACGGCAATGAATTGGCATAAGCGATATGTTCGGCACGGAATTCATCCGGCTCCCTGACATCAATCAAAATGGCGTCCCCTGCGGCCAGCCACTTCGCGGCATCCTGCGGTAAAACGATGTTCGTCATGTTTTTGACTCCTTGCAAAAATGTTGATGCAAAACCCCCATAACATCGCGGACTGCATCATGCGAAATAAAATAATAGAGCGTCCTGTGCTCGCGCCGGAAGGAAACCATGTTTTCATCCTTGAGCTTTGACAGGTGTTGCGACATGGATGTTTGCGCAATCCCTGTTGCCTCTATCAAAGAAGTAACGCTTTTTTCCCCTTCCGCCAGTTCGCAAAGGATAAGCAGACGGTCCCGGTTCGCCAGGCCTTTTAAAAATCCTGAAACCACACCTGAATGCTTGCGCATTTCCTTGGTTGACATTTTTCTTCCTTGATTCATATTTATATGATATCATGAATATATAAATTGTAAAGGAGAAAATCACCATGACCAAAGACTATAAAGCCCTCACCAAGGATATCTCTGAATATACGGGCGAATTGAGGAAAGTTGTCCCTGACGCCATGAACGGCTTTTACGCGCTCTCCAAGGCAGCAACGGCCGACGGCGCTCTGGATAAAAAAACCAAGGAGCTGATTGCCCTCGCCATCGGCGTAACCCAGCGTTGCGATGGCTGCATCGGCTTTCACGCCAAAGCGCTGAAAGATCTGGGCGCAACGCGCAACGAGGTCGCCGAGGTCATGGCCATGTC
>DIHF01000040.1 GCA_002420015.1 Micavibrio sp. UBA5703
TCCGCAGGATGCGAAGCAATCCACCCTTTATAGTCACGTTTTTTGGATTGCCGCGTCGGCCCTTCGGGTCTCCTCGCAATGACGGATTTTTCAACTACCCCTTCTTCCTCTTATACCCAAAACTCTCGGTAAACTTTCCGAGATTGGCCGGGGCAATACGGACTTTCACGTCAACACCCTTTGCGCCATCTTTGCGCGCGACAACTTCCGCGTGATCGTAAAGCCATGACAGCGCCCTGCCGTCCTCGGACTTTAAAATAAACCTCACGACCTCCCGCCCGCGGTTGAGGATATCCGTCACCTGCCCCAGCAGTGCCGCAACGCCCTCGCCACTAACGGCGGAGATCATCGTCCTGCGCCCCAGATCGGATTTCTGCACCCCGGACAAGCGGTCGATTTTGTTATAGACCTCGATGATGTGATCGTTCTCTTCATACGAAATACCGAGATCTTCGAGAATTTTGATGACGTCCTGCCGTTGCTGTTCGTAGTCGTGCCGCGAAGCGTCGATTACATGCAAGATGACTTCGGCATATAAAACCTGTTCGAGCGTTGAGCGAAACGCCTCGACCAGATGCGTCGGCAGATCGGAAATGAAACCAACGGTATCGGATAAAATAGCCACCTGCCCGCCCGGCAATTTCATCTGGCGCATGGTGGGGTCGAGCGTGGCAAAGAGCAAATCCTTGGCAAATACTTTCGCGCCCGTCAGATGATTGAACAAAGTCGATTTCCCGGCATTCGTATAGCCCACCAGTGCGACAACCGGAAACGGCACGCGGTCGCGGTTTTTGCGGCTGAGGTCGCGGGTCCGGCGCACCTGCTCCAGCTCCTTTTTAAGCTGGATGATGCGCTGGTCGATCTGGCGGCGGTCAAGTTCGATCTGGCGCTCGCCGGGGCCGCCAAGGAACCCGCCGCCGCCGCGCTGGCGCTCCAGATGCGTCCACGAGCGTACAAGGCGCGAACGTTGGTATTGCAGGGCAGCAAGATCAACCTGAATGCGCCCCTCTTTCGTCTGCGCCCGCGCCCCGAAAATCTCAAGGATCAGTCCTGTCCGGTCGATGACCTTGGCGTTCCATTCCTTTTCAAGGTTGCGCTGTTGTACCGGTGAAAGCGTGTGATTGACGATGACAATATCGGGCTCCAGGTCCTTAACCTTTTCGGCAATTTCCTCACGTACGCCCTTGCCGAAAAAATAACCCGCCTGAATTTTGGAGAGGTTGACGACCCGCGTCCAGACCACATCAAGGTCGATGGCATGCGCCAGACCTTCTGCCTCTTCCATGATGTCGGAAATGTCGCGCCCCACCTCGCCAGCCTTGCTGGCGGGGGTGACGGGATGAATGATAAAGGCCTGGACCTTAATCGTGGTTAGCGCCCGGCGCTTTGCCGTCGCCCTCTTCATCGTGAAGGTTCAAAGGACCGCCCGGCATGATCGTCGAGATCGCATGCTTGTAGACAAGCTGCACCTGTGAATCGCGGCGGAGAAGCAAAGAGAAATTGTCGAACCACGTCACAATGCCCTGCAGCTTCACGCCGTTGACGAGAAATACCGTCACGGACATCTTTTCTTTGCGGATTTTATTGAGAAACACGTCTTGAACGTTTTGAATTTTATCGGCCATTTTTATATTCCTTATATTCTTTAAAGCCTTTTATTAGCCCTCTTTTACTCCAATTTATTCACTTTGCAACAAAAAACCCGCATAATTCATGACAATTTCTTACCACAAGAGCGGGCTTATAGGCCTCAATCAGGGCCTTGTCGCTCTCCTTATGCTGAATAAATACGGACACACAGCCCGCTTCCTGCGAACAACGCAAATCAGTTTCCGTATCCCCGACATACCAGATATCGGCCAAAGGCAGTTTGAGCGACGCCCGTTCGATAGCCAGCAAAAGCGGGTCTGGGGCCGGCTTGTCCCGTGCTGCCTCCCCTGCCCCCACGACCGAGGCAAAATGCCCCTGCCAGCCGAAATGCGCGATTTCATCACGGATAAAATCACCTTTTTTATTGCTTACCGCACCCATTGTAATGCCGTGCCCCGCAACCGCCGTGAGCAATTCCCCGGCCCCCGGCAAAGGCTCCAGCTGCGTATGATTTTCCCTGACATATGCTTCGAATATCTGTTTGGCCAGCTCCATCTCATCGCCGTAAATTTCGCGGTAGAGAACTTCACGCGGCATGCCGAAATACCCGTCGAATTGTTCCGCTGTAAGATCTGAGAGGCCCAAGGCGTTTCTGACATGGCTGTGCGCACCGCGCAGGAAAAGGAAGCTGTCGGCCAGCGTGCCATCCCAATCGAAAAAGACGGCCTTGGGCAATGCTAATGAAGATCCCATATGGCCGCCTTTTCGATGATTATTTCCTTGCTGTAAATGAAATGCGCCATGCGCTTATACGAGTCCGTAACATCGGTGACATAAAATTCCTGAAGGCCCGACCGACCGATGGGATTTGAAATTTCCGGGTGACGCCTGAGATAGTCTTCAAGTTTATGGGGAATGATTTCATCCTGCGAAAGAATATCTACGCTTTCGCCGATTTCCTGACGGATGATACTTTTAAGCAATGGATAATGCGTGCAGCCCAGAATAATCGAGTCGATTTTCTTCTCAAGCAAAGGATGCAAATATGTACGCAAAATCGGCCCGACCCACTGCATACCGTCGTTTTCCAGCATCGGCACCAGAAGCGGCGTGGCTTTTGAATACAATGTGATTTTGGGATTAATCTTTTTCAGCTCGGATTCGTAAATTTTGGATTCAATAATATAATTCGTCGCAATAAGCCCCACCTTCCTATGCTGTTGTTCCGAGGCAACTTCAAGAGTGGGAACGACAACACCGAGAATCCGTCGTTCCGGGTAATGGGTCGGCAGATACTCCTGTTGTAACCTGCGCAAGGCAGCAGCGCTCGCCGTATTACAGGCCATGACGATCAGATTACAATCCTGAGAGAAAAGAAAATCGACGGCCTTGTAGCAATAATCGTATATGACTTCGTTCGATCTGTTGCCGTAGGGGACATGCAGCGTATCGCCAAGATAAATCATATCGATTGCGGGAATACGGCTTTTGATTGCCTTTGCAATCAGCAAACCGCCCAAGCCTGAATCGAATACGCCGAGCTTCATTGTCTTCATTTGTGACCCTAGAAGATATCGACGTGAACAGAAAACATTTTTTCGACACTATGAACTTGCTCTCTGGCCGCAAGAATAACCACCAGATCGCCCGGCTTTATGACCGTTTCATGATCCGGCATGATCACCTTGCCTGCCCTGACAATGGTCGCAATGATAACATCGGCGGGCAATTCAAGATTTGCTATGGTTGTGTTTGCAATGCTCGCCGTCTCCGAAACTTCAGCCTCGATAACCTCGGCAAATCCGTCGCGCAGATTATGCAGCCCTTTAATGCGGCCCCTGCGTACGTGCTGCATGATCGTGGCTACGATGGTTGCCTTGGGCAGAACCATGGCATCAATCCCGAGCGTGCCTATCAGGGGTGTATAGACCTCGTTGTTCACAAGCGTAATAACGCGCTCGCAGCCATACTGCTTGGCCAGAAGAGAGCCAAGAATATTATTTTCGTCATCGTTGGTTACGGCGATGTACGTCCCGACATGATCTATTGAAGCCTCCTCAAGAATATCTTTATCAAGGCCGCTGCCTTTCAAAACGATGATATCCTCAAGCTGCTCGCTCAGATAACGTGCGCGCGTTGCGTTCTTCTCGATCATTTTGATCTGAAGGCCCCGCCTTCTTTCCAGCAGCATTCTGGTCAGGCCAAGACCGATATTGCCGCCGCCGGTAATGACGATGCTGCGTGCCTGCTTTTCTTCGTGCCCGAAAGCCGCCAACGCCCTGTAAAGATGATCGGTGTCGGTAACGAAATAGGCTTCATCTCCTGGCTCAAGCTGCTCGGTCATTTCAGGGATGATCGGCTTGTTGTTGCGCAGAATACAGATAACCTTGAAAGACAGTTCAGGAAACAAATTAGGAAGGTGTTCAAGCGGGGTATTCAGAACCGGGCAATTTTCTTCGCATATCACGCCCACCATGTGCGCTTTGCCGTTAGCCAAGGTATTAACGAAGGTCGTTCCGGGAACGGACAGGCGCTGGTAAATATCGTTGGCGATCACCTGCTCCGGCGAAATAATGACGTCGATCGGCATGTGCGAGCGGCTAAACAAATTCGACCATGCGGGATCGAGATATGATTGCTGGCGGATACGCGCAATCTTCTTCGGGATACTGAACAGGGAGTGCCCGATCTGACAGGCAACCATATTGATTTCATCCGACATGGTCACAGCGATCATCATGTCCGCGTTGTTGGCGCCCGCAGCATTCAGAACGTCCGGGTTCGACGCGTGCCCCACAACGCCGTTCACGTCCAGATCGTCGTTGATCTGCCCTATCAGCGCAGCATCGACGTCGATAACAGTAACTTCATTATCCTCGCGCGAAAGATAATTCGCAATGTTGTATCCGACCTGCCCGGCGCCACAAATAATAACCCTCATGAAATCAAGCCTTCTTCCGTTTCGTGTTATCCACTTTAGATTCTTCCCTGTCCGCACCCAAAATATGGAGGGATTTAAGCTTTCTGTGCAGAGCCGAACGTTCCATGCCGATAAAGGCGGCGGTCTTTGAAATGCTGCCGCCGAAACGCTCCACTTGAGAAAGCAGATAGTTCCTTTCAAACACTTCACGGGCCTCCCGCAATGGCAAGTCCGCATACGTCAAACCCGATGCGGACTCTATCACGGGAGCGGCCATTTTACTAATCTCCGGCGGCAGGTCTTGCGGCTCGACAGTCTGCCCGGATTCCCCGCCTTTCATAATCATAATCCACTCAACGACATTACGTAATTGGCGTGCATTCCCCGGCCAGTCATAGGATTGCATCAGCGAGATGGCCTTGCTTGAGAAAACAGGACGAGGCAACCCTGTCTGCACGGAAATAATTTCTGAAAAATATCCCGCAAGAGCGGGAATATCGCTTAGATGTTCCCGGAGAGGCGGAATCGTCAGCGGCACAACATTAAGGCGGTAATACAAATCCTGCCGGAATGACCCGCTTTCAACAGAGTTCGTCAAGTCGCGGCTGGTGGTGGATATGATGCGCACATCGACTTCGACAAACTCATTGCCTCCCGGCCTTTGAAATTTTTGTTCCTGAAGCACCCTGACGATTTTGCCCTGCGTCTCCAGCGGCATGTCAGAAATCTGATCGAGAAGTAGCGTGCCGCCGTCGGCCCGCTCCAGCAACCCGGCCTTTCCATCCGCCGCGCCGAAAAGTTCAGTCTCTATTCTATCGGGATGCAGTGTGGCGCAGTTCAGTGCAAAAAAAGGCTTCTCCGCCCTGCCTGAGTTTCTATGGATGATGCGTGCAACCAGATCTTTGCCCGTGCCCGGCTCGCCGCTGAGTAAAATGCGGCTGTTGGTCGGCGCAACCTTGTCGAGCATCTGCCTGAAGGTCATAATTTGCGGCGACTCACCAATAAGATCCTGAATATGCCCGGACTGCCTGCGAAGTTGCTGATTCTCCCGGCGCAGTGAGGCCGTTTCCAGCGCACGCCGGATCATTAAAAGTAGCCTGTCAGACTTAAAGGGCTTCTCAATGAAATCGTAAGCTCCCAGCTTGATCGCCGCCACGGCCGTCTCGATCGTGCCGTGACCGCTGATCATTAAAACCGGAAGTGCCGGGTCGGCGCCCTTGATCTTTTCAAGTATTTGCATGCCGTCATGCTCGCTGCCGTGCAGCCATATATCGAGAACAACCAAATCCGGGGCTCGCTCTTCCACGGCCTTGTACGCCTCCGGCGCATTGGCAGCGAGGCGTACCTTGTAGCCTTCATCCTCAAGAATTCCGCGCATCAGGTTGCGAATGTCGGCCTCATCATCGACAATAAGAATATCAGCGCTCATGCCGCATTCGCCTTTATTTCTGTCTTGAGGGGCAGAACCAGCGTAACGCTGGCACCGCCGATATCCTCCCACCCCTTGAGGGATGAAAGCCATTTGGGTTTTGCCAGCAAAAGCCGCCCGCCGTGGTCTTCCATGATCTTCTTCACAATCGCCAGCCCAAGCCCCGTCCCCTTCGGCTTGTGCGTAACGTAAGGCTCTGCAAGACGTGCCGCGCTTTCATTTTTCGGCAATCCCAAACCGTTATCCGTGATAACGACAGCGATTTCATCCTCGCCATATATGGACAGCAGAATATCGATGCGCCCCGGCTCCGGCGTTTTGCCCACCTCGCTGTCCTGCTTTCGCCTTGCATCGATGGAATCTATGGCGTTTTGCACGATATTGACCACGGCCTGACGTATCTGCTGGGGGTCGAAACTGGCCTTGATGGTGCCCTTATCGGCCCCGATAAGGCCGAAAGAAATCTCGTGATGCGCCTGCTGTTGCAGGACAATGGCATCGCGAATATGAACGCCGAGATCTTCTTGACTCAAGACAGGTTCCGGCATTCTTGCAAAGGAGGAAAACTCATTCACCATATGGCCGATATCGCCGACATGCTTGATGATCGTATCGGTGCATTGTTCAAAGGTTTGCGGATCGTCCTTGATCTGCGATAGATATTTCCGCTTCAACCGCTCCGCCGAAAGCTGTATCGGCGTCAACGGATTTTTAATCTCGTGCGCGATCCGGCGCGCTACATCGGCCCAGGCCGCCTTGCGCTGCGCAGATTGCAACTCGGTAATATCATCGAATGTGATAATCGCGCCCTTGTCTTCCTCGCCGATGAGTTCAATGGCAACGCGCACCAGCAACGATTTCTTCGATCCATCTTTTTCTCCAATGGAGATTTCTGCCTGTGTGATCTTGCCCGGCCTGTCATGCGCTTTTATCAGGATTCCTTTAAACTCGGGCATAATAAGGGAAATATTTTTTCCGGGCAGATCCTTAACCTCCCGCGACAGAAGTTCTGCGGCGGAGTTATTGGCCACGTTAATAACACCATTCTCATCAACCCCGAGAACGCCGGAGGAAACCCCCTCAAGCACAGCCTCGGTAAAGCGCCGCCTTTGATCGAGCTGGCGGTTGGCCTGGATCAGCTCGCCCTGCTGCTCCTGTATCTGCTTGGTCATGCGGTTGAAGCTGCGCGCCAGATAGTCAAATTCCTCAAGCATTTCCTGCTCGGGTACACGGGCGGTCAAATCCCCGGCACGTACACGGTCAGAAACAGTGATAAGTGTACTGATCGGTGTCACAAGCTGGCGCGCAAGGATAAGGCCGTACCATATCGCCGCCATCAGGAGCAAAAGCCCGACCACAACAAAAATCATGGTGACCGTAATCTGCATACCAGAATAGCGGGTCTGAAGATCGGCGTAATCTTCGGCGGCCTTGCGCGTGTTGGCCAGGTGAGAAAGAACCTTGGGATCGACCGTTCGCCCGACAAAAAGATAGGTATCGGTAAAGCTGCGCAGTTTTACGAGCGCCCGGATACGGTCGTCGTTTTCACCCGTCATCAGAACAACCTCGCCGCCATTGGCTTCCTTGATCGCATGATCGGGCGCCTCCTCGAACTCAAGAAGAAAGCTCAATCCTGCGCGTGCCAGCACATGACCGTCGGAATTGAATACGATAGCTTCGGACAAATTGCGGAGCATCGATTGTGTTTCCATGATCTGCTCAAAAGCCTGATCATCGCTGATAATCAACGTCACCTGACGGTCGAGGTCGTTGGCCATAGCCAGAATATCGGCGCGGATAACCTGCTGGTGTTCTTCCAGATAGGCTTGCGCCACGGCCTGCGATTCATTGACGGCGGTTTGCACCCTGTGACTGAACCATGTCTGGACACCGAAGTGAAAAAAGAAGGCAGAGAACACAGTCATAATAACTACGGGCACGGTCGCCAGAACGCTGAAGGTATAGACAAGCCTGACATGCAGACGCGAACCCGCAAGCTTTCTCTTGCGACCGCTCCAGAGGCTCACCAGCCTTTTGGCGATCAACCCGACAAGCGAAAGCAAGATTATAAGGTCGATGTTCAACAGCCAGATGACAATATCGGGATCGTCGCCAAAAGGCGGTGCCTCGGTCAGGGCCGCATAGGTTGCAAATCCGCTGACGATGGCCGCCAGCGCAAGCGCGATGGCAAGGCGCGTTTGCCAGGTGCGGCTGCGCCTTTTATCTGCATCCGCATTTCCCCTGAAAGCAAGGAAAGGAAACCTTGTCGTCATATGTCCCGAGAGGAAACTCAAGCCTGCCCCTTTGCTCTTGCGTTGGGAACACGGCGATTGACGCGATGTTCCGATCAAAATAAGAATAACCTCACAAGTATGCCTTGATAAGGATATTTGGGAATTACAGGGGCGTTTGTACACCCTGAGGCTCAAAAATGCAACTATGGAAAAGTTTGCGCCTATGCGCGATAAAATTGAAAAAATAAACAATTTCAATCTGTTAATAGCCGCCGCCGGGCAAGGGACGCGCTGCGGCGGGGGGCTACCCAAACAATACCGCATGCTGGCAGGAAAACCGCTGCTGCGCCATACCATAGACGCCTTTATCGGTTTTCCGGGACTACAGCAGATCAAAGTCATCATCGACCCGGCGCATGAAGAACTGTTTCTCGGCACTATCAAGGGGCTGAAAAATATTGACTTTGTTGCCGGAAGCGACAGCAGAAGAAACAGCGTAAAAAATGGCGTAAATTCATTTTCTAACCTTAAGGATAGCGACATACTCCTGATCCACGATGCCGCAAGGCCCATGGTCAGGAAGGACGACATACAAACGCTTATAGATGCTTTGAACGACAACGAGGCTGCCACGCTGGCTGCTCCTGTCACGGACACAGTAAAATACGAAAACAGAAAAGAATCTGTAACACGTGACGACCTTTACGCTCTGCAAACGCCGCAGGGGTTTCATTACGGCACTATCAAAAAAGCCCACGCAAGCGCCGACCCGCAAACGGAATATACGGACGATACCGGCCTTGTGTCGGCGCTAGGCATTCCTGTAAAGCTGGTTCAGGGACACAGGGGCAATTTTAAAATTACTACTGAAGATGACTTTGAAATGGCGGAAAAACTTATGGCGCGACAAGAAGAAACCCGCACAGGCATGGGATTTGACGTTCATGCTTTTGCCGATACGCCCGCGACGACAGTTATGTTGTGCGGCGTTGCTGTACCCCACAACCGCCCTCTCGCAGGTCATTCTGACGCCGATGTCGGATTACACGCCATAACGGATGCAATCTTGGGCAGTATCGCCGCCGGAGATATCGGTCAGCATTTTCCGCCCAGCAACGACAAATACAAAAACATGGACAGCGCAATATTTCTGCGCCGCGCCGTAGAGTTGCTACAAGAAAAAGGCGGTCATACCGTCAATCTCGATGTTACACTTATATGCGAAGTGCCGAAAATCGGCCCGCACAGAGAAGCCATGGAAAAGCGCATCGCCGACATCGCCGGTATCGAACCGCGCCGCGTCAGCGTCAAGGCCACAACAACGGAACGCCTAGGCTTTACCGGACGCGGCGAAGGCATCGCGGCGCAAGCCATTGCCACTGTGAGGCTGCCGCGTGAATCTTAAAAAACCCCATATCTTGCTGGCAACATGGTTCGGCTCCGGCCTTTCACCCAAAGCGCCGGGAACATGCGGGAGCCTTGCGGCGATTCCACCAGGACTTCTTCTGTTTGCATCTGGCGAGATTCCAGGTTTGATGGCAGGAATTGTTATCGTCACAATTTTAGGCTTTTGGGCCGCAAAAAAATTCGACGAAGAACAAAATTCACACGATTCAAAAATGATCGTCATCGACGAGGTCGCCGGACAGTGGATTGCGCTCATTCCGGCAGGTCTCGACCCTGTCTCTATCGTTCTGTCTTTTAGCCTGTTTCGCCTGTTCGATATTCTGAAACCCTGGCCCGTCTCGCATTTCGACAAAAACGTCAAGGGCGCGGCGGGCGTGATGGGCGACGATATTGTCGCCGGACTGCTTGCCATGCTCTGCCTTGGAGGAATGCGTTATGCAGGACTTATCTAAAAAAGTCTCCGCACTTTTACGAAAGAAAAACCTGAAACTTGCCACGGCGGAATCCTGCACCGGCGGTTTACTTTCGGCGACGATAACCGCCCTGCCCGGCTCTTCCGACGTTTTCGAGCGCGGGTTTATCACCTATTCCAATGAATCCAAAACCGAACTGTTACAAGTTCCCGCCAAACTTATCGCTACACACGGCGCCGTGAGCGCAGAGGTTGCACAGGCAATGGCTGAAGGTGCGCTGAAAAATTCCCGCGCCGATATCACGATTTCTATCACCGGAATTGCCGGACCTGACGGCGGCAGCACAGAAAAACCTGTTGGCACGGTTTATATCGGTTATGCCGTAAAAGGTAGAAAAGCCGAAAGCCGCCATAACCTGTTCAAAGGAACCCGCGAAGAAATTCGCAAGCAAAGTATGACCGCCGCGCTTGAAATCATTTTAGAGAACCTCCTCTAACGCGCCCCTTACCGCCTCCAGCGGAATATCTTCCATATGCGGCACGTTGAAATCTTCCGGCGTTAAGGCGACAACACGCGGCGCAGTCGGCAAAAATTTTCGCCGTACACCGTCGTTGCGAAACAACGTCACCATGCGCGCTCCGCCCGCCGCCAGCAAATGCCCTCCGCCGCTGTCATTGGCCACAGCGGCTTTCAAACGCCTTCCTAACGCAATCGTCAGATATGGGCTGGAAAGATTTGGAAAGATGGCGTGAGGCATTCCTACTTTTAAAACATCTTCCAATTCTCGTTCCATAGGGCCAAGAAAGAAAACAGGAACAAATCCTCTGCCCTCGCAATGCCTTGCAAGTGCGACAAAGTTTTCAACTTTCCATTTCTTGTGAATCTGCCCCGCGCCGGGAACAAAGCCGATATAATCCTTACCATCCGGCAAAACTTTTCCGGCCACTATGTCCCAATCCCCCGGCGGCAAATCGACCGGCTCCGGCTGCAATTCAAGCCCGGTAGAAAGGTTTCCCCACATAAACATATTGTCGACCAGACGTTCATGTTTTTGCCGGGGCCGCTTGCTGGAAAAAATATATTTGGCGGATGAAGAAATAAATTTCCTATGCGGAATAGTCTTTAAAACAAGAGTCTTTTTCACCCGGCGCTGCGTGTCGATGATCGCATCAAATTTGCGTTTTCTTAAAGAGCGCGCCAACGATAAGCTCAAAGTCTCCGGCGCAAGCTCGATAAATTCATCTATCAAAGGCGCGGCCAGTTCCGACAAAACGCCCGTATAAACGGTTTTGCGCTCGCACAGCCATGTCAGGCGCAAATGCGGCAAAGCCTTTTTCAACGCGACAAGAAACGGCAGAAGGATAATCCCGTCGCCGATCATCTCTCCTTCGGTATAAATCAGCATGGTTTTCATGGTTGGTTCCCGTACAGGGCTTTTGCACGCTCTTCAAACGCGCTGACCATTTTTCTTACGATCTTGTCAAAAAACGCACCCATGAGGTTCTGTAGAAAAATGTTTCGAAAGGAAAAGTCGACATAAAAGTCAATCGTGCAGCGCCCGTCCGGCTCAGCGATAAAGTTCCAGTGGTTGGACAAATGCTTCATCGGTCCCCTGATATATTCGACGTGAATGCGATCAGGTTTATTTAAAGTAACTTTAGAAGTAAATTTTTCCTGAACCATCTTATAGCCGATCACAAGATCGGCATAGAACACGTCACCTTCCCGCCGCGTGATCCGGCTCGACAGGCACCACGGCAGAAACTCAGGGTACTTTTCTACATCAGAAACCAGACTAAAAAGCTGCTCCGGCGTGTACGGCAAAGTCCTTTTTTCAATGTGCTGCGGCATTATTATTTACTACAGAGCGCACAGAGAGCGCAGAGTTTTTAATAATTAATTCTCTGAGAAAATTCTCTGCGTGCTCTGCGACCTCTGTAGTTTTAAAAATCATTCCGCAGCATTCTTCGTCAGTTGCGCTTCCCGCGCCGCCTTTAATTTTGCAAAATCCTCGCCCGCGTGGTGCGAGGAACGGGTCAGCGGTGTCGCAGAGACCATCAAAAACCCCTTGCGAAACGCCATTTTTTCCAACTCGGCAAACTCATCCGGGTGCCAGAACCGGTCCACAGGCGCATGCTTGGGCGTGGGCTGGAGGTACTGGCCGATGGTCAGAAAATCAATATTCGCGGCGCGCATGTCGTCCATGACCTGCGAGACTTCGTCTTTCGTCTCGCCCAGCCCGACCATCAGGCCGGATTTGGTGAACTGCTGCGGGTCGATGTCTTTGACCCGTTGTAACAGACGCAGACTTCGGAAATAACGCGCACCGGGGCGGATGGACGGATACAGACGCGGCACAGTCTCAAGGTTATGGTTGAACACATCGGGGCGCGCTGCGATCACGCTGTCGAGCGCGGCCATGTCGCCACGGAAATCTCCGGGCAGGATTTCAATCGTCGTGCCGGGAGATTTCATGCGGATGGCCTGAATGGTCTTCACGAAATGATCCGCGCCGGAATCCTCGAGGTCGTCGCGGTCTACCGAAGTCACAACAACATGTTTCAGGCCCATCTGATGCACCGCCACGCCGACGCGCAGAGGTTCAAGTTTGTCCAGCTCTTTGGGCTTACCCGTCGCGACGTTGCAGAACGCACAGGCCCGCGTGCAGACCTCGCCCATAATCATGAAGGTCGCGTGTTTTTGCTGCCAGCATTCACCGATATTGGGGCAGCCTGCCTCCTCGCACACAGTCGAGAGCTTATGGCGGCGGACGATTTCCTTTGTCTCAAGAAATTTCTCGCCCTGCGGCGCCTTGACGCGGATCCACTCCGGTTTGCGCCCGACCGGACGGTCCGGATTTTTCTGCTTCTCCGGGTGGCGTTTGGCCTTATCCAGCAATTTCGGGTCGTAGGTCATAACAAGTACTTATCATCTAACATTAAAGTAATCATATATATTGTTACCATTAAAAGGATAGTATATGTACGTCATTCCTCCATCCCGACGCAGCTTTATATCGTCTTTGTCGACTAACATTCCTAAACTTTTTTGAAAAACTTTCGGACTCATACCAACCCACAACAATTCGTTGTTATTGTAAAAATCGTTGCAGGATATAAAGTTTTTAAGAGAGTGTCTTATGCTAATTATCGGCCCCTCGTCACCATTAATAACAATGTTATCTATATCAATATCTACAACTCGATTCCACTCGTGAAACTTTAAATAGTGACAATTTATACTGGTCGCATAGTCTAAAAAATTCTCAACTAATTCATATGATCCAGAAGCCTTATAATTTCTTACAACGAGGCTTACGGGCACTATACCCTTGCTTCTATGATCTTTTAAAAATTTTTTAAGCATCACCGATCTAGCATCTTTAAAAAACGAACAACCTTCCCATACGCACCCAGCAATTTCGGGGCGTATGTCATGGCTCACTCATACGGAACATACACATCCGGCCAGCGCGGGTCAAAGTCGCCGTCGCGGGTTACGAGAATGCCGCCGCCAGCCCGGGCCGCGCCGTATACCATGGCATCCGGCAGTTTCAGTCGCGTTTTGCGGCGCAAAGTCGCCGCCTCGCGGCAGGTATCCATGTCGGTCTGTACGATTTCAAACAGGGCATGAATAACCTCATCGGCCTGCGCCTTCTTTTGCGGCGTATCGATTCCGGTCATAAATTCTATATAGGCCACGGCCGGACATTTACGCAGGGTGAATTTCTCCATGACGGTTTTCGCCGGCGGGTGGCCGGCGAAAAAGTCTATGATGATATTGGTATCGAAATAGGCCGCGGTCATTTCGATTTATAATCCTCCTGCGGATGATCGTGCAGGGATTGTTGCGACTTGAGCCGCGCATCGATTGCGGCATCGCGGTCATCCCATTCGGCGCGCATTTTGCGTTGCCAGGCCATACCGTCCATCCCGCCCCAGACCGTGGGATCGTCCTTGAAGATGCCGAAATATTTATCGACGGCATCCGCCGATTTTTTGGTTTCGGATTCTATGTATTTTTCAACCGCGCGGCGCACCAGCTCGGCCCGCGACACGTCATGTTTTTTACCCAGGATATCCAGGGTTTTTACATGATTTTCCGGCAAATCGACGATCGTACGCATGGGAATCTCCGTATGTATATATGATAACGTTATCATATATCATTGCCCGCGTCAATATCAAAAATGTATAACCTTTCCAAAGGCATCCAGCACGCTTTCGTGCATCATTTCGCTTAAGGTCGGATGCGGAAAGATGGTGTGCATCAACTCGGCCTCGGTGGTTTCGAGCGTTTTGGCGATCACATAGCCCTGGATCATTTCGGTGACTTCCGCGCCGACCATATGCGCGCCGAGAAGCTCCCCGGTTTTTTCATCGAAAATGGTTTTGACCAGCCCTTCCGGCTCACCCAGCGCAATTGCCTTGCCGTTACCCATAAACGGGAAGCGGCCCACCTTCACCTTATGACCCTTTTCCTTCGCGGCTTTTTCCGTGAGGCCGACCGAGGCGATTTGCGGCGTGCAATACGTACAGCCCGGAATATTCGATTTCTTCAGCGGGTGTACGTCCTTCACCCCAACGATCTTTTCGACGCAAATGACCCCTTCATGCGACGCTTTATGCGCCAGCCACGGTGCACCCGTGACGTCGCCAATCGCGTAAACGCCCGGCTCCCCGGTGCGCAGCCATTCATCGGTGACGATGTGCCCGCGATCCACCTTGACCTTTGTTTTCTCAAGCCCAATATTTTCGACGTTGCCGACGATGCCCACGGCCATGATGACGTTATCGACGGTGATTTCTTCTTTCTTGCCTGCCTTTTCGACCGTAACCTTGACGTTCGATTTGCCCTTGTCGAATTTTGTGACCTGCGCCCCGGTGATGATTTTCATTCCCTGCTTTTCAAACGCCTTGTGCGCGAATTTGGAAATCTCTTCATCCTCCGCGCCCAGAATACGCTCGGAAACTTCAACGACCGTCACCTCCGCGCCCATGAAGCGGTAAAAGCTGGCAAACTCGATCCCGATTGCCCCTGAACCGACGACCAGCAAGGATTTGGGCATTTTTTCCGGCACCATCGCTTCTTTATATGTCCACACCAGATTGCCGTCCGGCTCCAGCCCCGGCAGAACCCGCGCCCTTGCGCCGGTTGCGATGATGATATGTTTTGCGGAATAAATATCCTTGCCGACCGAAACCTTGCCACCGCCCTCTAATTTGGCATAGCCGTCGATAACCGTGACCTTGTTCTTTTTCATCAGGTGCGCGATCCCGCCCGAGAGCTGCTTTGCGACGCCGCGCGACCGTTCAACAATCTTTTTAAGATCGAACTTTATGTCCTTGGCCGAAAATCCGAATTGATCGATATTGTGCAACAGATGATGGATCTCGCTGGACCGTAAAAGCGCCTTGGTCGGGATGCATCCCCAGTTCAGACAGATGCCGCCGAGGTGCTGCGCCTCGATCAACGCGACATTCATTTTAAGCTGCGCGGCACGGATCGCCGCCACATACCCGCCCGGCCCGCCGCCGATAACGATAAGATCGAAAGATTTACTCATTATTTTTGTTCTCCAAATACATCATCAAGAAAACGCCCGACATGGGAAATGTCGTCGGCGCGCAGAGGTTCCTCCGGGAAATCGTCAAAAGCACTATCCGGCCCGAACAAAATGATCGGCTTGTTGTAATGCAGCGCCAATGACACTTCGTTGCGCGTGCCATGCGAGCCAGGAAGGATAATCAGCGCCTTGCTGGTCATGACGTTCACAAGATTGCGGCTGAATGGCATGACATCGCTTTGGGCTTTTGCGCTCAAGGGCGTAATCATCGGAATTTCAATATAGGGATTTGGATATGCCGCAGTATCGAGATTTTGCCCCTTGTAATCCACCGCCGGCAAAATGCCGATAGCAACGCCCTTGCGGTCTTTGACCATGGTAAAAGAGCGCGCCACGGTCGTCATCACGCCGCCGCCCGCCCCGGTCAAAAGATTAAAGCCTCGCCGCGCCAGAAGATCGCCGACAGGATCGGCATACTCCTCCCAGTCATGCTCATGAGAACCCATCACGCCGACAATCGGATAATTCCTCATCGTTTCATTCTCCTCTGGTATTAGACCAGCATATTGACAGGATTTTCGATGTACTCTTTCAGTATTTGCAGGAACTCAGCACCCACAGCACCGTCAACGGCACGATGGTCCGTCGAGAGCGTACAGGTCATAATCGTCTTGATAACGATCTGGCCATTACGCACCACGGGCGTTTCAATCCCCGCGCCGACCGCAAGGATGCAAGCCTGCGGCGGGTTGATGATGGCGGCAAATTCCTTGATGCCGTACATACCGAGATTGGAAACGGTGAAGCTGCCGCCCTGAAACTCCTGCGGCTTGAGCTTGCCTTCGCGCGCACGGGCAGCCAAATCCTTTATCTCCTCGGAAATTTCCTTCATGCCCTTCTCGTCGGCGCCGCGCACGATGGGCGTAATCAGGCCGTTGGGCGTGGACACAGCAACGGATATATCGGCGGATTCGTATTGCAGGATTGCCGCTTCGCTCCACGACACATTCGCAGCCGGATAGGCCTTGAGCGCCATGGCGCAGGCTTTGACAACAAAGTCGTTGACCGAAAGCTTGTATTTTCCAGCGGCTTTTTCGTTCACTTCTTTACGGGTCTGCAAAAGATTGTCGATGTCGCAATCAATAGTCAGGTAGAAATGCGGCACGGTCTGTTTGGATTCAACAAGCCGCTGCGCCGTGACCTTTTTGATATTGTTGTTGGGAATTTCCTTGTACTTCATACCCAGCAAATCGGCCAATTGTTTGGCATCGGGGCCGGACGGAGCGCGCATGGCGACCCCCTGTGCGCCGGGCTTGAATGATTCTATATCTGATTTAACGATACGCCCGTGCGGACCGGAGCCTTTAACCTGCGACAGATCAATATTGCGCTCGGCCGCCAACCGCCGCGCCAGAGGGGAAACAAAAATGCGCCCCTGTGATTGGATCGGCTGACCAGCTGTTTGCGGCAATAGTCGCTTCCCGGTGTCATTCCGAGGAGCCTGCGACGAGGAATCTCCTGTTTTATTCTGAGATTTCTCGCTTGCGCTCGAAATGACAATATTGGGAATATCTTTTACGCTTTCCCCCTCTTCCAGCAAAACCGCAATTACCGTATTCACCGCCACGCCCTGCGTTCCGGCTTTCACAAGAATTTTGCCAAGCGTGCCTTCATCAACGGCCTCGACCTCCATCGTCGCCTTATCGGTTTCGATTTCCGCGATAACGTCCCCGGCAACAACCTTGTCGCCTTCCTTCTTGTGCCATTTCGCCAGCGTCCCCTCGGTCATCGTCGGGCTTAATGCAGGCATTGTGATGTTAATCGGCATAGCACACCTTTCTGACCGCTTCGACGACATGGATCGGTTGAGGCAGCGCAAGGGCCTCGAGGTTCGCAGCATAGGGCAGCGGCACATCGGCGGCGCAGACACGGGCCGGGGGTGCGTCGAGATAATCGAACGCATGCTCGCAGCACAGCGCCGCGATTTCAGAACCGATCCCGGCAAAGGGCCAGCTTTCCTCAACACTCACGATGCGCCCGGTCTTTTTGACGCTTTCAAGAATTGTAAAACGGTCCAGCGGCCGGATGGTGCGAAGGTTGATAACCTCGGCCTCGATCCCCTGCAAGGCCAGTTCCTCGGCCGCCTGCAAAGCTTTGCCTACCATGATTGAATAGGCAACGATGGTGACATCGCGCCCCTCGCGCTCGATACGGGCGCGGCCGAGTGGAATGATAAATTCATCGCTGACCGGAACGTCAAAGCTCTGGCCGTAAAGAATTTCGTTTTCAAGAAAGACAACCGGGTTCGGGTCGCGGATCGCGGCCTTCATCAGCCCCTTTGCATCAGCAGCCGACCACGGCGCGACAACTTTCAGCCCCGGAATATGCGCGTACCACGAAGCATAGCACTGGGAATGCTGGGCACCCACCCGCGCCGCCGCACCGTTGGGGCCGCGAAACACGATGGGGCAGCCCAGCTTGCCGCCCGCCATATAAAGCGTTTTGGCGGCGGAATTTATAATGTGGTCCATCGCCTGCATGCCGAAATTCCATGTCATGAATTCGACGATGGGCCTGAGACCGTTCATCGCCGAACCGACAGCAAGACCGGCAAAGCCGTGCTCGGTGATCGGCGTGTCGATGACACGTTTTGCGCCAAATTCCTCAAGAAGCCCCTGCGAGACCTTATACGCGCCCTGATATTCGGCGACTTCCTCGCCCATCAGGTAAACATTTTTGTCACGGCGCATTTCCTCGGCCATTGCATCGCGCAGAGCCTCACGTACGGTTTGCGTGTGTTTATCGGCGAAAGCGTCCTCATCGAACGGCGGCGGTTCAAGCACATAGCCTTGCGCGTAAAGGATGTCGCGGTTTTCGATGACTGCACCCTGCTGTTGCTGGGCCACGCCACCGTAAACCGGAGCGGCAGATTCGGTGTGCTTGGATTGCGGTATACACGGAATATCAACGAAATTGTCGGCGCTCTCGCCCTGTTCAACCAGAACAGCAATCGGCGTGTTGACCGCAACCCCCTGTGTTCCCTCAGTCACCAGAATTTTCCCGAGAATACCCTCGTCGACGGCCTCGACTTCCATGGTCGCCTTGTCGGTTTCAATTTCTGCAATGACGTCGCCAGCCGAAACAGTGTCGCCCTCCTTCTTCAGCCACCTTGCAAGGTTGCCTTCGGTCATAGTCGGGGATAAAGCGGGCATAAGAATTGGTGTTGGCATTACTGCGCCTCCACAAGTACATCGGTCCAGAGTTCGGACGGGTCAGGTTCAGGGGATTCCTGAGAGAACGTCGCAGAGTCGTTCACGATATCCTTGATTTCTTTTTCTATTTCCTGAATTTCGCTCTCGGAAATTTTGGCCGACATCATGGCTTCTTTCAGGTGCGTTATCGGGTCACGCTCCTCTTTGAACTTGTTGACTTCTTCCTTGCTGCGGTACTTGGCGGGGTCGGACATCGAATGGCCGCGATACCTGTACGTCATCATTTCAAGGATGTACGGGCCGTTGCCCGAGCGTATGTAATCAAGCGCCTGACGCGCCGCCGCCTGTACGGTAAACACATCCATGCCGTCGACCTGCTCGCCCGGAATACCGTAGCCTTCGCCGCGCTTGTAAAGCTGCCCGGCGGAAGAGCGCTTGACGCTGGTGCCCATGCCGTACTGGTTGTTCTCAATCACAAACAGGATCGGCAATTGCCACAGCGCCGCCATGTTGTAGCATTCGGCCACCTGCCCCTGATTAGCGGCCCCGTCGCCCATGTAGGCAATAGCGACACCGTTGTCTTTTTTGTATTTATGCGCGAAGCCGAGGCCCGTACCGATCGAGGTCGAAGCCCCGACGATGCCGTGACCACCGAAGAAATTCTCATCCCGGCTGAACATGTGCATCGAGCCGCCCTTGCCGCGGGAATAACCCGTGACGCGCCCGGTCAACTCGGCCATGATCCCCCGCGCCTCCATCCCGCAAGCCAGCATATGCGCGTGGTCGCGGTAGGATGTAACGACGGTGTCCTGCTTCTGCTGTACCGAGGTAATGCCCGTCACCACGGCTTCCTGACCGATATAAAGGTGGCAGAAGCCCCCGATAAGGCCCATACCGTAAAGCTGCCCGGCTTTTTCCTCAAAGCGGCGGATCAAAAGCATGTCGCGGTAGAGCTTTTTCAACTCGTCCCTGCCGTGCGCCTGATGTCCGGCTTCCGTCATGGCCCCGTTTTTCTTCTTTGCCGCCGCCAAATGGTTCCTCCGGAAATGGGTGTATCAACAAAACTTGTGTTAAACAGTGCATAAATTGCTACAACAATTCCACAACCTGTTCCAGAGGAATTTATCGTTTATTGCACTGCAATATGTTGATATAGAAGACAAAAATCAGTTTGCGACGATCGTCTTTTCGTCGGGGTGACGATAGCCCAAAACAAGGCGGGCCCTTTCTTCCAGCAGATCGCGGTTGATGGAACCGGGGCGCATCATGACCACTTTTTCCTCGATGGCCTCGCGCTCGGCACGCAGCGCATCGTATTCATTTTGTGTTTTTGAAATGACAGTATTCAGCGACATTAAACGCAAATAGCTACGGTTACCCTGAATCGTGTGGTAGGAAAAATAAACCGTCAGACATAGCCCGATCAAAAAAATCAGGTTCTGGCGGATGACAAAGCGTTGCTGGTACAATTTGTTCATAACGCTATGGAATCATATTTGAGTCCTGTGGACAAGTAGAAAAATGCAAATGATTCAATAGCTTAATGAGTACATACAGGGAACAAGCCCCGCTAAGCGATTCTGATGATTCAGAAAAATCTAAACCCCCTCCTCTTTCGCAGGAGCGGTTTCGAGGACCTTCTTCATGGCCTTTTTCCAGACCTGGCGGCGCGGGGTGTGAAACATCAGTTTTTCATCGTAATCGATTACAGCCCAGGCACCGCGTGCAATCTCGCGGTTGAGCTGCCACACGCCCCAGCCGGAAAATCCGGTAAAAAGGCGCAGCGGGCTTTTGTTTTTCCACTTATCGAGATACTCGATGAATTCCGGTTTTTTCTTGCGCACAGCATCGACCGGTGTGACAACAAAGCCCTGCGGCACATCTTCGGCTTCAGCCTTGAGCAAAAGGAAATTATTTTTGCCAAAACCAACCGGCCCGCCCTCGTACATTTCGACGTTCCATTTCGTTTCGGGGAAATCAATGTTCTTTTCCTTCAGATCGCGGCGGCGCAGCGGACGATTGATGATGACCCCATGTGCCCCCCAGAAATCGTGACGGTTGATATAGATGACCGTCTCTTTGAACGGTGAATCTTCAACCACGCCCGTCGCCACCAAAAACTTTCCTTCGTGCCCCTTATAGAGGCTGGCGATGCTGGGCAGCGCGATAAACAACGCGGCGAAAATCAGATAGATGCGCGCCTGCGCCGGGGTGACCTTAAGTTTCTTCAGAGACATCGTTTACTCCTTCAGTTACGCAGCTTTCTTCTTCTTAGACTTTTGTGCCAGGGGCGCACGCAGGAAACTTGCGCCGGAATAACGCGCCGATGCGCCAAGTTGTTCCTCGATCCGCAAAAGCTGATTGTATTTCGCCGTGCGGTCAGAGCGCGACAGCGATCCGGTTTTGATTTGCCCGGCATTGGTGGCCACAGCCAGATCCGCAATCGTTGAATCTTCCGTTTCGCCCGAACGGTGCGACAATACAATGCCAAAGCCCGCCTTCTTGGCCATTTCAATCGCCTCCAGCGTTTCCGACAGCGTGCCGATCTGGTTCACCTTCACCAGAATGGCATTGCCTGCCTTACGCTCGATCCCTTCCGCAAGACGCTGCGGATTGGTAACGTAAAGGTCGTCGCCCACAAGCTGCACGCGTCCGCCGATTTCCGCCGTAAATTTCTCCCAGCCTTTCCAGTCGTCCTCAGCCAGACCGTCCTCGATTGAAACAATCGGATACGAAGCGCACAGGCCTTTGTAATACTGGATCATCTTGTCGGACGACATCACCTTGCCTTCGCCCTCAAGGTGATATTTGCCGTTCTTGTAAAATTCCGTCGAAGCGGCATCGAGCGCAATCACAATATCCTCGCCAGCCGTATAACCCGCCGCCTTGATCGCGTTCATGATGAAATCAAGCGCCTGCTCCGACGATTTTACCGCAGGCGCAAAGCCGCCCTCGTCACCGACATTGGTGTTGAACCCGGCTTGCGACAAGCCTTTTTTAAGGGCGTGGAAAATCTCCGCTCCGGCGCGCAGCGCTTCGCCAAAATCCGGCGCCGATACCGGCATAATCATGAATTCCTGAATATCGACCGGGTTATCGGCATGCGCCCCGCCATTGAGGATATTCATCATCGGCGTCGGCAACAGATGCGCCCGCGCTCCGCCGATATAACGGTAAAGCGGCAGATCCAGCTCATGCGCCATCGCCTTGGCCACGGCCATCGAAACACCAAGTATGGCATTGGCGCCAAGGCGCGATTTATTTTTTGTACCATCGAGTTCGATCATCGTGCGGTCGACGCCGATCTGGTCTTCCGCATCCGCGCCAAGCAGCGCATCGAATATTTCTGTGTTGACGTTCTTGACCGCCTTTAGCACGCCCTTGCCGTTGTATTTCTTCTTGTCGCCGTCGCGCAGCTCTGCTGCCTCATAGGCACCGGTCGAAGCACCGGAGGGAACGGCGGCGCGTCCCTGCGCCCCGCTTTCAAGAACAACGTCAACCTCAACCGTCGGATTGCCCCGGCTGTCGAGAATTTGTCTGGCGTGGATATCGATAATGGCAGTCATTAAAAGCCCCCTGATCTAGTAAATCTGGGGGTTTAGTAGCACAACCTATAGGGAAATTCTAGGCTTCTTTGTCGACTTCGCTGCCACGCAGGAAGGGGGCAAGCCGATCATCGGACATACGGCCGCGTATGGCCATGATTTGCTGGCGCGCCCCTTCGACGGTGGCATCCGTCCCGACACTTAGCGACAAAATCCTGTTACCGAGGGATGTGGATTGGCTGAGATACTGGCTATTAATAGCTCTCGCCCGACCTGAAATACCAAAACCTCTGACACGCAAAGCATCTCTGCCCTGCTCCAACAAGCTGGCGGTGGATTCGTTCTGACTCAGCAATGTGGGGGCGGACGGCGCAACACCCCTTGCATTGGCAAGCGACGCCGCGTTAGCGAACTGTGTGGCTCCTGGTATTCTCATGGTTCAGGCAATTCCTTTGCTGACCTAACCCTTTAATTATGCCATTTTTTGGCGATTTTGTCTATTTCGACAAGCTCTTTCAATAGGGTCGGCATATCCTTGAGTTTAATCATATTCGGCCCGTCCGAGGGAGCTTTATCGGGGTTTTCGTGGGTTTCCATGAATACCCCCGCCACACCCACGGCCACGGACGCCCGCGCCAGAACAGGGACCATTTCCCTGTCGCCGCCGGAGGTTGTACCCTGCCCACCCGGCTGCTGGACGGAATGGGTGGCGTCGTAAATCACCGGGTAGCCCGTCTTTTGCATGATCGGAATGGAGCGCATATCGGAAACAAGCGTGTTATAGCCAAAGCTCGCCCCGCGCTCGCACAGCATAATATTGGTGTTGCCGCTTTCGGCTATCTTGGCGGCGACGTTGTTCATGTCCCAGGGCGCAAGAAACTGGCCCTTTTTGACGTTGATGGCCTTTCCGGTCTTTGCCGCCGCCACCAGAAGATCGGTCTGGCGGCACAGGAAAGCCGGAATTTGGAGAACATCAACAACGGTCGCAACCTCTGCGCACTGCTCGGGCAGATGCACATCGGTCAACACTGGAATTTTAAATTTCTTCTTCAGCGCCTCGAAAACCGGGAGCGCCTTTCTCAGGCCCAGCCCTCGCGCCGTCTTGATGGATGTGCGGTTGGCCTTGTCGAAAGAGGTTTTATAGATGAGGCTGATTCCAACCTTTTCGCTCATCTCCACCAGTGCGCCGCACATATCGAAAGCATGATCCTTGCTCTCCATCTGGCAGGGACCTGCGATCAGCACTAAGGGCTTGTTATTAGCAATTTGAATTTTTTGGACTTTGACGGTTTTCATGATGTGACAGTCTTGTAGCATTTCCGCAGCAAAGTTACCAAGATTATTTATAACAAGACGGGAACTGCACTCAGGTACGCTTAAATATTGCTGACCTTTTACCTTAGCGAATTTCAGGATTTGCAATCTCTATGTTTTGAGCATGCAGATTCTTAACATCTTCCAAATCCAATCTAATGTTTTGTGGATTCTGTACAAATTCATAAGGATTGTCAGCTTCAAGCAATCTTTTGCACATTTCTAGTGAAACAATGCCGCAGACACGTTCCTCTCTGCATATTGGTTCGCCATTACAAAAAGTTCTTAACGCTTCCCCTTCTTGCTCATACTCGCCCTTAAGATAGTCATGCAAACAGGCCACCTCCGAAGAGAAATCCAATTTTGTTCCGTCTTTTCTGGCATGCTGCTCCAAAATAACTATATCTGTACATTTCTTACCTTTGTCATAGTCTATACAGACAGCAACCCCGTGCGCCTCTTTTCTGGTTTGTTCTGGTCCATAAGGGCTGATTGTTACCGGGATAACCAGTCTGCTGAATGGGAAATTCTCGTCCTTTTGAAGAATTTTAGCTGAACTCACAATATCTGCGAGACCGGCCATATTTTCCATGCTTACTACCATATCACCAGTTATTATTTTTTGGCTCTCAGCCGCGCTTAATAGCAAATCGATCAGGTGTTCATCGTCCCCATTCCTATATATTTCAGCGGTGTCGAGAAAAGCAGAGTTGGGGCAGTTTTGCACATACGCTGATACAACCACTTTTGTGTCTTCCTGGTTGTAGCCATTTCTAAGAGGAAAGCCGCTAGCTAGTTGCAACTTCTGTTTTAAGTTTCCACCATATTTATACATAGGCTACAGCGTAGCAAAAAAAGATTAACATATTACAAATCAACCACATAACAAACAGCGCGACTAAAACTCAGGGCCATGCGATAACACGGCCCTGAATTGTTGTTATTTATCGTCTTTCTTGTGTTCGTACGGCCTTTGCGAATGGTCGTGTAAACTATGCCCGGCGGAGGGCGACTGGCGGTCCCGCGCATCAAGTTCGCGCAGGGCGGCCAGACCGCGTTCCCGCGACCCGCGCGCAGCCCGCGCCAGAAAGGAGGCGTGCGCGTCGAATTCGGCGATTCCCATGGTGGCCCATTCCTCCATGAGCTTGTTGACCGAAATCCCGCGAGATTTTGCCAATTCTTTCAAACGGTTAACTTTATCCTCGGGCATCCTGATGGTCAAAGTGGCCATGATGCGCCCCCTTTCTGTTACCCTATAATGATAGCATATATGCTATCATTCCTGTCAAGATATCTTTTCGCCTCTTCTACGGGCCATAAGCTCGGCGGGGGTCAGGATTTCAAGGTCGGGCAGGATCAGATCGCTGTTGCGGTAGTCCTTTTTGTTCCAAGTGAGAACCATCGGCGCACCACCGGATATCGCCAGTTCGACGATATGGGTGTCGGCTTCGTCTTTTAGATTGGGCCGCCAGCGGTAATACACATCGACCCAGCGGCAGACCGAGCAAAAATCATCGAAAAGGTTTTCGCGTTCCTGCGGGTTGAAACTACTGTTTTCAAAAAGGTGATGCCGCCCGAGCAGACTTTGATATTCGAAATAAAGCGCATCGCCCATCAACAGGTCGATCTCACCCATAAAACACAATTCGAGGATTTTACGGTTTACCCCGTCATGACGCTGCAACGCGCCGACGAAGACATTGGTATCGAGAACGGCTTTGCTGCTGCTCATGTGATTACTTTACACCAAGCGGCTTTGCTCCACCGCCGCACGGATAAACGAAACAAAAAGCGGGTGCGGGTCAAACGGCTTTGATTTCAGTTCGGGGTGGAACTGCACGCCGATAAACCACGGATGATCCTTGTGCTCGATAATCTCGGGCAACTTGCCGTCCGGCGACAGCCCTGAGAACAGCAAACCCTGCTTTTCCAGCTTGTCCTTGTAGTTGATATTCACTTCATAGCGGTGGCGGTGGCGCTCGCTGATTTTGTTCTGGCCGTAGGCCTTCTCCACTTTCGAGCCTTTCGCCAGAACGGCCGGATATGCGCCAAGGCGCATCGTGCCGCCCTTGTCCGTATCCTGCCCGCGTTTTTCTTTCTGGCCGCCTTCCTTCTCCCATTCGGTCATCAGACCGACGACATGCGTGCCTTTTTTCTCAAATTCCGATGTGGTCGCGTCCTTGATACCGCACAGATTGCGCGCCGCCTCGATGACCGCCATCTGAAGACCAAAGCAGATGCCGAAATACGGGATTTTCTTTTCACGCGCATACTGAACGGCTTTGATCTTGCCTTCTGCGCCGCGCTCGCCGAAGCCGCCGGGGACCAGAATCCCATGCACGCCCTCAAGATACGGCGCGGGATTCTCTTTCTCAAAAATCTCGGATTCGATGAATTTCAGCTTCACTTTTACACTATTCGCGATTCCGCCGTGAATAAGCGCTTCGTTCAGCGATTTGTAACTGTCGGCCAGCCCGACATATTTACCAACAATGGCGATAGTCACCTCGCCCTCGGGCGCCTTGATCCGGTGGACGATATTCTCCCAGATCGACAAATCGAGATCCGGAATATCCTTAATCCCGAAACTCTCCATCACCTGCCGGTCCAGACCTTCCTTGTGATAGGTCAGCGGCACCTCATAGATCGTGGAAACATCCAGCGCGGGAATAACCTTCTTGTAATCGATATTGCAAAACAGGGCGATCTTGCGGCGCTCGACCTCTTCAATATGGCGGTCTGCGCGGCACAAAAGGATTTGCGGCCTGATCCCCGCGCTCATCAACTCCTTCACCGAGTGCTGGGTCGGCTTGGTTTT
>DIHF01000044.1:0-24142 GCA_002420015.1 Micavibrio sp. UBA5703
TTCCATGTCGATAGGGCCGATGCCCATACCGTGCGCGAGATACTTGTTACCAATGTACGCCGCGATACGGCCCTGCACACAGACGAAAGCCGCCTGTATACGAAAGTTGGCGCAGAGTTCGCAGATCACCAGACCATCAATCATTCCGCTGGCGAGTATGTCCGTAACGGCATTACCACCAACAATGTCGAGAACTACTTTTCAGTGTTCAAAAGAGGCATGTTGGGAACCTACCAGCATTGCAGCGAAAAGCACCTTGGCCGCTATCTGGTCGAGTTCGACTTTCGCTATAACCACCGCGAAATCGAAGATCATGAACGCGCTACAGAAGCCCTCAAAGGCGCGGAAGGCAAAAGGTTAACTTATCGGCGGATTAACCAAAGGAAAGCCGCGTAAGTATAAGCTACGCAGAAAAAAACCGCATAAATAATAGATTCGACTCGCCAGTTTTGGCGATAAGCGTTACCATGTTTCCGATTCATTCTCCAGTCATCGGCGTGAGCTGATGCCGCCCGGCAACATCGCCGAGAAAGGAGAGTGAACCATGGAAATTACGTTAGATTTAAACGTTTTTGAAATGGCGCGACTGGGCCTCTGGCTTTTAAGCAAAACGGCCCCGTTCTTTAGAACGGGACCGCCAAAACTTAGAACCAAGTTCAATAGCGTAGCACAAAAGTCTTAAGTGACTTCTAAGGGGGTTCGAGTTAACGCTCGGCCCCTTTAGTTTTTTTGATTAACGAATATATTTTTAACATAACCCCTTGATTGACAGGTTGTCAACCTTATAGGGACAGTATGGCATCATAAAAGCAACGGTCAAGCCTTTCTGGACTTGCCAACTTTTTTGCCCTTAGATTCGTTCCTCTTCGGCTTTTTCTTTGGCTCTGGCTTGCGATTCAGCATAGCCTTAAGCACCTGATCCCGTTTTTTATCGTCTTTAGAAGGTTTCTTTGTCATGGTTTCATCAACTACAGTTATGCTTCCAACTCTCTATAAATTGCCACCTGAGCTTACTGAGCGTATTGGCCACGCCATTGTAGCATTCTCTTACATTGAGTTCCTACTAAGCAATATGGTCTATGATCTTCTTTTACTAGGTCAAAAAGAAGGTAGGCTTGCCGTAAGGGAGCCAAGAGCAAAAGATAGATTTGAACTTATCCTAGATCTTGCCGAACTGCGCGAAGTTAAATTTGAGATAGACGTAAACGCCATCTCTATAGCCTTAGAAGATGTAGAACGTAGACGCAATTATCTGGCTCACGGTGTTTGGTTACAACATCCCAAAACCCAACAAACCTTTCTCCGCCTCACTAAGGGAAAATGGCCCAAAAACCATGATAGGCACGCTCAAGTTAAAAGGCTTATTATGCCGGAGGCAAAAGAGTTTGGCCTACCTGAAGTCACCCAAATATGTAAGGACACAGATGTTTTAGCCGCTTCTTTAATAGATATGCACCTAGAGATAGAGGCGCAACTTCCAGCATTGATAAAAAAATTTCAGTCGCCAACTCTGAGCGAGTTACATAGTCAGGATCATACCCAGAAACAGCAAGAACCCCCGCCTGAATCATCTGGGGGGTAACCTCAATTTCATCAACGCCGCCCTGTCCGTTAGATTCTGTCATTTTGATTCGTGTTCAGTAAAGTATATAATCCCGAAATATTTCCTCTTTTATCAAGAAAAGGTTTTCACCACGAAGTACACGAAGGAACACGAAGAGTCCTTTCATCTTTGTCATCCCGAACGCGCAGCGGAGGGATCTCATTTTTGAAACCACGGATAAACACAGATAAACGCGGAGAAGCGGAGGATCGGAGTTATTCTTGCTTTATGGTCCCCTGTATCTCTGGAGTGCCGCGTAAAAGAGGAGATCCTTCAGGGCCTTCGGCCCTTCAGGATGACAAAAGAGAGAGGCCGTCGCGTCCGTTGCGTGCGTGGCGTTTCAAAGTTTTCACCACGAAGCACGCGGAGTACACAAAGAATTTTAAACGCAGAGAAGCAGAGGATCAGAATTTTTTTAGATGTTTCTCTGAGTCTCTGAGTCTCTGAAACTCTGCGTTAAAAATAAATGAGATCCTTCAGGGCTTTCGGCCCTTCAGGATGACAAAGGGGGCGTTCGCAATGACGGGGAGGGGTTAAGCCGCCAGTAGGCCCTTGCTTTGCAGGAGTTCCTGCAATTCGCCGCTTTCGTACATTTCGCGGACGATGTCGCAGCCGCCGATAAACTCGCCCTTGACGTAGAGCTGGGGGATGGTCGGCCAGTCGGTGAAGTCCTTGATGCCTTGGCGGATATCTTTGTCTTCAAGCACGTTCACATCCTTGAACGGCACGCCGAGTTGCGAGAGAACCTGCACGACGAGAGAGGAGAAACCGCACTGGGGAAAGGCCGCGCTGCCCTTCATGTAAAGGACGACATCGTTTTCGCCGATTTCTTTTCTGATGCGATCAAAAATTACGTTTTCCATTTTTTCTTACTCCGGTGTCGATGTTTGAATGGCCAGCGCATGAAGCTCCTTTGCCATTTTTCCCTGTAGGGCGTCGTAGACCATTTTGTGCTGCTGGACGCGGCTTTTTCCGATGAAGGCTTCCGACACCACATAAGCGGCGTAGTGGTCGCCATCGCCGCGCAGATCCTCGATTTGTACGGTGCAGCCTGGTATACCCTCGCGGATCAGTTTTTCGATTTCGATAGCGTTTATTGCCATAACGTTATCATTTCCTAGCTTTTTGCGGCCAGCTGCTTTTTGGCTTCTGTCAGGGCCTTGTCGAGTTCGACATTGATGACGTGATCGGAAATTTCAAGCCCTTTGGCCTTGAAATCGCCTTTTATTTTGCGTAATACGTCATCAAAGCCCGGTTCATCAAGGTTGCTTTCAACAACGCTCATGGCGTAGGTCTTGGCATCATTATCGCTCAGGCCAAGCTTTTGCGCCGCCCAAAGGCCGAGGAGCTTCGAGCAACGGGCCTCAACATCGAAGCCGAGTTTTTGTTCCTGGGCGTGCTTGCGTTCAAATGCTTTTTCTCTGTCGTCAAAACCGCTCATTTTCTGTTTTTCTCTCCAAAAATGATAAAAATTTCAGTAATCGTCTTGTACCATTTGAATTTAGTGAAATCCACTGTTATATCAAGGGTTCCAATCAGCAGGAGGCGTACATGGCAAGATCCAAGATGTTATATGACGGCAAGGCGAAAACCCTTTTCGAGGGGCCGGAGCCGGGCACGGTCATTCAGTATTTCAAGGATGACGCGACGGCCTTCAATGGCGAAAAGCACGATGTCATCAGCGGTAAGGGCGTTTTGAACAACCGGATTTCCGCGCATCTGATGACAAAGCTTGAGGGGATCGGGGTGCCGACGCATTTCATACGCTCCATCAATATGCGTGAGCAACTGGTGCGCAAGGTTGAGATTATCCCGATTGAACTCGTTATGCGCAACGTTGCCGCCGGGTCGCTTTGCAAGCGGCTGGGCGTTAAGGAAGGTACGGTGCTTTCGCGCCCTCTGGTCGAGTATTATTACAAGGATGACGCTCTGGGCGATCCATTGGTTGGCCACGACCATATTTATGTTATGAACTGGGCCGACCCATACGAGCTTGAAGAAATGACGGCGATGGCCTGGCGGGTGAACGATTACCTCAGCGGCCTGTTTGCCGGCATTGGTCTTCGCCTTGTCGACTTCAAGCTGGAGTTCGGCCGGATATGGGACGAAGAAGGCAATCTGTATATCATCCTTGCCGATGAAATGTCGCCGGATAATTGCCGCCTGTGGGATGCAAAGACGGGCGAGAAAATGGACAAGGACAGGTTCCGTTTTGGCCTTGGCGATCTGGTCGAAGGATATCAGTATATCGCCAAAAAGCTTGGCCTTATCCCCGAAAGCGGCATTATGCATGACGGCAGCATCGATGAAAAACTTGCCGAGACGCTCGGCAACATCGAAAACGATGTTGCGACCGACAGAAAACTGCGCAGTATCAGCAAGCTGAAACCGCGTAAAGTGTAATTCTTTACGGCGCGAACTGTTCCTGGAAGTTTCTTTCTTCCAGGTGGTTGTCCGGGTCGAACAGCAAAGTCCGCGATGTTCGACGGGGCTGGTGGATATCGACGCGGATAATGTCTCTGATCTCGGTTGAGTCCGCTGTGGCGCTGACCGGTCGTTCCACGTTACGCAGCACATCGAAGGTTATTTTCGCGTCGTTCCGCAGCAGCGCGCCCGGCCATCTGCGCGGGCGGAAGGGGCTGATGGGGGTCAGCGGCAGGACGTTGGCATCCAGCGGCACGATGGGGCCACCCGCCGAGGAGTTATAGGCCGTCGACCCCATCGGCGTTGAAACCAGAACGCCGTCGCAGACAAGCTGTTCCATCGTGACTTTGTCGTTCACGGAGATTTTTATTTTGGCGGAATTATGTGTTTGCCTCAGAAGGGAGATTTCGTTGTAGGCCAGCTCTTTGTGAACCTTGCCGCTTTTGTCGTGCGCTTCCATGATGAGCGGGAATATCTTTATTTTATTGGCCTTTTTGATGCGGGCAGGCAGATTCTTTTTATTGTAATCGTTCAGCAAAAATCCCAGCGTTCCCATGTTCATGCCAAAGAGCGGCACATCAAGATCCTGGTACATGTGCAGCGCCCGGAGCATCGCGCCGTCGCCGCCGATCACGACCAGCGCCTCGGCCTTTTCGGGAGCGCACTTTCCGTACTCGCTCTTGAGCTCCTCCAGCGCCTTTTGTGCGCGGGGTTTTTCAGGCGCATAGAAGGCAATCTTCATGCTTCCCACCTTTCGGGATCGTTCAGGAAGCTTTCTACGGATTTCAAAGTATCCTTGTCGAAGTATTTTCCTTTTTGGGCGACCTCAAGAACATCGTGCCATGTGGCCAGCGCGTGAAGCTCCAGCCCCATTTTTTTCATGTTCTTTTCGCTCTCTTTGAAAATGCCGTAATGGAAAATGACAAAGCCGTGCTCGACCTTTGTTCCGGCCTTGCGCAGGGCATCGACAAAAACTTTCTTGGAGCCGCCGTCGGTTTGCAGGTCTTCGACCAGAACAACGCGCTTTTGTCCTTTGTCGTGGAGCGTGCCTTCGATCTGCGCCATGCGCCCGTGGCCTTTGGCCTCTTTGCGTACATAAAGCATGGGCTTTTGCAGGCGGTCGGCGATGAAGGCGGCGTAGGGAATGCCTGCCGTTTCGCCGCCCGCTACGTAATCGAACTTTCCGATCCCGACTTCCTGCGCCAGAATCGAAGCGGAAAACCCCATGATCCTGCTGCGCTCCTCGGGGAAGGAAATCAGACGCCTCACATCAATATAAACCGGCGAAGCGCGGCCCGATTTCAGCGTGAAGGGTTTTGCGGCATTAAAGAGCACGGATTTCGTATCCAGCAAAATCGCCGCCGTCTCAAGGGCGATTTCCTTACGGTCGCTCTTGGTGATTTTCTTGACGCGCATTTTTCCGTCGTCGATCAGAGCAAAGAAGTCCGACATGTTCGAATCGGTGATCGCCAGAATTTTCGACAGGCTTTCCGTCGAGGGCCAGCGCGGTTTGCCGTCAGGGTTGATCCGCTTGCTTTTGTTGAACGATGTGGGGTCCAGCCCGGCCTTTTTGGCAAGGCCCGAAGGGGAGTAACCGTTGCTTTCGGCCAGGCGGTCTATGCCCTGCCATATCTGAGCGTGTGTAAACAAGATGCGTTCTCCTGAAGTCGCAAGAAATGATATCTAGGAGGATAGTCCCAGCAAATCGCGCCGAG
This sequence comes from Micavibrio sp. UBA5703, assembly GCA_002420015.1. GTDB lineage: Bacteria > Pseudomonadota > Alphaproteobacteria > Micavibrionales > Micavibrionaceae > UBA5701. The sequence continues at coordinate 5,743 of DIHF01000044.1, forward strand.
GTAAAGAGGAAAAAAATCCTAAAAAATGTCTTGACATCCATGTCGTTTTATAGCACAAGAGAGAACGTAAGGGAAACATAATAAGAACAAATAAGGAATATGAAAATATGGCGATAGAAGATTACTACAGCCTCAATATCCGCAACGCTCCCAAAACGGTTCCTTTCGAATCTGCCGAAGAGGCATGGTTCTGGTTCATTCAGGCGCAGGCGGCCCGGAACGAGGGTGCGCGTTTTGTCAGTGGTTTGGGCAAAATTCCGCGCCCGTGCGAGCCGCTCGATATTCTCAACGTTCTGGACCGGCTGTATCGGCAGCGCCGCTTGCTGCGCGATCATTTGCTGGTGCTTCGTCATTATGGAAGGCGTCTTATGCCGCCCGATTCGAAACGGGTGAAGGAGGCGAGGGCATCGGATATCTGGCGCGAGGCGCTGGAGAGGCTGGAGCCGCCGCTGGCGAGTAAGGGCATCGTCAGAGTTATGGCGGCGGTCGTTCCAAATCCAGATTGGCACAGAAGCTACAAAGTTTACGAGGGAGGATTGGCACTATGAATGCTTTAAACACAGCTTGTGAAAATTCCGGGAAAAAGGCCTGGGTCGTGTTCAGCGGCCAGACGGATCTGCCGTGGCTGAAGGTTTTCAGGCCAGGATTTCGGCATTGCTTCGTTCTTCTCAATGACGGGCGGCGCTGGATCAGCCTCGACCCGCTCTCGAACTATACCGAAATTTCCGTGCATCATCATGTCGCGCCGGAGTTTAACTTACCGGGCTGGCTGGAAAGCCGGGGGCACAGGGTCGTTGAAACGCATGTCGAGCGCCGGAAAGAGCCCGCGCCGTTCATGCTTTACACCTGCGTCGAGGCGGTCAAGCGCGTGCTTGGCCTGCACGCAAGATTCATTTTTACGCCCTGGCAGCTTTACAGGTTTTTGCAGGGACAACATTCCCATTCCCATCACGAAGGAGAAAAATCATGGGCAGTTTAACATCAAGGCCTTCCGCGCCTCCAGCGCAGCCGCAAATCGTTTACGTTCCGGCGCCGACCGTAACACAAACGACAACAAGTAGCGGCACGACGAATACTTCAACATCGGGTTCCACGCCGCCGCCACCGAGCGAATCCGGGCGCCGCACAAGCAGCCTTTTACAGCGTGAGCGCGGACGATTTGGAACCATACAGACCGGATTTCGCGGCCTTTTGACTGCGGTCACAAATGCCGGCCAACGCAAAACGCTTTTGGGAGAATAATATAATGTCTGTCATCACACTGAACGAAAAAGGCCGGGAAGAAAAAAATCTGGAGGAGCTGTTTCTCCGGTTTGAATCCGCACGCCGCCGCCGCAGAAATTGGGAAAAACTGTGGCAGGAATGCTATGACTTCGCTCTGCCGCAGCGCGGCGGGTTCACGTATGAAAACATGGCCGGATCGGCGCAAACGGAAAAAATTTACGATGCGACCGCGATGGATTCCGCTGACCAGCTGGCCGCCAGTTTGCTGGCGAATTTAACGCCGAGTTGGAGCCAGTGGTTTGGCCTGAAACCCGGTCCCGGCCTTTCCGTGCGCGAAGCCGAGGCGCTCGCGCCTGTGCTCGAAAAAGCGGCCAAGACCATACAGGATCATTTCGACCGTTCGAATTTCTCGGTTGAAATTCATCAGTGCTATCTCGATCTGGTCGTCGGCGGCACGGCTAGCCTTTATTTTGAGGAGGCGCGGCCCGGCAGCGCTTCGGCCTTCCGCTTTTCCTCGGTTCCTCTGACGCAGGTTATTCTGGAGGAGGGGGAGAGCGGGTTTCTGGATGGTTCGTACAGGCTTTTGACGCTCACGCTCGGGCAACTCAAGGCCCGCTATCCGTTCGCTGAAATTCCTATGGAAGTAACCAAGGCCGCTGCTCGCGATCCGCAGGCGCGGTTTAAGGTTCTGGAATCGGTTTTGCCGTCCGGGCTGGTTTACGATTTTACGGCGTGTCTGGTGGAAACGGGCGGCCAGCCCGCATTGTTGCAGGCTGGGCGTTTCGAGCAATCGCCGGTTATCAATTTCCGCTGGCTCAAATCGCCGGGGGAAATATACGGCCGCTCGCCGGTCATGAAATCCTTGCCGGACATCAAAACGGCCAACAAGGTTGTTGAGCTTATATTGAAGAACGCCTCCATCGCCGTGACGGGGATCTGGCAGGCTGATGATGACGGCGTTTTGAACCCGGCGAATATCGAACTCACGCCCGGAAGCATCATTCCCAAAGCGGTCGGATCGCAAGGCTTGCAGCCGCTTGACATGCCGGGGCGGTTCGACGTTTCGCAGCTTATTCTTGACAGTTTGCAGGCGCGCATCCGCCATGCGCTTCTGACCGACAGGCTTGCGCCCGTCAACGGGCCGCGTATGACGGCGACGGAAGTTTTAGAGAGAACGGCGGAAATGTCGATGCTGCTCGGTGCAACGTATGGACGATTGCAATCGGAATTGCTGACGCCGCTTATTTCACGCGCATTTTCGATTTTGCGGCGGCGCGGCGAGGTCCCGGATATTTCGCTGGACGGTCGCTTGGTGGCGGTGGATTACCGCTCGCCGCTGGCGCGAAGCCAGGGCCAGCGCAACGTCCAGAATACGCTGAGCTGGATCAATTCCGTTTTGGCGATGGGGCCGGAAGCGGCTCTGGCGGTCAATCTGCCGCAGGCCGCAAGATTTCTGGGTGAGGCGCTCGGCGTGCCGAGCGATCTCATCCGTAACGAACCGCCGGTTCCGCTGCTCGAAACCGTAACAAACGCATTGAAAGAAGAGGAGATCAATAATGATCGCAAGACTATTGAACGAAACGCGGCTGCTGCCGCGCCGAAACAAACCCGTGAAGCTGTTGCCGGGCAAGGCTGAACTGGGACTTTTATATTCACCGCAGGAGCCGAATAAAATGGAACAACGAGACATAGAAAAATCATTCGCCAGACTTTTTGCATCGGATGACGGCCAGAAAGTTCTGGCGCATCTACAGGTCATGACGTTCCAGCGTGCGCTGGGGCCGGATACGACGGATAGCCAGTTGCGCTACACGGAAGGGCAACGCTCTTTGGTGGCGGCGATTTTGCGGCTGATCGATCGTGGCCGGAGCGGGTGATTTAAAACAGTGAAACGCAACGCACGCTACGGACGCAACGGTTTTATATCATAAGTCAACGTTGCACGGAACTCGTCGCGTTCGTTGTGCGCGTTGCGGTTTTAAAGATTTTGGATTGCTTCAGCCCTGTGGGCTTCGCAATGACGAAAAATAGAATTTAAAATGTAACTTAAGAAGGAGACTATTATAATGACTGTCAATTTACTGACCGAAGATCTCGATGAATCCATGATCCCTGAAAAATTCATGGATCCCAAGACAAAGGCCGTGCGCGTTCAGGCTATTCTTGATTCCTATAACGCGCTCGAAAGAAAAATGTCGCAAACGCCATCCGCGCCGAAAAGCCCGGAGGAGTTTTGCATCGATTGCTCCCACGGGCTGTTCCAGCCGGATATGGAGGTTAACAAGCGCCTTCATGCCAAGGGTTTCAGCCATGAGCAGGCGCAGGAGGTTTACGATCTGGCGGCGGAGCGCATGATTCCAATGATTATGGACATGGCCGCAGAATTCCATGCCGACCGCGAGGTTGAAAAGCTGGTGGGCCATTACGGCGGGCCGGAGCGTTGGCAGGAAATTTCAAGGCAATTGCTGGCGTTCGGGCAAAAGAATTTGCCGCCGGATGTCTTGGGCAATCTATCCAGTTCCTTTGAAGGCGTTCTCGCGCTGGAGCGGATGATGAAGTCGAACGAGCCGAGCCTGCAGCGCGGCAGCGATAATGTGCCGACTGGAATGGATGAAAAGGAACTAAATTCCATGATGCGCGATCCGCGCTACTGGCGCGACCGCGATCCGGCCTTTGTGGCGAAAGTCACGGAAGGATTCCAGAAGATGTTCGGGGGTAAGTAGACGGAACGGGGACACATTAATTTAATGTGTCCCCAATTAGCCAATTAGCTAAACCAACTGCGATTGGGCGAATTGGGCGGCAACGTAATCGTCGACGACCTGTTGGAGGGATCTGGTGACTTTCAGTGTGAGCGGCTGGAACCGGAAGGCGATCTTGCCGTTTCCCTTGCGGATGACGCTGGCTTTGTGCGCGACGTCCAAAATATTGTTGCGGAGTTTGAATTTCAAGGTCACATCAAGCGTCTGGCCGGGTGTGAACATCCGGTCGTCGCCGGTAATTTGCAGGCCGCCCATCGACCAGTTTTCCACCGGGTAGGTTTTTCCGGCGATCATGCCGACGCAGCGGTCGCAATCGCGGCGCGGATGACGGCGACGGGTAATGAACTCATCATTGCCCGGTTTTCTTTTTAACGCAGAAAACAGCTTTCCCAGCATTTTTTCTCCCCACAGGCGCCGCACGGTTCAAATGCCGCAATATATGGCTGTGCGCCTGCACACGACTAATATGCCATTAGAAAAGAAAAAACACAAATCCCCAAAAAATGTCTTGACATGATAGGAAATAATTCATATATATAATACATCAACGCCCGTATTGCGCCTTGAACCTTATGGTTCGTGCGCTTTCCGGGCGTTTTTCTTTTCCGCACAGCCGCAGAGAACAAATTTTTTGCCTGCGCCGTGTAATTTCTTCCGGATCTTCAGGCCCCAGAAAATTGAGACAACCTTAGGCCGGGCATCTTCAACCAAACAACAAAACTGAAAAGAGGTTTGAGTATGTCTACGACAATCGACCAGGCTTTCATCAAGCAATTCGAACGCGAAGTGCATGAAGCCTATCAGCGTCAGGGTTCCAAACTGCGCAACACTGTACGCACCATCAGCAACGTCAACGGATCGACCGCCGTCTTCCAGAAAGTCGGAAAAGGCACGGCTTCCACGAAATCGACGCACGGCATGGTCCCGGTCATGAACCTGGCCCATTCCAGCATCGAAGTTACTCTGCAGGATTACTATGCAGGAGACTGGGTGGACCGCATGGATGAGCTGAAAACCAATATCGACGAACGTCAGGTCATCGCCAATGCCGGCGCGCAGGCGCTGGGCCGCAAGACGGATGAACTCATCATAAATGCCATGAATGGCGCGACCGCCAATGTCATCGCCGACGGCAACGTGGGCATGACGAAAACGAAAATCCTGGAGGCGTTCGAAACATTCGGTGAGAACGACGTGCCGGATGACGGCCAGCGTTACTGCGTCGTCGGCTGGAAACAGTGGCGCGAGCTTTTGACGCTCGATGAGTTCGTGAAATCCGATTATATCGGCCATAACGAACTGCCGTTCATGACGATCACCCAGGCCCGGTCATGGCTGGGGACGATCTGGATCCCGCATTCGGGACTTCCGATCGACGGCAACGATGTCCGTTCATGCTTCTGGTTCCACAAAAACGCCATCGGCCACGCGATGGCTTCGGACGTGGAAACGGACGTTACATGGCATGGCGACCGCGCTTCGCACTTTGTCAACAACATGATGAGCCAGGGCGCCGGTCTGATCGACGAAGCCGGGATCATCGTCATTAAATCCGACGAAACGCCGGACTAACGGCTAACGCATAAGCAAGGAGAACAAACCAATGGCATATATTGCATCGGACCTGAGTGTGTTGGCCTATGCCAACAATTTCACATTGTGGCATTACACCACAGTCGACACCGCAGCAACCATCCAGGGCGCTGGTTATTTCAACAGCGCCGCGAGCATGGTCCGCGTCGGTGATCTGATCATCATCAATATCGATACGGATGGCACGCCGTCGACGAAGTTTTACATCGTCACGGCCAATAGCGGCAGCAGCGTCACCGTAGCGGTTTACTCATAATCCGCACGGCGCTGTGTAGAGGCTCGAGCGATTCATCGTCAGACTCGCCCGCCGCTTCTTCATGGCCCCGTATCGATCGGGATGCGGTTCCTTTCCCCCTTAGGGAGCCGCATCCCACCCCTTCGGTAGACGGATGACGGTATACGGTAGACGGTTTTTGGATTTTTTTTGCCGTCTACCGTCTACTGTCTACCGCCCCTCAAAAATGGAGAATTTTCATGGCCCTTAACGATGTCGCGCTCGCCAGCCGGGCGCTTATAAGAATTGGCGCGGCGCCGATTGCATCTTTCACGGACGGCACCGCCACATCCGAAATCGCGGGCGCGCTGTTTGCGCCGGTGCGCGATGCGCTGCTTTCGGCCTATGCGTGGAGCTTTGCCACGGGGCAGGTGGCGCTTACGGCGCTCGGAACGCCGCCGATTGCCGATTACAGCAAGGCGTTTCAATTGCCCAATGATTTCCTGCGCGCCTTGTCGGCGGGAACGGGAACACGCGGGCGCGGATTGAATTACCGCATTTCACGCGGCGCGCTGCATACCAATGCCGATGATGTGGTCCTGACATATATATTCCGGCCGGAGGAGGAGGAATTCCCCCCGTATTTCGATCAGGCGTTGATTGCCCGCCTGTCGGCGGAGTTCGTCATTCCCGTGACCGAAAATACAAGCCGTGCCGAGGCCGCTTTTGCGCTGGCCGAAGCGGAGTTTAAACGCGCACGGCAAATCGATGCGCAGCAGGATACGCCGAACCGGATCGACAATTTCACGCTGGTGGATGTGCGGGGGTAGTTTTTATACCACTAAGACACGAAGAAGCACTAAGAAGAAATTTTTGGGGGACTTAGTGTTCCTTGGTATCTTAGTGGTTTAGCTTTATAATTTAAACGCAGAGGAGCAGAGAAGCAGAGTCTTCATTGTTTTTCTGAATCTCTGTAGCTCTGCGTTTAAAAAGTTGAAACGCAAAGGACGCCAAGTCACGCAAAGGGATGACTGAAAAACTTTGCGTCCTTTGTGTAATTTTGCGTTTTAAATTCTGGATTGCTTCGTCAGCCTTTCAGGCTTCCTCGCAATGACGGGGTAAAGGGCTAAAACAAATCCTCGGACAAAAAGCCGACGACGGCGCCGCAGGCGGAACCGACGGCGATATTGGCGACGAAATCGCCGCCCGATGCGGCGGAAATTCCTGCGCCGACGCCCGCGCCCAGAAATGTCGAATACATGATGCGCTCATTACGCGTGGTTTCGCAGGCGTTCAGGCCGAGCGCGACAAAAGACAAGAGCGTAATCGCCACAATTTTTCCAAAAACATTTTGCATAAGGACGATATTACATGACACGCATTCGTGAAATCAAGACAACGTTTACAGCCGGGGAGGTATCGCCGGAGTTGCTGGGCCGCAGCGACCTGCGCGCCTATGACAACGGCGCGCTCAAGCTGTTGAATGTATTTATAAAACCGACAGGCGGCGTGACGCGCAGGTCCGGTCTTGGCTATGTCGATGCGGCAGCGGGTGATGGGAAACTGATCGCGTTCGAGTTCAACACGGAGCAGACATATTTGCTGGTCATTACAAATGTCCAGATCGATATTTATGCGAGCGGCGTTCATCAGGACACCATCGCCGCGCCGTGGAGCACCGCGCAAATACCGCAGATCGCCTGGACGCAGAGCGCCGATACGCTTTTGCTGGTTCACCCGGAGGTGCCGCCGAAAAAACTGACGCGCGGGGCGGGTGGCGTGTGGAGTTTGAGCGACTGGGCGTTTTTCACAAACGGCAATATCGTTCATCAGCCGCATTTCAAATTTGCGGATAGTGAAGTGACGCTGACGCCCAGTGGTACGACAGGTTCGATTACTTTGACGGCTTCGGCGCCGGTATTCACGGCGGGGCATGAAGGCACGCGCCTGCGCGTCAAGGGCAAGGAAGTCATCGTCACGGATTTTGACTCGGCAACAGTCATCACGGTAACGACCGTGCAAAACCTTCCGGATACGGCCGCCACGATCGACTGGTTCGAGCAGGCGTTTTCCCCGGCGCGGGGGTATCCGGTTTCGGTTGCGTTTCACCAGGATCGTTTGGTTATCGGCGGAAGCCGCGACTTGCCCAACCGTTTGTGGTTTTCAAAATCGGGCGATCTGTTCAATTTTGATCTCGGGACGGGGCTGGACGATGAGGCGATAGAGTTTGCAATTTTGTCAGATCAGGTTAACGCCATTCGCGGGATTTTTTCCGGCCGCCATTTGCAGGTTTTCACCAGCGGCGCGGAATGGATGGTCACGGGCGATCCGTTGACCCCGGCGAGCGTACAGATCCGGCGGCAAACGCGCATGGGATCGGTGATCGAGCGCCACATTCCGCCGGTGAATGTGGACGGTGCGACGTTTTATATCGCCCGCAATAAGCAGGAAATTCACGAGTTTTTGTACACGGATGTCGAGCAGGCGTACCAGTCGACGGATCTGGCGCTGCTCTCGCGGCATGTCATTTCAAATCCGGTAGATCAGGATTACGACCAGCGCCGGCGCTTGCTGTTTGTTGTGCGCAGTGACGGGAAATTTGCCACGCTGACAGTTTTCAGGAGCGAGCAGGTTTCCGCATGGACGCTGCACGAAACGCAGGGGCTGGTGAAATCCGTGGCGGTGGTTGGCGATGACGTTTTCATGCTGATCCGGCGCGGCGATGCGTACATGATCGAGCAGTTTGACGATACGCTTAATCTGGATGCCGCGCTGACCGGAGAGGTCGGCACACCCGCGACAAGCTGGGCGGGGCTGGGGCATCTGGAGGGGAAAACGGTTTCCGTCGTCGCCGACGGGTTTGTCGTGGCGGATAAAACCGTTACGGGCGGCGCGATTACGCTGGATGAGGCGGCAAGCAAGGTCGAGATCGGACTTTCTTACACGCATATCGTCGAGCCGTTGCCGCCGGGCGAAGTCGGCGCGGCGGGCGGCGGGCGCAAGGTGCGGCTGGTGCAGGCGATATACCGTTTGCAAAATACGGCGGCGCTGCGGCTGGATGTGGGCAGAGGGCTTGCCGATATCGCGCTTCGGCAACTTGGCGAGGAAGAAATCCTGGACGAACCGCCGCCATTGGTGAGTGGCGATATCCGCGTGCGCGCTTTGGGATGGGCGGAGGATGCGACGAAACCGCTGTGGCGGATCGAGCAGGACGCACCGCTGCCGTTTACGCTTTTGTCGGTGACGGCGGAGTTGAAGGTGAATGATTAGGTATAAAAACCACGAATGGACACGAATAAACGCGAATTATTTTTGAACCACAGAGGCACAAAGACACAGAGAAACAATCAATAAAAAAAATCTCTGTGTCTCCGTGTCTCTGTGGTTTTTATTTTATTTTCGTTTATTAGCGTTCATTAGCGGTTTAAAAATTTACTTTAAAAAAGGAGTTTGATATGGGAGCGATTACACCCGTTTTACAAGTGTTGCCGACGGTTTTACAGGGCGCGAGCCTGGTTTCAAAAATAGTGTCGAATGAACGTTCGGCAAAGGACCAGAGCGAAGGGCAGGATCTGGCGTTGCGCCAGTTGCAGGAGCGTCAGGCCGAACAGCAAAAACAATTGCAGGAAGATGCGGCGCTGGAGCGTCAGCAGATTTCCCTGAGCGCCGAGGCGGAGGAGCGCAAACGGCGCGACGCGCTGCGCCGGGCGGTGGCAAGGCAACGGGCGAGTTTCGGGGCGAGCGGAATTTCATCCAGCGGAGGGTCGGCCGAGGCGGTTTTGCTCGGCCTGTTCGATGAAACGGAGGCTGAGCGGGCGGAGCGTGAAAAGCTCGACGCTTTACGGTTCGGCGCGCTCGATCAGGGTTTAGATCAGCAAAAAAGGCTGGATGTCATTCAACGGACGCAGTTTCAGGAAAGCCAGAAGATCGGCCGCCTGACGGCCTCGGCTGACAGGGCGACGGACCGGATCAATGCGGGGCTGAGTGCCGTGAATTTTGCGGGCAATTTGTTCTGATTTATAAGGAATAAACATATATTGACATAATGATAATTGGTGTGCTAATTTGCGCCCTTCACAGCAAGTAACTGTAAAGGAAAAACACAATGCTCGAGTGCAATAGAAAAGCTGCCGACCTGATTCTGGCAGAGAAAATAGTTCAAAAAATCTCCGACGCCTATAATCTTTCGACAGGCGCCAGACTCAGCTGTTCCATCAAGGAAGAGATGATGCGTTCCACTTACCAGTTCTTACATTTTGGGAGTGACGTATTTCCTAAAACAGTGATTGAAACGGATTTCAGGGACGGGCAGTGGACGAAGTGCAGAGTTTCTACTTTTTCTGAAGGCAGCAACGAGACAAGCGCTCTTGCAATCGATTCAGATGGGCAGGGGTATTTGGAACTTCGTTGCGATCAGTAAAGGTTTTCAGGGTTTATTGGCTATGGTCATGCGTTTATTGACAGTTTGGGGCGGCAAGGACTCTCTGGGAGATTACACGTTCGTGTCTATGAGGAATGTTGCGCCGGATGTTTCTCAGTCCGGGCATGATGCTTTTCCAGTCCGGATGACGACGTGTGATTTTTCTATCAAGATGGATCAATATTTTAGAAAACGTGTGAAGGTCAAGCCATGTTATCTCGGGAAAGATCATATTATTGTTCCTTGCGATCGAAAAACTGCAAATATCATCAAAGAGGATTGGGGTGGAACCGTTACGGTTTCTTTTTCGCAGTCGTTAAAAGAGGCGAAAGGAAGCGCGAACAGTTCAAGCGGATTTAATCTGCAGCCATATTGTACTAAAAGATGTACGATTAATTGACCTGTGATTTTTTTATTCCAATCAAAACCCGCCATCCGGCGGGTTTTTTATTTTTCAATGTCATTTTTTTCGTGGGGGACGGAGTAAATTTTACTCCGTCCCCGGTTCAATTCAAACAAGGAGAGTATCATGCCCGAGCATATCAAGATGCCGGCGGTAGAGCCTGTCGTGCGTTACAACGCGAACGGCACGCAAACCGCTTTTTCATTTCCGTTTCCGATTTTCGCCAGCGAAGACCTTTCGGTTTTTCTGAATGGCGCGCAGCAGATCAGCGGCTTTGCGATCACTGGCGCCGGAAACACAAGCGGCGGCATGGTGACGTTTAGCACAGCTCCGGCCAGCGGCGTGATTGTCACGCTGCAAAGGATTTTGCCGATCGAGCGCGTAACGGATTTTCTGGAGGGCGGGGATTTTTCCGCGCTATCCATCAACAACGAGCTGGATTACATGGTGGCCGCCATCCAGCAGGTCGAGCGCGAGAATGAAACGGCGCTGCGGTACGGGGAGCATGAAACGCCGGGGGTTTCGGTGTTGCCGGATCGCGCCGTGCGTGCGAACAAGGCGCTGGGGTTTGATGGGAACGGCGATCCGGTGGCTGTGAGCCTTGAGGGGTCGATGGCCGCGCCGGATTTCACACCCGTCGGCACCGGCGCGGCGACGCGCACCAGCCACGATAAATTCTCCGATCTGATTTCCGTGAAGGATTTCGGCGCGGTGGGTGATGGTTTGGCCAACGATACAGTTGCTATCCAAAACGCTCTGGCGGCGCATGATGCGGTGTTTTTGCCCAAGGGGACGTATCTTATCACGAGCACGATTACGCTCGGCACGCGTAAAACATTGTTTGGTGCGGGGCAGAAATCGGTTATCAAATGCCAATCAAACGCCTTCAACGCGATTGAAATCCCAAACGGGTTTACAACGCTCCAGAATTTGAGGATCGAAGGCGGAAACGTGGCGATCAAGCTTTACGGCGGCGCGTCGGAATGCGTGCAAAACACGGTGAGCGACGTGCAGATTTTCGCGCCCAATATCGGCGTGCAGCTCGACGGGTACAACGATACGAACAAGCCGTGCTACTGGAATAATTTCGAGCGTGTTCTGATCGACCAGCCCGTGACGCACGGCGTGCACCTGACCAAAACGGGCGCGGGCGATACGCCCAACGCCAATAAATTCCATGCCTGCCGCGTCTACAGCCACGGCGCGGATATAACGGGCGGCGGGTTTTACGTTCAGCACGGCGCGTTCAACAACAGCTTTATCGATTGCGAGGCCAACGTCAAAGGCACGGCGCAGGGATGTTTTATCATAGGCGCGGGGTCGGACAAGACGTTGCTGGTGAATCCGTTTGCGGAGTCGAATAATTCCGTTCCCAATATCAAGCTGGAGGCCGGGTCGATTGAAACTTCGATATTCAATCTGCTGTCGGCTAGCGACGGCGCGGCGATATGGGATCTCTCGGGCGGGCAGTATACGGCGTATAACGCCGGGTTCCCGAACAAAAACAGGCTTCAGAAAACGACCGTGACGGATATGAACGCGACGCTCCAGCGGTTTGACACGGAATTTATCGACAGCAGCGGCACCGTCAATCTGGACCTGTCGCATTCGGTGCATCTGGTGTCGAGTTTCGGCGGGGCGTTGACGGTGAATTTGCCGAATGCAACATCGGCGGTTGGCGTGATGATGGTCGTAAAAAAGATCGACTCATCGGCCAATGTAATAACCATTGCGGAAACCAGCGGGGCAGGGCCGGATGGCCGATCCTATACGCTCGGCGCGGAAAACGATTTCGCCATGATGATTTCGAACGGCGCGGAGTGGTTCGTGATTTCCTCCAACCGCGCGCCGGGCAACACGCGGTTTCATGACGGCAGCGGGACGTACGATATCGATATGGCGGTGGATACGTATTTGCTCTCCAGCTTTGGCGGGGCGATGACGGCGCGTTTGCCGCCGGCCAACGCCGCCAAAGCTGTGGGCCGCACGATCACGATCAAAAAGACGGATGTGTCGGCGAACGCCATCACGGTCACCGAGCAGGGCGGCAGCGGCCCGGACCAGTCCTCGCAGGTTTTGAACGCGCAGTACAAGGCCATCACCGTAACCTCCGACGGCGGCCAGTGGTTTGTGGTGAGTAAGTATTTGTAAAACTTAACCGCGGATGAACACGAATGGACACGAATAAAAATTATAAACGCAGAGGTTCAGAGGAATTAGAAAAGATTTTGATTTCTCCGAATCTCTGGAACTCAGCGTTCAAAATAGATGAGATCCTTCAGGGCTAACGCCCTTCAGGATGACAAAGAGTTTAAAACGGGGAGAAAAGGAAATGAATGAACGACAGGAACATCAGAAAACACAATTTCGTGGATTTTGTCCGGCGGTGGAACGGGCTGCGCATGGGATTGCCAACGCCGGAGATCCATCTGAAAATGGCGGCGTGGCTGGAGAAAAGCTGGCGGGAGAAACGCGCGCGGCTTTTGCTGATGGCGTTTCGGTCGAGCGGGAAAAGCACAATCGCGGGGCTATTCGCGGCGTGGCTTTTGTACGTCAATCCGGCTTTGCGGATTCTGGTGCTGGCGGCGGATTTTGCGCTGGCGAAAAAGATGGTGCGGAACGTAAGGCGCATTCTTGAGCGCCATCCGCTGACGGCGGACTTGAAGCCCGTCAAGGCGGAGCAATGGGCGGGCGACAGGTTCACGGTGAGCCGCGATCTGGAGCTGCGCGACCCGAGTATGCTGGCGCGGGGGATTACGTCGAACATCACGGGAAGCCGCGCCGATATTATTATTTGCGACGACGTGGAAGTTCCGAACACCTGCGACAGCGCGGAAAAGCGGGAGAATTTGCGCGACCTGTTGATGGAGACGGAATATGTGATGGTGCCGGAGGGCACAAAATTGTTTATCGGCACGCCGCATAATTACAACAGTATCTATGCCGACACGCCGCGCAAGGAACTGGGCGAAGAGGAAATTTTTCTGGACGGATATGAGCGCCTCGTTATTCCGGTGGTGGACGGGGAGGGCGCGAGCGCCTGGCCCGAGCGGTTCAGCCCCGAGCATATCGAGCGCATCAGGCGCACGAGCGGCCCGCGCAGGTTTTCAAGTCAGATGTTGTTGCGTCCGGTCAGTCTTGTCGAGGGGCGGCTGGATGCCGAAAGCTTGCAGTTCTACGATGCGCGGCATATTTACAGCAAGGAAATCGACCGGATGGAGATCGGCGGAAAGCGGATGGTTTCGGCCTGCGGTTACTGGGACCCGGCTTTTGGGCGCGGCGGCGACGGCAGCGTTCTGGCGGTGCTGTTCACCGACGAGGATGGGCAATACTGGCTGCACGATTTGAAATACATCAAAAAGGATTTGCGCAACGACAAGGACGATGAAGCTTCGGCGCAATGTCATACCGTGGCGTTCAACGCGCAGACGTACAAGCTGCCGAGCGTGGTGGTCGAAACCAACGGCGTTGGTATTTTGCTGCCCAATATTTTGCGGCGTGAACTGAGCAAGCTGGGCGTTCCCTGCACAGTCACAGAGCTTAACAACACGCGCAGCAAAAACGACCGTATTCTTGAGGCGTTTGATGTGGTGATGGCCGCAAGGGCGCTGCACGTGCACGAGCGCGTACGGGAAACGCCGTTTCTGGCGGAGATGATGGAATGGACGCCGGACAAAAAGAACCAGCGCGACGACGGGCTGGATGCCGTGGCGGGCGCGTTGTTGCAGGAGCGTGTGAGGCTCGGGCATTTCCCTAAACGCGGCGCGCAGACCTGGGCGGTCGGCGGGAAGTCGCACAAGGCGAAGACGGTTATGGACGTCGATGGTTTTTGAATCGCAAAGGCACCAAGGCACCAAGGAAATATAAAAATCCGTCATTGCGAGCGACCAACGAGAGCGAAGCAATCCATGCAGTACTGGATTGCTTCGTCGGACTGCGTCCTCCTCGCAATGACGGTGATTTAAAATTTTTTATAAGGAAATAACCATGAGTTTGATTTCAGAAGATTTGATCTGGTGGATTACGGCGTTCGATTTGCCGGCGATGGGCGGGTTGTTCTGGCTGATCTGGCGGACGCGGAGCGAGGCCGAAACCGCGATTGACGAATTGCACGCCATTCTGGACAGCCGCTCCAGCCAGCTCCGCGAGGGGTTGAGCGCTTTCAAGCTGGAGGTTGCGAAGAATTATGCCTCGCACAGCGATTTGCGCGATCTGGAGGACCGTCTGACATCTCATCTGTTGCGCATTGAATCCAAGCTGGACCGGACGGCGCTTAAGGCTGAGGCGGCGGCACGGGAGAAGTAGATTTTTATTAAATTGTTTATTTTTTTACCACAGAGAACACAGAGGAAACACAGAGTTCACAGAGAGTTCTTTCCTCGGGCACGCGCGAAGCACAATAAGGAATCATTCCAAACGGGATTGCTTTTTATTAATGCGCCTGACGGCGCCGTTTGCTTCGGATTCGCTGTGTCCTCTGTGTCTTCTCTGTGATCTCTGTGGTTACACTTAAAAGGAAAATCATCATGAAAAAACCGAAACTGATTGCGCTGGATTCCAAAGTGGAATCCGGAGAGAAAAACCATGCCTTTTACCGTGAAATCGAGGCCGACATACTGGCCCGCACATTATGGGGCGAGGCGCGGGGCGAGGGCAGCGCCGGGATGCAGGCGGTGGCCTGTGTGATTTTGAATCGTGCTGCGGAATCCGCTCTGCGCGGGCGGATGTGGTGGGGAAACAACATCGTTCAGATATGCCAGAAGCCGTATCAGTTTTCTTGTTGGAACCGCTCGGACCCGAATTTCAGGAAATTGCAGGACGTTGATGAGGGCGATTTGTATTTCGCAACGGCGCTGCGGATCGCGCGGCGGGCGATCATGGGCGCGATCAAAGACCCTACCGGCGGCGCGACGCATTATCATGCGAACGGCGCGGCGCCGTATTGGGCGCGGGGCGAAACGAAGACGGCGGAAATCGGGCGGCATATTTTTTACCGGATTGTTTAAGTTTTTAACCACAGAGATCACAGAGAAGACACAGAGGACACAGTGAATCTGAAGAACGCTGCGCCGTCAGGCGCAACAATCAAGAGTATTTGTTTTTTTCAGTATGTTTGTTGTTGCGCTTCGCGCATACACAGAGGAAATATCTCTCTGTGAACACTGTGTTTCCTCTGTGTTCTCTGTGGTTCAAATGAAAAGGAGAAGGAGAGATGGTTTCAGCATTACTTTCAAAAATCGGATTGCCCGTATTGGTCAACGTGGTGGCGGAGGCGCTGGGCAGCGTCGACACGCCGGTGACGAAGGGCGCGGCGAAAGCTTTGCGCGAGGTGGACGAGGCGATCAAACGCGGCCAGATCACCCCGGAGCAGATGCAGGAGGCCAACCGCCACGCGGAAAAGATGAGCGAGATGGAACTGGCCGAGCGCGCCGCGAATATCGGGGAGATCAACAAATCCCTGCGCGCCGAGATTGCCTCGGAAGACAAATTCGTGCGGCGCATGCGCCCGACCTTTGGATATTTGATGGCGTTCACCTGGGCGGCGCAGATGATGGGGATCGCATATGTGATCGTGTTCGATACCGCCCGCGCGGGCGCAGTGCTGAACGCGATGAGTTCTTTGAGCGCGATATGGGCCGTGGGCCTGTCGGTGCTCGGCATCTATGTCTACAAACGCAGCGAGGATAAACGGTTGCAGAACGGCGAAAGGATTTACTGGAACCAGTAGCGCAGGGGAAGGTGTTTTAACCACGAATGAACATGAATAAACGCGGATAAGATTTTCGATTGAATCAATCTGCGTTCATCAGTGTGAATCTATGGTTAAAAAGATGAGATCCTTCAGGGCTTTCAGCCCTTCAGGATGACAATGGGGTTGCTCAATCGGCGACATGATATATAGTGTTTCCCATGACAGGGTCGTTTATCAAAATGTGCAGGAAAATCCTTAATCCCGAGGGGATTGCGCATGACATCGCCGATGCGGCGCGGAACTTTCTGCGGCTGGAGGCGGCGGGGGGCATTTTGCTCGGGCTGGCCGCGGTTGTCGCCATCATCATCGCCAACAGCCCGCTTTTTCCGTTTTACGATTATGTTCTGAACGGCATCAAGTTTCATATCGGCTTCGACGACGCGCAGAGGAGTTTCGATTTCGAACTGAAAAAGTCGTTGCTGCACTGGATCAATGACGGGTTCATGACGATTTTCTTTTTGCTCGTCGGTCTTGAGATCAAGCGTGAGATCGTCAGCGGCGAATTGTCGAGCCGCGACCGCGCCTTGCTGCCGCTGCTGGCCGCAATCGGCGGGATGGTTGTTCCCATGGGCATTTACTGGCTGGTCAACAAGGGAAGCCCGGAAACGATGGGCGGCTGGGCGATTCCGGCGGCTACGGATATCGCTTTTGCGCTGGGGGTTCTCAGTTTGCTCGGCAGCCGCGTGCCGCTATCGATAAAGGTTCTTCTGACTGCGATTGCGGTGATCGACGATATCGGCGCTATTTTAATCATCGCCGTTTTCTATTCCCACGAGATCGCCGGCAATCCCCTGAGCATCGCGGCGGCGGCGATCGGGTTTTTGCTTTTTCTCAACGTCAGGAAAGTTTCTCACATTACGCCCTATCTTTTGGCCGGGTTCGTCCTGTGGGCGGCGGTTCTGGAATCCGGCCTGCACGCCACGCTGGCCGGGGTCATCACGGCGCTGTTTATTCCGGTGCGGGTTCTGAACAGCCGGGGGCATTCGCCCTGCGCGGAGCTGGAGCACGGGCTGCATCCTTATGTGGCGTTCGGCATTTTGCCGCTGTTTGCGTTCGCCAATGCGGGCGTGCCGTTCACGGGCATGGGCTGGCATTCGTTGGGCGAGCCGGTGACGCTCGGGGTTATTCTGGGGCTGGCGGTCGGCAAGCCGCTCGGCATTTTCTCGGTGATATGGCTGGCGGTCGTCACGGGAATTTCGCCAAAGCCCAAAGACGCGAACTGGCTGCACCTGTATGCCATGGCGGTTTTGTGCGGCATCGGTTTTACCATGTCGCTGTTCATCGGCGGGCTGGCCTTCGCCGGGCCGGAGATGCAGGCCCCCGTCAGGCTGGGCGTTCTGGGCGGTTCGGCGGTTTCCGCGCTGGCCGGGGCGGGGCTGCTTTATTTCTTTTCCGGGTCCAAAAAGCAGGCCGGGTAGTTTTTAACCGCGGAGGCGCAGAGGGCGCGGAGGTTTCTTTCGTCATTGCGAAGCCCGCAGGGCTGAAGCAATCCACAAGCCGCAAGAAAAGGCTGGATTGCTTCGCTCCCGCTGGTCGCTCGCAATGACGAAATAAAACGGGAATAAAACGGGGACACAACCGCGGTATGCGTCCCCGAATTTGTCAGGTAAAAGGTGATTATATAGTCACTTGCATTAGTAATCCGTCATCGCCTGAATTGCGGAGCAATTCTAGGGCGATCTACTCTTTCTGGATTCCCCTAGGATTTTCTTTGAAAATCCGGGGAATGACGAAAACGGGATATCGGATTCTTGACGCAAGCGACTATAGCTATGGCAGAGGGGGGTCGAGCTGTTCGCTTGAATCTACCATTCTTTTCCAAAAGTCCAATTCATGTTGAAGCTCGGGGGTAACCTTTGCACCGGCCTTGATTAGGGCAGTTGCGGCTCTAATAGAAAATCCGGTAGATTGTAACGGGGTATAGCCGTGTTTATCTAGTGCCTCAATATCTGCACCAGCGGCGATTAGTGCATTGATGACGGGTTCGGGGTCGTCGTTGCATTTGACAGCATAGTGCAGGGGCGTCTGGCCG
>DIHF01000044.1:24417-24670 GCA_002420015.1 Micavibrio sp. UBA5703
ACTTGCGTTAACGTTGGCATCGGCGGTGATCAAGATATTGAGGATTTCTGTGTCGCCCGTTGCGGCAGCATAGTGCAGGATCGAACCTGTGTGCAATATACCCATATTGCCAATAGCACCAACACTAAATTTTGCGTTAATATTTGCAGCAGCCTTGACTAGGGCAGTTAGGGATTTAGGATATAATGAGGCCCGATTTAATGGGGTATAGCCATGTTTATCTTTTGCCACAATATCTGCACCAGCGGCGATT
>DIHF01000035.1 GCA_002420015.1 Micavibrio sp. UBA5703
GCCACATCCACAAGCGCGGCAAGGTCGGGATCGTCTCGCGTTCCGGCACGCTCACGTATGAAGCCGTCGCGCAAACGGGCGCTGTGGGCCTTGGCCAGAGTACATGTATCGGCATCGGCGGCGACCCGGTCAACGGCACCAACTTTATCGACTGCCTCAAGTTGTTCCTCGACGACGAGGAAACTGAAGCGATCTTGATGATCGGCGAAATCGGCGGCACGGCGGAAGAAGAAGCCGCAGAATTCTACGCCGCGCAGAAAAAGAAAAAGCCGATTGCAGGATTCATCGCCGGATCGACAGCCCCTCCGGGCAAGCGCATGGGCCATGCCGGTGCCATTATCTCCGGCGGGCAGGGTACAGCGGAATCGAAATTCGCCGCCATGCGCAAGGCTGGTTTTGCCATTTCCGAGTCCCCGGCCACGCTCGGCCACGCGGTCAAGCAGGCTATGGCGGCTTAGAATATATCCGCAAATAGGTTTTGGCTGAAATCTGCTTCGTCAAAAACATGCTCGAAACGCGTGTACTTCAATGTACACTTGCCTTTCTGCGCGTGTTTTTTCCTTGCATCTTCCTACCCAAAGCCTATTTGCGGATATATTCTGAAGGGCCATTTGGCCCATATTTTTTTGATATATAGAAATATGGCTTGCCATAAGTCGCAATCATCGTCTATATGTAATTTTTTATTGAACAGAAGAAGTTTTTTATACCTCAAGCTCCATGACGTTTGTTGTGGCGGCAAATGGTATTTGAGTAGGCATAGACATGGAACATGAGCAAGACGCGGCAGATATCACGGAAGATAACGATGACGGCAATGAGCTTTTAGAAGCAAAGAGCCATCGAGGTCGCAAATCTTCTGCTTCGCGGGATGTAGCTGGACGATCAAGCCATCCGCTTGCGATGTATTTCCGGGATATCCGTGGGAAATTACTGAGCAGACAGGAAGAAAAAGTTCTTTTTGAGCAGCTTGAATTAGCATTGATTGAAAAAGCGGATGCTCAGGACATACTTTCAAAAGATTTGCTTGGTCGCGCCGGAAGCAGAAAAATACTGGCGGAGCTATACACGCATAACAGGCGTAATCGCAGGCCGGGTGCCGTTGTCGATTTGCCGAAAACATTCCATAGAATATGGCCCGGAAAAAATGGGCGCGGATCGGGGCGTCAGGATGGAACGCTTAGCGAAGTCCAGGAAAAGAAAATTAAAAGGCATTTGGATGGTATTTTTCTTTTAGATGAAAAGGGAAGGCCAAGCATTTCTCCCGAGGATGTTGAAAAATTTATAGATCATCTGGCTCTAAAGCCTGATGTCGTCGACTTTCTGATTGGTAAAACTGTGGAGGATTTGCCAAGTCTGAAGTCAAAGGTGGAGAAGTATAGGGAGACCGAAAAGGGTGTCAAACGCCTGAGGGATGAATTGGTAAAGCGAAATTTACGGATGGTCGTAGATATCGCAAAAAGCTATGAGGGGAGAGGGCTTTTGCCTCTTGATCTCATACAGGAGGGAAATATCGGGTTGATGACCGGTATAGACAGGTTTGATTACAAAAAGGGCAATAAGCTGTCGACCTACGCAACCTGGTGGATCAGGCAGGCAATAGGCCGGGCTATCTATGATAAAGCGCGCACTATCCGTCGTCCTGTTCATGCTGGAGAGCTTGCCAATCGTATGAATTACGTTATACGGAGGTTCGAGCAGAAATACGGATCTCATCCAACATTGGATGAGATTGTCGCAAGCTTTAATCGTTCCAGTGGGCGAAAACTTTCACACAAAGAAGCGCTTTTTATATATCAGTCGTCTCGTGATGTCGTGTCCCTTGACGAGCCTGCTAACCCTGGTGAGGGAGATATGACGCTGGTTGAAATGATGGAGCATCCGACGATGTCGGGTGAGTTTATAATGAAAGACTTGGAGAGAGAAGATCTCAAGTCAAAACTTTGGTCTGAGCTTGAGGAGTTTGTCGAAAAAGGAATTATTTCTAAAAAAGAGCTTCTTGTTGTTGCGCTTCGTTCCGGCAGGGCAAATGAGGACGGCCTTTCCATGACACTTATCGAGGTAGGTCAATCCTTGGGTGTGACACGTGAACGGATCAGGCAAATCGAATTCAAGGCTCTAAGCAAACTGGGGAGTAATAGACCTAGGCGAGTGATTGCCGAAATGTTCGGCAGAGCTGGTGCGGAGTTTTCTTCAAGAGATATTGAGTACTCTTTCGGAAATTTTGCGCACGAGGCGCGTGTTGATGAGGAGGACGATAATCATCAGGGCGCACCTTTTGATGATAGCATGGAAGAGGAACTGCATCTTAGCATTGAAGAAGTAAGGCGAAGGGTTCAAGCAGCCGCACTGGACATTTGATTTACGTAATATTATGTCTGATAATTCCTGTAATAAGGCTCCATATCCGGGATATGGGGCCTTTTCTTTCAGAGGCAGGCTTTGTACAGTCTTATCCATGACAATTCTCAATGTTTTGAGCGACGACCAAAGGGAAAATATCGTCAGCCTTCCTTACCGGGTCGGGATATGGGTTTCCGAATGCGATCACAGCGGCGGCGATCATTCGGACGCGAGGGAGATACAGGCGCTGGGAAATATTCTTAACGGCTTTGCGGAGGAGCTTTTTGGCGCGGAAACCGTCCAGCACATTATCTCGGAGACGCTGAAGCGGCAGAAAGAATGGCCTGCGTGGAGCAAGAACATCAAGAACATCGAGAGCGATTGCCGCCTTGCCATCGACGTGCTCTATCACAAGATCGACGAGAAGGAAGTAAACGCCTTTAAGCAATATCTTATTGAAATTGGCGAGGCCGTGGCGCTGGCGTTTCGTGAATACGACGCAACGCAGCCGCCACTGGCAAAACTGCCGACTTACGCGGCCTATTGGCTGGCAAGGCTGAAAGCCGGGATGCAGGGCAAGACATACAAGTCGCTGGACCAGTTTTTGAATATTTCGCCTGCTGAACGCAGGACACTGGCGGCGCTGGTAAAGGCCATGAATGCAGACCATGTTTGAGAGGGGAACAGCATTAGAATGACAGGGATTAGCATTTTTTCCGAAGAACAAATCGTATTGCTGGCAAGTCTGCCCTACAGGATCGGCGTGTGGATCAGCGATTCCGACGATGAGGACGGCGAAGCCGACGACCGGCGCGAAATGAAGGCTTTGGCCGTTTGCATCAAAATGGCGGCAAAGGAGTATGACGGGCCGGGCATTGTCGATGATATTCTGCGGGAAACGCTGGCCCGGGAAAGGTCGTGGTCCGGCTGGGCGGAAGGGGCGTTCGACGTATTGCCCGATTGCAAAAATGCCGTGGCTCTATTACAAGGTAAAGCCGGAATTCAGGAAGCCAGAAATTACAGGGCCGCGATGATGGAAATTGCGGCGACTGTGGCGCAGGCCTACGGGGAGTTTTCCTCGTTTGACGAAATCCCCGAGGATGAGGGGGTTTTGGGCAGGATCGTCGGCAAGGTGGTCGGCGGGTTTTCGAGCCTTTCAAAGGACGATGCCAACCACCCGATGAATGTCAGCGCCGCCGAGGATTCGGCGATTTCGCAGCTTTCTGCGGCTCTGAAGGTAAGTGAATAGAGTTCTGTCGAACTGCGTTATTCACCAAGGATAAGGATGGAAACAAATGGCCAAAGAAAAACCAAACCAGAATCAGTCATTCCTCACGGGCGCGAACGCCGAATATATTGCGCATCTGTACAGCGAATATATGTCGAACCCGCACAAGGTCGATGCAGGCTGGCGCGAGTTTTTCGGCGGTCTTAACGACAGCGAGGTTGTGCTGTTGCAGGAGCTGCATGGTGCAAGCTGGACGCCCAATGAAAACCGCAAATCCTACCGCCGCTTCGACAATATGGGTGCCGGGGCGCATGTTGTGGAGGCGGGCGCATTGCCGCAGAAGGCAAAGGGAAACGACAACGAGGCCACTCAAAAGGCCATCCAGCGCGCCACGCTGGATTCCGTCTGGGCGCTGCGCCTGATCCGTGCCTACCGCACGCGCGGGCATATGCTGGCCGATCTCGATCCGCTGCACCTGAAGGAAAAAGAATACCACCCGGAGCTTGATCCGGCGCATTACGGCTTTACGGACAACGACTATGACCGACCGATTTTCATCGGCGGCGCTCTCAATATGGAGTATGCGACCCTCACGGAAATTCTGGAGGCACTGAAGCAGACTTATTGCAGCACGATCGGTGTTGAATATATGCATCTGGCCGATCCCGGCGAGCGCGAATGGGTGCAGCAGCGCATTGAGGAGCCGCGCAACAAAACGGATTTTACCGTAAACGGCAAAAAGGCGATTTTGCAGCGCCTGACCGCCGCCGAAGTGTTCGAACAGTTCCTGCACAAAAAACATACCGGCACAAAGCGCTTTGGTATTGATGGCGGGGAGGCTTTGATACCCGCGATCGAGCAGATCATGAAGCGCGGTGGTCAGCTTGGGCTTGAGGAAATCATCATCGGTATGGCGCACAGAGGCCGCTTGAACGTTCTGGCCAATATCATGGGCAAGCCGTTCACGACGATTTTCGCGGAGTTTCAGGGGCAGTCCTCGACGCCGGACGATGTCATGGGTTCGGGTGATGTGAAATATCACCTCGGCACCTCAAGCGACCGTGAGTTCGACGGCAACAAGATCCACTTGTCATTGACCGCCAATCCATCGCACCTTGAATTCGTCAATCCGGTTGTGATCGGCAAGGTCCGCGCCAAGCAAAAACAAAGAAACGACGCGGACGGCACGAAGGTCCTGCCGCTGATCTTCCACGGCGATGCGGCCTTTGCGGGGCAGGGCGTTACGGCGGAAACCCTGATGATTTCCGAGCTTCCGGGCTACCGCGTCGGCGGCACGATCCATGTTGTCATCAACAACCAGATCGGCTTTACCACCATGCCGAAATATTCGCGCTCCGGCCCCTATTCGACGGATGTCGCCAAGATGCTGTCGTCGCCGATCTTCCACGTGAACGGCGACGATCCCGAGGCTGTTGTGCATGTTTCGCGCATCGCCACCGAGTTCCGCCAGAAATTCAAGCGCGATGTCGTCGTCGATATTTTCTGCTACCGCCGCTACGGCCATAACGAGGGCGACGAGCCTGCCTTTACGCAGCCTTTGATGTACAAAAAGATAGCCACGCAGGAAAGCACGCGCTCGAAGTATGAAAAGCAGTTGATTGCCGAGAAGGTCATCACGCCTGCCGAAGGTAAGGCCGTTGTCGATGAATTTACCCAGTATCTTGAAAAAGCGTTTGAGGCGACCAAGAGCTTCAAGCCCAACAGCGCCGATTTCCTTGAAGGCGCGTGGGAAGGGCTTTCGATGGCATCGGGCGAGGAGCGCCGGGGCAAGACGGATATTTCCGGATCAGATATGGCGGCAATGGGCCGGATACTGACGGAGGTTCCTGCCGGCTTTGCGATCAACAGCAAACTTCAGCGTGTTCTGGACGCCAAGAAAAAGATGTTCGAAAGCGGCGAAGGATTCGACTGGGCCACAGCCGAAGGGTTGGCCTTCGGCACCTTGCTGAAAGATGGTTACGCCGTGCGCTTGTCGGGTCAGGATGTCGGACGCGGGACATTCTCGCACCGCCACGCGATCTGGTACGATCAGGAAAACGAAAACAAGCATATCCCGCTTGAGCATATTGCGCCTAACCAGCCCAAGGTCGAAATCCACGACAGCCCGCTGTCCGAGATGGCCGTGCTTGGGTACGAGTACGGCTATTCGCTGGCAGATCCGAAGACGCTCACCATCTGGGAAGCGCAGTTCGGCGACTTCGCCAACGGTGCGCAGGTCATTATCGACCAGTTCATCGCCGCCGGAGAAATCAAATGGCTGCGTATGTCTGGCCTCGTGATGCTGCTGCCGCATGGCTATGAGGGGCAGGGGCCGGAGCACTCCTCCGCGCGCTTTGAACGCTTCCTCCAGCTTTCGGCGGAAGATAACTGGCAGGTCTGCAACTGCACGACCCCGGCCAATTACTTCCACGCGCTGCGCCGCCAGATGCTGCGCGACTTCCGCAAGCCGCTGGTTATGATGACGCCGAAATCTTTGCTGCGGCATAAGCTTGCCGTTTCTACGGCGGCCGAGTTTACGGGCGATAGCACGTTCCACCGCTACCTGTGGGATACGGATTACAAGGAACTCGCGCCGGCGGATCAGATCAAGCGTGTCATTTTGTGTTCGGGCAAGGTCTATTACGACCTGTTGCAGGAACGCCGCGACCGGGGCATCAAGGATGTCATGATCCTCAGGGTCGAGCAGATTTATCCGTTCCCTCTGAACGCGCTCAGCGATGAGTTGGCGCATTACAAAAACGCCGATGTCGTCTGGTGTCAGGAAGAGCCGAAAAATCAGGGCGCATGGTTCTTCGTCGAGCCGCGCATCGAAGCCGTGCTGGCCAAGGCCGAGCATAAGGCCGGACGCGCAAAATATGTCGGGCGTCCCGATGCCGCCGCTCCGGCTACCGGGCTTAACAGCCGCCATGTGGCCGAGCAGGCCAAGCTGATCGATGAGGCTTTGACGGTTAAGTAACCGGGTGCCCCACTGAATGCTCAGAAAAAAGAAATTTGATCCGTCGATATATTTCGTGCTCGACCCGTCGGCTTGCGCGGGGCGGGGTCCGCTGGAGGTTGCGCGGGCGGCCATTCGGGGCGGCATCACCATGCTTCAGTACCGCGATAAGAAAAATGATGAGCTTGTACGTATTGATATGGCCAAGCAACTTCAGGCCGTTACGGGCGGCAGCAGGATCGCCTTTGTTATTAACGACGATGTCGAACTGGCGCGGATGATCCGGGCCGACGGCGTGCATCTGGGGCAGGGCGACATGCCGCCCGCCAAAGCGCGGGAGATTCTGGGGCCGCAGGCCATTATCGGCCTCACCGCGTTCCATGCGGATCATTTCGCGGTGCTTGATCCTGCTGTCGTCGATTACGCCGGGACAGGTCCGTTTTATCCGACCAAAACCGACAAGGGAAAGCCTGTTCTCGGCCCGGAAAAATTCGCAAGGCTTTTGAAATTATCACCTGTTCCTGTGGTGGGCATCGGTGGAATCACGCCGGAGAATATGGGCGATGTGATAAAGGCGGGCGCAGAGGGCGTGGCCATGATGCGCAGCATCAGCGAAGCGCCGGACCCTGAAGCGGCAGCGCGGCTGTTTTCGGTTCGCACTTCAGTTCGCGGCGTAGAAACTTTGATGTATAGAGGTTCGGGTGGCTGAGTTCGAACTTATTCATAAATATTTTTCCCCTCTGGCCGGAAAGGGGGCGGGGGGCTTGCTGGACGATGCCGCCATTCTGGATATCCCGCAGGGGCAGCAATTGATTGTCACCAGCGATACCTCCAATCGTGGGGACCATTTCGTCGACGCGCTGCCGCCGAAAGAAGCGGCACAAAAATGCCTGCGCTCTAATCTTTCCGATCTGGCTGCGATGGGGGCCGATCCGTTTTGTTATCAGCTTAATCTTGCGTTGCCCAAGGATCTTGAGGAGGACTGGCTCGCGGAATTTGCAAAGGGGCTGGCCGCCGACCAGAAGGAGTTCGGCATCTTTTTATCGGGCGGCGATACGACCGCGATGGGGGCGGGTGGCCTGAGCGTTTCCATCACGGCGCTGGGCCTTGTGCCGCCGGGGCAGGCCGTCAAGCGCGGCGGGGCGCGTATCGGCGATCTGGCGGTTGTGACGGGGCCGCTCGGCGATGCGTGCCTTGACCGTTTTCGCATTCCGTATCCGCGTACGGCGATTGCGCCGCTCATCCGCCGGTATGCAAAGGCGGCCGTGGACATATCGGACGGCTTGCCCGCCGATCTGGGGCATATCTGTGAAGTGTCGGGTCTAGCGGCGCGGGTGGAGCTGGAAAAAATCCCGTTCTCGGACAAGGTGCGGGAGGCCATACAAAGCGGGGCCAAAACCCCGCAGGACATTCTGATATGGGGCGAGGATTACGAACTGGCGCTGGCGGTAGCACCAGAGGATTTTGAGAGTTTTAAGGTTGCCGCTGCCGGACAGGGGGTGGCGCTTGCGGCCATCGGCATTTTTGAGGCGGGCGCCCCCAAAGTGACGGTTATGGATAAAGCCGGAAAACCTCTGGTTTTTGAACGCACCGGCTGGCAGCATTTTTGATATAAAACTACAGAGTGCGCAGAGATCGCAGAGGTTTCCCCCTTTTATGTCACCCCGGCGTGATCCCCGCCTTCGCGGGGAGAGGGCTATGCGATGGTAAATGAAGGAGCGCATGGATCCGGGCGTAAGCCGGAATCGCGCTTTTCATAGTTATAGAGGTTGGGCCAATTATTTTATTGACAATATGAAAATTGCTTGCTAAACGGTTGTCATATTAATTAAAAGATAGGGAAAAATAGGATGAAAAAAAGAAATAAGGGCGAGGCAGTAAACTCGACAATCGGTAACCTTCTAGTTGTATTTAACCCGGCATCCTGCGCAGCGCTCAGCGGGTTTATGGCGGCCAAGCAAGACGATATGGAAGGAGCTTTATTGTTTACGATTGTTGCTTTGGCATGTGCTGTGTGGGAAGGGTGTCAAGAATCCAGAAATCCTGTTAGGCCATCAGGTTTGTTAGAATCATTTAATCCAGCCGCTATGGCAGGCACAAGTGCATTGCTTGCGACAATTTATTCAGGATGGTACAATCATCACCCGGTAGGGGCTGCTTTGTGTGCAGTTAGCGCTGCAGCTTTTTCTACTTTGGGGGGGATGTATCAAAATGCTCGATTATTTGGGCAAAACGGTCCCCGATAGTCTCAAAAATAAATTTTGAATCCATCCTTCTATCGTGCAGGCAAACAACTTATTGTTGCCTGCATTGTTATTCATGGGCTTGCCTTTGCCGCGTCTTCCGCGTAATTAAGGGGGGCAGGATATAAGAATAATTATTTTACGAAAAGGCACCCTCCATGACCCAGATTGTCGTTCCCGTACTTGGTGAATCCGTCAGCGAAGCCACTGTTGCCCAGTGGCTGAAGAAGGAAGGCGAAGCCGTTCAGGCCGATGAGCCGCTGGTCGAGCTGGAAACCGACAAGGTCACGCTGGAGGTCAATGCGCCTGTGGCCGGGGTCATCACAAAAATCACCGTAAGCGCGGGCGAAAGCGTCGGCGTTGGTGCCATTCTGGGCGAACTCGAAGCCGGGGCGGTTGCGAATGACACGGCCCCTGCGGCCAAAAAAGAAGCGCCGCCCGCACCCGCGCCGAAAGCTGCTGTTGCCACTCCTGCGCCGGTTGTGGTTGCGTCTGCTGCCGCACCGTCGGAGGAGCCGAAACTTTCTCCGGCTGTGCGCAAGATGCTGGCCGACAATAACCTTGATGCGTCGAAAATCCCCAGCGCCAGCGGCGATGGCCGTCTGACCAAGGAAGACGTGCAGAAATATATGGGCGGCGCGCAAGCCACCAAGTCTGCGTCCGCCGTGGCATCGGCTCCCGCGCCCACGCCGGCTCCCGCCGCGCCGTCAAAGCCGAGAGAAATTTCCGATAGAGAAGAGCGCGTCAAGATGACCCGTCTGCGTCAGGTTATCGCCTCCCGCCTGAAAGAAGCGCAGAACACAGCCGCCATGCTGACCACGTTTAACGAAGTGGATATGGGCGCGGTGATGGATTTGCGCAAGGAATATCAGGACAGCTTTAGCAAAAAGCACGGCGTGAAGCTCGGCTTCATGAGCTT
>DIHF01000063.1 GCA_002420015.1 Micavibrio sp. UBA5703
AGCAGGAGCTTTTCGGTCAGCGTCGTCTTCCCCGCATCGGGGTGCGAGATAATGGCAAAGGTCCGGCGTTTTGAAACAATATCTTTAATCATAACCGGACTGTTTTATACAAAACACCCGCCCCGGTCACCTGATTTCTTAACTTATCGCCTTCCCCTCAAACGGGTTGCGACGCTGGCGGTCCTCAACCTCGATAACCCAAAGGTCCGGGTCGCGGCTGACAGCGCGGGCGATATAGGCGTCAGCCTCTTTTTCCGGCACGGTATTGGTGCCGCCCAGAACCGCCATCCAGCCAAGCTCCCCCTCTATATCGCGCTGTTGGATAAGTACAATACAGCCTTCTTCGATTGTGTTTATTTTGACCAGAATAAGCCCGGCGGCATACGCCCCGCGATTGACCACATAGGCCGGTATGGATTGCGACGAAAGGCGGCGAAGCTGCCCTTCGACGATCAATCCGGTTGGGATACGGGCCTCATCCATAATTAATGGACATGCCCTTCATTGACCCAGCGGCTGACGGTCAACAGGGCGGTGTCGGAAGGATCTTCGGGGTGGTGAAAACTGTAAACGCGAAGGGCCACGCCGAAAGCGGCCTTTTCGCCCTCATGCTTCATCCCGTTATAGGCGCGCATGACGGCGGCATGGCATTTGCAGCCATCGTCTTCCTTTTCAATCTCAAAATTTCCGGTTTTGCAGGTCATTTCTTTTTTATCTTCTTCCCGTACAACTCAAGACGATGATCGACCAGATCATAACCAAGATCGCGGGCGATTTTTATTTTAATTTTTTCCAGTTCTTCATTTTGGAATTCAACGACCTTCCCGGTCTCAAGATCAATCAGATGGTGATGATGATCGGCGTTAAGCTCATAGCGCGAATAACCTTCCTGAAACTCATGGCGGATGACAAGATCAAGCTCGTCCAGAAGGCTTAACGTGCGGTAAACCGTCGCGATGGAAATCGACTCGTCGATCTTTCTGGCGCGCTCATAGACATCTTCGACCGAAGGATGGTCTTCGGCGCTGCCCAAAACGCGCAAAATAACGCGGCGCTGGCCTGTCATCTTCAGGCCGGCTTCGGCGGCACGTTGCTCCAGTTCAGTCATGGCGATTTTCCCAAATCACTAAGGTTACCGGGCCGATACTAGCCCTTTCGGCACATTTGAGCAAGTTTGGGCTGCTTAGCCGCGGACAGGGGCTTTTTTCGACTTCGGAGATGCCGCGATAACGCGCCGCGCAGGAAAGGAAACGAAAACACGCGCGCCCTGCCCAAGATCGGACTCCAGCGTCAATGTGCCATCGTGCAACTCCGCCATCGCCTTGGCCAGCGGAAGGCCTAACCCGGTGCCCTGTCCTGCATATCCCGGCCCCTTTGTGACCTGCCCAAAAGGCTCCATGGCCTGACTGATCTTGTCTTTAGGAATACCGACACCCTGGTCGAAAACGGTAATCTGCATCCGCCCATCAGCCAGCACTCGGGCACCGACCGTTATTTGCTCCCCTGCCCTGGAGAACTTTATCGCATTGGTCATCAGATTGATCAAAATCTGGCGCACCAATTGCGGATCGGCGTAGAGGTTGGGCAGTCCTTCCTGAATATCATGAGAAATAGTTATGTTCCTGTCGAATGCCCGTGAAGCCATCATCCGCGATACGGAATCAATAAGGCCGACCACGTCGACGCTTCCCTCATCCAGTTCGATCCGCCCCGCCTCGATTTTCGACATATCGAGAACCTCGTTGATGATTTCAAGCAGATGATTGGCGCTCGAAAGAATATCGCCGAGATATTCGGAATACTTTTTATTACCCAAAGGCCCGTAAGTTTCCTTCAGTATCATCTCCGAAAATCCGATAATGGCATTCATCGGTGTTCTGAGTTCATGGCTCATATTCGCCAAAAAGGTTGATTTCGCCATATTGGCCGCATCGGCTTGCTCCTTGGCCAGTAAAAGCGATTGCTCCATCTGCTTGCGCAGAGTGATATCCATGACCGTCGTAACCTGAAAGCGCCGCTTCTGGCTAAGCTCGATGGTCGCTGCCGTAAACAGAGCGTTGGCGACACTGCCTTCCTTGCGGATAATCTTCATTTCACCGGCATTGTGCCCGCCTGATTTCAACAGATCGTCATAGTTCTTTTTAACCGCGTCACGCTCGTCAGGTGTCACAAGACCGATAATATCAGCATTGATAAGCTCATCGCGCGACCATCCATAGACCCTGATAAAGCTTTCGTTCACACGGACGATCTGCCTGTCGGTATCCGTGACCACGATCCCGATCTCGCTCACATCAAAAACAGATGTCAAAAGCGATATGGCGTCGTCTCGCTCGCGTTGTAAAATAGACTGGTCAGACACATCAGCCTGACCGATAACATCGAGTAAAATAACATTTCCCTTGTCATCCTTGACGGGGCTGACCCAGAAGCCGTTAACCCGCACCCCGCCGGGCACCGTCGGCAATGCCAGAATGGTGACAGGCTTTTTCTTTCCGGCGCAAACTTCAAAGGACTGATGGAAATGGCGGGCGTTTTCGCTGTCCATAAATGATGCGATCGATTTACCAAGAACCTGATCGGCGCTGCGCCCGAAATAATCAAGCGCTCGCAGATTGGCCTCACGTACAATGAACAGATTGTCGTCCGCAGGCTGCACGATAAAACGCGGAACCGGCATGGAATTGAACAAAGCCGCATGATCGATCGATGGGGTCGCCATATCGGCTATTCTTTCGCTGCCTGTACGTATCTTTCAAGAGGGCTCATCTCGTAATGTTTCAGAACCATGTCCGATTCGTTGCGCGGATTGTTCAGATCAGCATCCAGATTTTCCAGGAGCTCATGTACTTTTTCATCCGGCAAAGGCTCTGCAACACAGCAGGAAACTGTCAAGGGAACCTTTTCATTCCCAAAATTGATGGTGATATTTTCCCGCTCCAACTCATGGCGCAGACGCTCCAATGCCGCGATTCCCCCTCTGGCCTCTGATTGCTTCATGCAGAGTATGAACTTGTCATCGGCAAACACGTAGGCATCATCAAACGCCCGCAAGCTCTTCTTGATAAGCCCGGAAACCAGGACGACATAATCTCTGGCCTTATCCTCACCGAACGAATCCCTGATCTTTTGAAACCCATCTATACGCGCAATGGCAACAGTAAACTGCTGGCCGTTGCGCGCGAGGCGATCAAGTTCCTTTTTAAGGTCGTTGACCAGCACCCGCTTGCTGCGCAGGCTCGTAAGAGAGTCGTATCCCAGATTTTCCGATACTATCTTTTTCTCCAACGATGCCAGCTCGGCAATAAAATCTTCAAACTGACCGGGATTTGGCTTGCCGGCTGCGATCAATTTATGGTGATTCTGGCGGAATTCTTCAATTTGCTCAGGCTTTAAAAGCTCGGCGGCACCCTCGCCACCAAGCCATCCCAGCAACAACCCCGGAACGGTCGCAGGCGTGTCGCTGTGAACAGCCGCAAACCACGCCGAATATTCCTTCAGCGCAGGCGCAATGTTCTTGATTTTCTGCTCAAGACCGTACTCTAGAGGCATAATCCACCCACTCTCTGTTTAGAATACGCGTAAATCCGTTAACAAAGCCTAAGCCGCCAGCCATTCTTTTTCAAGATTATCGAGGCTGCCATCTTTTATAGCCTGCCTGACTTCACGCATCAGGCGGTTGAAAGTGGCCACATTATGCTGGGCAAGTATTTGAATTCCAAGGATTTCATTGGCTTTGAACAAATGGTGGATATAGGCCTTGGAAAAGTCTTTTGACGCCGCCAGCCCCATACTTTCGTCTAGAGGCTCCGGATCGTCCCGGTAGCGGGCGTTTTTGATGTTTATGGTCTCGCCGGGCGTTCCCCGCACATACGCCATGCCGTGCCGCGCCAGGCGTGTGGGGATGACGCAATCGAAGGTATCAATCCCCAGCCGCACAAAGGTAAACACATCCCTGATCCGGCCGATCCCCAGAAAATGCACCGGCCTTTCGGGATGTATGAACGGCGCGGACCATTCGATAATGCCACGCATTTCCTCATTCGTGCCGCCGAGGCACCCGCCGATGGCCGTACCGAAAAACGGCCTGTCCTTCGTATAGGCGGCGCTTTCCTCGCGCAACTCCCTGTGAACGCCGCCTTGTACAATGCCGTAAACCGCCTGCGCGCCGTTATCCTTTTCCGCAAAAGCCGACAGGCAGCGATCACCCCATCGCATGCTCATGGCCATGGATTTGGCCGTGTAATCTTTTGTGTCGTGATAGGCCGTGCATTCATCGAACTGCATGAGCAAGTCCGCGCCGAGCTGGCGCTGGATCTCCATTGAGCTTTCCGGCGTTAATTTGATTTTCGCTCCGTCGATATAGGAACGAAACACCGCGCCCTCCTCGCTGATCTCCAGAAGGCTTTTGTTTTCATGCCCCTTGTTGCGACCCTTGACCTCGTCGGCGCAGGTGCCGTGCCCCATGGAAAACACCTGAAAACCGCCGCTGTCGGTCAGCATCGGGCCGTCCCATTGCATGAATTTATGCAACCCGCCCATCTTCTCGACCAGATCCGCGCCGGGCTGAAGCATCAGGTGATAGGTGTTGGAAAGGATGATATCCGTCTGCGCTTCGCGCAAATGTGCCGGGGATAACGCCTTGACCGTGGCCTTGGTGCCGCAGAAAATATAGTTCGGCGTCTCGATCGCACCGTGCGGCGTTTTGAGCAGCCCCGTCCGCGCCGAAGTCTTTCCGTCGCGCGCGGTGATTTCAAAGGAGAAGTTCGGGTATCCTAATGCGGGAAGACTCAAAGCTTACGCCGCTTTGCCGGAACGGGCCTTTTCAACCTGTTTTTTGAAAGGGCGCAAAGCCGGATCAAGCTTGCTTGAAGCCGTGTCGGCCAGATAGGCATCGAAACCGCCCATGTGCTCGACCGTGCGCAGGCCCGCAGAACTGGCGCGCAGGCTGACCCAGCGCTTGAGCACTTCGCTATAAAGGCGCGTATACTGCACATTGGGCAGGAAACGGCGGCGGGTTCTGTTTTTGGCGTGGGAAACGTTGTTTCCGGTCATAACGCCTTTCCCGGTTATCATACAGCGGCGGCTCATGGTGTTCTTCCTTAAACTAAAACGGTTGCAGTTATTCTGTTTGAGCCGGAAGATAAGAGAAAATGCGCCAGAAAGTCAAGCGCCAGATTACTTAAACACAATACATCCGTCATCCCCGTGGTTCGTGGAAACCGCAGGTTTACGCGAACTCAAACGACGGGGATCCAGAAAAAGCGCGGCGCAAAGCGCCGCACATATGGATTCCCGCCGTTTAAGCCTGACCACAAGCACGTGGTCAGGCCGCGGGAATGACGGTAATTATATGGATTTCTACTCAGTAACCCGGTCCATGATATCGACAAGCTTTTTGGACATGCTGTTTACATTCTGAATTCCGGTCGCGATTTCACCCATTTTTTTCTGGAATGTTTTCGTACCCTCTTCGAGGTTTTTCATACTCTCCTTGAGGTCCGACACCGTATTTTTGAATTCCTGACACGCCAGCCTGTTTTTTGCCACCGCTTGTTCAAGCAAGGCTATAGCCCGTTTAAGTCTCTGGTGCGGACAATTGTCATTGTCCGCCCGTAATCTGATTGCATAACCCATAATGTTTCTTTCAATCCCATAGTAAATTTTCTTATGTTTGTATACTTAACATAATTTTAACATATATTTCCATATAAATATTCAAAAAATGTGAAAAATCAGCACCGGAATAGCCATCCGCTGCGCCAAAAACATATTAATTCAATGAAATCAAATAGTTACTTGATATAAGATAAGCGCAAAAAAGAGCGGCCAGAAACAGGATATGCGCCGCAAAATTGGTAAAAATGCCAATTCCCAGCATTTTATGGTCTACCTTGGCGCTTGCCCCTTCTGGCCCTACCCAGACGTTCCTGAGCGCCGAACCGTCTATATCCTTGACCGGGCCTCCCAGAACCGCGTTTTTATGCCAGGCCAGAGCCGTCAGCGGCAAACCACCCTGATAATACGGCGCACGCGTACCATTCTTGCCCAAGTTGAAAATACGCCTGAAAACGCCCGTGTACCCTATAGCAGACAGCAAAATCCCGGCAAAAAGCGAGGGAACGATCCCCATAAGCCTTTCCAAAACAAGCGGAATTTCTCCAAACCCCTTGCCGAAACCGTCCTTACCGTACCGCCAGGCCATCATCCCCAGTGCCGCATACACGTACGCCAGCGGCACCCCCCCGACAAGGTACCAAAATACCGGGTTGACCAACCCCTTATCAAAACTGCGCGCAAGAAACCCCATAGCCGTACGTGTGATGCCATAATCATCGACACTGTTAAGATCCACTCTTGTTGAACGTGAAACAATGTAATACGCCCCCTTGCCCATTTCTTTTTTACTGAGGGCAAAATAAATTTTCAGGGTCGCAAACCAAACCGACCCGGAAGTGATAAGAATTGACAGGGCAAGAACCTCGGAAAACCCATGAAACGGGTATAAAATCGTCAATTTTTCGATGAATTTTGCGACAACCAAACAAAAAACCAGCACAAAAACCGCAAAAAAGAACCCTCGCAGCATTAAATCGTGTTTTGAGCGGTGCAGCCGGTCCATTTTGCCCCCGAAACCGCCAAACATCCCGTCAAGTACACCCCATATAAGCGGGTTGGCATTGCCCGCCAGCGGCCCCGTGACCATCCCGACAACCATTGTTAAGAAAATAGCGGCTATAGCGTACGGTATCCTGTCCGGATCGAATACATATGTGTGCAACTGCTGGTAAATCTCAATCATGAATTGCGCCCGTTTCTAAGGATTCACTTTGTTTTCGGTTATGATACAATGATGCTCCTCGAGTCGCTTTCCTTTTACCTTACAATATATAGATAACCATACGTCCAATAAAGAGAGGACCGCTTTGCTCTATCATCTATACGATCTTCAGCACGCCCTTCTGACTCCCCTGCGCTATCAGGCGGAGTTAGCGCGCATGGCACTGCAAAATCCATGGAACCCGCTTTCCTATACCCAATTGGGCCGCACTTTAAGCGCCAGTGCTGAAATGATCGAACGCACAACGCGCCGCTTCGGCAAGCCGGATTTTGGCCTGAGCGAAACAATAATCGACGGACAAAGCGTCTCGATCAGGGAAACATCCATCGTTGAAAAACCTTTTGGGCGTCTTTTGAATTTCCGGCGCAATATCAAACGCCGCGATCCCAATGTGTTGATCGTCGCGCCAATGTCGGGACATTACGCAACCCTTTTGCGCGGCAC
>DIHF01000061.1:0-4638 GCA_002420015.1 Micavibrio sp. UBA5703
GGCGACATGGACTTCAAGGTCGCGGGTTCCGAGGAAGGCATCACCGCCCTCCAGATGGATATCAAGATTACCTCCATCACCGAGGAAATCATGAAGATCGCACTCGAACAGGCGAAAAACGGCCGTATGCACATCCTTGGCGAAATGGCCAAGGCGCTCGACACCGCCCGTGCCGAGCTGAACCCGAACGCGCCGCAGATCGTCACGCTGAAAATCCCGACGGATAAAATCCGCGAGGTTATCGGCACGGGCGGCAAGGTCATCCGCGAAATCACGGAAAAGACCGGCGCCAAGATCGACATCGACGATGACGGCACCATCAAGGTCGCCGCCGTCAATCAGGACTCGATCGACGCCGCCGTCAACTGGATCAAGGGCATCACCGATGAACCTGAAACCGGCAAGGTCTATTCCGGCAAGGTCGTCAAGACGATGGAATTTGGCGCTTTCGTCAATTTCATGGGCGCGAAGGACGGCCTCGTCCACATCTCTGAACTGGCATCCGAGCGCGTCGGCCAGACCACAGATGTTGTGAATGAAGGCGACCAGGTGAAAGTGGTTGTTCTCGGCATGGATGACCGCGGCAAGATCAAGCTCTCGATGAAGCGCGTGGATCAGGAAACCGGCGACATCATCGGCGACCTGCCTTCGGCTGAGGAACTCGGCTCACGCGGCCCGCGCCGCGAACGCGACGACCGTGGCGGCGGCAGAGGCCGTGGCGACCGTGGTGGCCGCGACCGCAAACGGGCGAATGGCTAAAGGAGAAACTCAGAATCTCGGAATTTCAGAATCTCAGAATATCTGGGACTCTTTAATTCTGAGATTCTGAGATTCGGAGATTCTGAAATTCTAAAACTCCCCAAAATCATCGGCCATCGCGGCTGCGCCGCCTACGCTCCGGAGAACACGCTGGAGGGGCTGCACACCGCCGCCGACATGGGCGTTGAATGGGTGGAATTCGACGTCATGCTGACAAAGGACGACGTCCCTATCCTTTTCCACGACGACACGCTGGAGCGCACAACCAACGGCCACGGCCTCGTGGCCGAAGCCACCATTGAGGACATCCGGCAACTGGAAGCCGGAAGCTGGTTCGGCGACAGCTTCAGCGGCGTTAAAATCCCCACTCTCGAAGAAGCCGTCGATGTCCTGATCCAGCGCGGCCTCGGCCTCAACCTTGAAATCAAGCCGACACCGGGCCGGGAAAAGGAAACGGCGGAAATCGCCCTCGATATCCTCTCGCAAATCTGGGACGACCACGACCGCCTTTTGATTTCTTCATTTCAACCCGTCAGCCTTGAGATCGCCCGCGACATGGCGACCGACTGGGCGCGCGGGCTTTTGATCGGCGGCGATGCCATGCCGGAAAACTGGCAGCAGCAGGCCGAATATTTCGATGTAAAAACCGTCAATCTCGGCTCGCGCCTCGTGACCCGTGAAATCGTCGAGGACATCAGCGACGCGGGCTACAGCGTGCTCGTCTACACCGTCAACGAACCGGACGAGGCCCGCAAGTTCCAGAGCTGGGGCGTGGACACCCTCTTCTCCGACGCCCCCGATGTGGTCAAAGACGGCCTGCTGACGGTACATTGATCGCACTCTACCGAAAGACGCGAATACCCCCTGAGTTGTCATCCCGAGCGAAGCCGCGCCGTAGCGCAGCAAAGGCGGGCGCAGCCGAGGGATCTTGTCATTATAATCTCTTGAATTAATAATCCGATACTTCACTCGTCATTGCGAGCGACCAGCGGGAGCGAAGCAATCCAGTCTTTTCTTGAGGCTTTGGATTGCCACGTCGTCGCTACGCTCCTCCTCGCAATGACGTACTTTTACTTGGAGTAACAAAACACAAAAGGCTCCGATTTTTCAATCGGAGCCCGGGAAAGCAGACCGTTTGTGCTACGAGAGCACCTGTAAAAACAGAAGCACCTAGACACCGGAGCCTACGATGGCCGTTTTTGATGTGGGTTGCTAAAAGCAACCTATTGATAGTTGCCGATTCGACAACTTCTACATCGTTCCATTAAGTTAAAAATCCGGCAAGAAGTCTTATGAAGTTATGCACACAGAAGAACTACCCCCCATTCCCGCCCAGTTCCTTCAACTTATCATGCGGGGGCATACCGACCGCGTTGAAGCCGCAATCGACGTAGTGGACCTCTCCCGTCACCGCGCCGGACAAATCGGATAGCAGGTAGAGCGCCGTGCCTCCAAGCTCCTCAAGCTCCACCGGGCGGCGCAGCGGCGCAGTCAGGGTATTGTACTTAAAAGTGGTCCGCGCCCCGCCGATCACCGCGCCCGCCAGCGTGCGCATCGGCCCGGCGCTGATCGCGTTCACGCGCACACCCTCCGGGCCTAAATCCGCCGCCAGATACCTGACCGAAGCCTCCAGCGCCGCCTTGGCCACGCCCATCACGTTGTAATTCGGCATAACTTTTTCCGCGCCGTAGTAGGACAGCGTCACCGCCGCGCCGCCCTCTTTCATTAAATCCTTCGCGCGGCGCATGACCGAGGTGAACGAGTAACAGGAAATATGCATGGTGTTGAGGAAATTGCCGAGCGTCGTATCGACGTAGCGGCCCTGCAATTCATTCTTGTCGGAATAGGCAATCGCGTGAACGATGAAATCGATCCCGCCCCATTCTTTTTTCAGCGCCGCAAAAACCTTGTCCAGATCGCCCTCATTCGACGCATCGCAGTCGAGGACGATTTTCGAGCCAACGCTTTCCGCCAGCGGCTTCACGCGCTTGCCGAACGCATCGCCCTGATAGGTGAAAGCCAGCTCCGCCCCATGCGCGTGCAACGCCTTGGCCATACCCCAAGCAATGGAGTGGTCGTTCGCCACGCCCATGATCAACCCACGCTTGCCTTTCATGAGTTCATTCATCGTATCTGCTCATCGCCAGCGTGCAATTCGTGCCGCCGAAGCCGAAGGAATTGGAAATAATCGTCTGGTGTTTGACGTTGTCGACACGCTGGCGGGCGATCGGCAATCCGGCCGCGCCTTCATCCAGCGTTTCAATGTTGATGCTCGGCGCAACAAAATTATTCTGCATCATCAGCAGGCAGTAAATGGCCTCCTGCACGCCCGTACCGCCCAGCGAATGTCCGGTCATGGATTTGGTGGCGCTGATATGCGGGAAGTCCTGCTCCATCTTGCCGAAGACCTCGCGCATGGCGTTCAGTTCCGTGATGTCGCCCACCGGCGTACTCGTGCCGTGCGAATTGATGTATGTGACTGGCATCTTGATTGTCGAAAGCGCCTGCCGCATACAACGTACGGCACCTTCACCGCTCGGCGCGACCATATCCGCACCGTCGGACGTTGCGCCATAGCCGGTGATTTCAGCATAGATTTTCGCGCCGCGCGCCCTGGCGTGTTCAAGCTCTTCCAGCACAACAATGCCGCCGCCGCCCGCAATGACGAACCCGTCGCGGTTGGCGTCATAGGCCCGCGCCGCTTTTTCGGGTGTGGCGTTGTATTTGGACGACATTGCGCCCATCGCGTCGAACAGCACAGAAAGCGTCCAGTCCAGCTCCTCGCCACCGCCGGCGAACATCACGTCCTGCTTGCCCCACTGAATCATCTCGGCGGCGTTACCGATGCAATGCGCGGAGGTGCTGCAAGCCGATGAAATGGTGTAATTCACGCCCTTGATCTTGAAATTCGTCGCGGCGGTGGCCGAGGTCGTCGAGCACATGGCCTTGGGCACGGCAAACGGCCCGACGCGCTTTGGCCCCTTTTCGCGGGCAATGTCGGCGGCAGCCACCTGCGCGCGCGTCGACGGCCCGCCGGAGCCGACGATAATTCCTGTGCGCTCGTTGACGATATCTTTTTCTTCGAGGCCGGAATCTTTTATCGCCTGCTCCATCGACAGATGCGTGTACGCCGCTGCATCGCCCATAAAGCGGAACAGTCGCTTGTCGATGCTTTCCTCCAGGTTGATTTGCGGCTTGCCGTGAACGTGTGAGCGGAACCCCATCTGGGCATATTCCGGCGAAGCCGTAATGCCGCTTTTCCCGGCCTTGAGAGATTGCAGAACAGAAGGAACGTCATTTCCTATACAGGAAACAATCCCCACGCCTGTGATAACAACTCTACGATTGTTTTGCGTCATATACCTTCCACTTTAAAACCACAGAGACACAGAGGCACGGAGTTTTTTATATAAATTCTCTGTGTCTTTGTGCCTCTGTGGTTAAATCCTTTTCAAGCCGCTTTCTTGTTCTCGAACAACCCGACCTTCATATCCGTGGCTTCATAAATCACCTTGCCGTCGGCCTCGAGCTTGCCGTCGGCCACGCCAAGAACCAGCTTACGATTGATGACGCGCTTGAAGTCGACGATATAGCGCACCAGCTTTGTGGTCGGCAAAACCTGATCGGTGAATTTTAACTCGCCCAGCCCCAGCGCGCGGCCCGATCCCGGCGCGCCCAGCCAGCCCAGAAAGAACCCCGTCAACTGCCACAAGGCATCAAGGCCAAGGCATCCCGGCATCACCGGATCGCCCTTGAAGTGACAGGCAAAAAACCACAGATCGGGTTTGATATCGAATTCGGCGATGATCTGGCCCTTGCCGTGCGGGCCGCCATCGGCGCTCACATGCGTGATGCGGTCGAACATCAGCATCGGCGGCA
>DIHF01000061.1:4886-19359 GCA_002420015.1 Micavibrio sp. UBA5703
TCGAACATCAGCATCGGCGGCAGCGGCAATTGCGCGTTGCCGGGGCCGAATAATTTGCCCTCGCCGCAGGCAATCAACTCGTCATAGGAATAGCTGGATTTAGGCGTAAAAGTCATTTTCTGTATCACCGCTGTCGTCATTACAGAGTGATTTATACGAGTTTATGGAAGGAGGTTCAAGCGCTTATACCGCCATTTAGACGGAGAGCGCCTTCTGTTCCAGACAGACAAACTTATAGGTCTCCGTCATGGCGGCCATGGCCAGCGGCTTGGCAATCGCTGGCTCCAGCTCGGGCACCGCGCCGCCCGCCGCTACGGCCAGCATACGCCCCGCAGCCTTGGCACAACACACCGCCTGCTCAAATGGATTATCCACGCGGATCGCGCGGAAAAAACCGATGCAATACGGCTCCATTGCGTTGATCAGGTTCACCGGCGCATTGACCGGAATGTCGTTGGCTGGAAGACCGAAACGCCAGTCGCTCCCGGCGGGAACGCCCAGACGTACAGCTTCTTGCGTCATCACATGCGCGACATGGTCGAGGATTTCCGGAATCTCCGCCCCAACGAAATACACGCGGCCGTCAGCGTACATGGAGGTCGCCAGACGCCGCCCCGCCACGCCGCTTAACGCGGCGACGCAATCGCCGAGACACCAGCGGTCACGGGCCACTTTTTTCTCGATAACGACATCGCAAAGCTCCTGCGCCGCGATTTCATAAGTCATGCAGCGCGTCGTACATTCAATCAAAAGGCGGAGTGATTCAGCCCGCGACTGGCCATCCGCCTCCCAACTCACCAGAATGTTATGAACAATCACAAGGACCAGATCGTGAAACTCATAGGCGCAATCCAGCCATTCCTCGAAAAACCCCCGGGCGGCAAGGCGCCCCCTTTCGGTCTCCAGATCAATAATATGCGGCGGCGGCAAGGCGCGGGGGCCAAGCGGCCCCTCGGCGGGCGAACAACCCATCATCTGCGCCAACCTTTCGAGGCTCGCCTGCATGGTGTCGTTGGGCTGCTCAAAAACAAGATACGTCTCGACCAAAACCCCGGCCATATGCTGGATCAGCTGCATAACGTCGGTGCCGCGCTCCGAATCGGTAGCGAGATCGATCAGGCCCGCATAAAGACGGGCGCCCATTTCCGGTTTATTGGTCAGTGCAAACATGAGCCGCCAAATGAAAAAATATGTTGAAATGGCTTACCCTGAGAAAATTGTGGATAAGCCGGTAGAAAGGTGCCGAATCAACGACATAGAAAAGGATAATCGAATTCGCGACTCGCGTAAACTCTGTTGATAAGTTTTTTTATGCCCTCTCCCAAACCCAAATTTGACATGTTTTTATAGAAAATGATAAAATTATCCTAACTTGAAAACAGGCTTTAATTAACAAGGAGATAGAGGGAACTCCAGTGGCCGCAGAGAGAAAAGTACAGGAAAAAGCGCAACAAGCAAACAGAGACGCTCAGGATGCACAGCGCGCCCGCAACCAGGCCGCGAAAGATGCCGTCAATGCACGCGGCAAGGCCAGCCCCAACCAAAAAGCCTTCAATGCCGCCGGAAAAGCAGGACGGGCAGGCGGCGGATCATCACTTCGCTTGCTTTTCGCCGCGGCCAGCCTTACATCAATGATGTTTGTCCCGACTTTGGGATTTGGAGCCTTCGCAGCCTCACTGCTGCTAAGCCTCTCCACACAAGATATTAAATAAGCGCCCTACTCCACAACCTCATCCTTGTAAACGCCCCAGAGCGAAGCGCGACTGACCCAGCCTTTATATCCTGAGGATTCAACCCGGCACCAGTCCGGCTGGCATTCATGCAGCGCGGCAATAACCTCCGGCTCCATATAGGCCACCAGACGCGCCTTTTCACTGGGTTTGCGCCGCACACCCACGGGTTCCTGCCCGGTAATCAGGACCGTCCGCGTGCCGGAGAGCATGGACTGGTGGACCCAGCCTTCCGAACCGTCCATGTCCTTGATTTTACGCCAGACATCAAACTCCAGAACGATTTCGACGGGGAGGCTTTTCCTGTGATATTCCCATTTAACCGGGAACTGCGCCCCCGGCCCGGCGCGCAGAAAAACCTTGTCCGAAGCCAGCGAAACAAAGCGCGGCAGCGGATAATCCGTCGAGCGGAAAGCATCATTTTCCTGCGCCCTCAGCCCGGCGGGAAAAAGCGTCAAAACGGCAAAAACCATAAGAAGGAAGCACTGAACAGACTTGCTGAAAAAGTCTCTTTTGTGCTTTCCCCGCGAAAGCGGGGATCTTAAGCCCCCCAAAAACAAAGATTCCCGCTTGCGCGGGAAACGCAGCCTTGCAACATTCAGAACGCCTGCAATAAGTTTATTCATGATTTTTCTACCCGAAACCCCAACTTTCATACTATAACGACCCCCGCCAATTTGCCAGAGCAAAGGCGAGGGGCTTGACATTTGAGGAAATTTTTCCTATATTGAGAAGCCTTGCCCGCGTTTCGAGCCAGGCTTTTTGAAATAACATAACGAGTGGACACCCCGGGTAAAATTTTTTTACGAACGAACTGATAGATTCAACAAAACGTGATGAAAAACAAAAAGTTAGATAGCCTCTCCCCCCTGCCGCACATATCCATCGCCCCGATGATGGACTGGACGGATCGGCATTGCCGCTATTTTTTGCGCCTGATTTCCCCGCATGTCCTGCTTTACACGGAAATGGTGACGACAGGTGCGCTGATCCACGGCGACAGGGACCGCTTTTTGCGCTTTGATGAGGCCGAGCACCCGCTGGCGCTCCAGCTTGGCGGCTCCGATCCCGGCGATCTGGCCAGATGCGCGAAAATGGGCCGCGATTACGGCTATGACGAAATCAATCTCAATTGCGGCTGCCCGTCGGACCGGGTGCAAAGCGGCGCTTTCGGTGCCTGCCTGATGAAGGAGCCGCAGCGCGTGGCCGATTGTGTTGCCGCTATGGTAGAGGCCGTCGATATCCCCGTCACCGTCAAATGCCGGATCGGGGTCGACGACCATGAAGGCTTTGAATTTCTCGACCATTTCATATCCACCGTTGCCGCTGCCGGGTGCCGTACGTTTATCCTTCACGCCCGCAAGGCATGGCTAAAAGGTTTAAGCCCGAAAGAAAACAGAGAAGTGCCGCCGCTTGATTATAATTTAGTCAGACAAATTAAGTTAAATCATTCTAATTTAAATATAATTTTGAATGGTGGGCTTACAACAACCGAACAAATTTACCCCCTCATCCGTCATCCCGCTGGCTTCGACGGTGTCATGATCGGTCGCGAGGCGTATCAAAACCCGTATTTTCTTGCCGATATCGAGCGAGAAATCTTCAAAAATCCTTCCGTACGCGACCGCGAAACCGTCGCGCTGGATATGATTTATTACATTAAAAAACAAATGGAACTATATGATATTCCTATAAAATCTATTACTCGTCATATGATGGGACTCTTCCATGCCCAACCAGGCGGGCGGGTCTGGCGGCAAGCCTTGAGCACCCTTCCCTTTGAACCGGGAGCCAAACCGGATATCATCATGCAGGCGCTCGAAGCGCGCCAAAGGCACCTTCCACTGGCCGCATAAGGCAGTAACCATAATGAGAGACTGGCAAAGACTGGACCCGGAGCGTTCCGCCGTTTTTATAAACGCCGTAAAATCGAATGACGATCCTGTCCTTTTCGACCCATCGCTCTGCGAAGTTCATATGCTCGCCTTGCCGTTCTATGCGGGCTATTCGATTTACCGGATCGTCAACAAGTACATGATCCCCTACCTCATCCTCGATTACCTCAGCAACGGTGAAAACCATCATTACCTCGATGGCTCGGACCAGGCATTTCATAACCTCAACACGCTCGGCGCGCTCGGCCTCGATGAAAGCAATGTCCTAAGTTACCTCGATCTTTACATTTCCTACGTCTACGAACGCGGCCACAGCCTGCATTTTCTTGTTGATCCCGAACAAAGCCACGCGCAAAGCAAGGTGACTTTAGACGCTCAAACGCGCACGTACAGCATCGAAACGCCTCTGATTTATCATGATAACACCGTTCCGGGGGCGGTAAAGATCACACAGGACGGAAAAATAACCGTTTTATCACCCGTTAACGCCTCTTTCCTGCACGAACTCAAGCCGCAGCGGGATATTCCCTACCGCCACCCGCTGGAAAAGCAAATTATCGAGCAAAGCATTTCCATCCTCTCCGAAACCGACATCGGGCAGAACCTTTTAAAGGGGATGGAAAAATGTAACGCCGAAATCCGGGTGATTGGCTCGCCGAATTATCACGGCCTCATCACCAATGATTGCGTCATCTACATGATGA
The DNA here is from genome assembly GCA_002420015.1 of Micavibrio sp. UBA5703. GTDB lineage: Bacteria > Pseudomonadota > Alphaproteobacteria > Micavibrionales > Micavibrionaceae > UBA5701. The sequence goes on from DIHF01000061.1 coordinate 9,216, forward strand.
TGCCGGCGGCGGAACAAAACGCCAAATATTTTCAAGCGCTTGTGCTGGCCTATGCCCTGCGCGATATCCGCCAGATCGCCGATGGTTACGCGCACCCGCATATCGCGGCCGACATGGAAATCTTTTTGAACATCAATTACGGCAAGAATATCGACATGATCTCCGTCATGTTCGATGTCGTGGCCGAATTCGAAACCAAAGGCGCGCCCGAAGCGCTGCAAGCTCTTGGAAAAATGAACCTTATGGAGGTTTACAACGCCTGGAAAAACGGCCTGCGCAACGAGGCGCTTATGGACGTTTACTTCGAAGCTCTTCGGAAAGATGATATAATGAAAAGATGAGAACCAACATGTCATGGCACGGGCCGGGCCACACCTATGATTACCCGAGCGCCTCAAGCATCCCTTTCACAACCGCCAATCAGGTCAGCCGCTGGTTACCTTACAGGATCGTGGGGAACGTCAATACAATCATGGCGCCAAAAGCCAGCAACCGCAGCGGCCAGTCTTGGGAACAGGTCCACGCCGGCGTAAAATCCGCCGCCATTTCCGACAATTTCAGGAAAAGTTAGTCCGGTTTTTTAACCTGAAAGGACTCACCGCAACCGCAACGCCCTGTTTCATTCGGATTAATGAAATCAAACCGCGAATTGCCAAGTTCATCGGTGATGTAATCAATCGTCATGCCAAACAGCATCCATGAGTAAATTTTGGGAATGTAAATCGCCGCGCCTGCGTGCTCGAAACGCTCGTCCTTGCTGATATCTTCGCCGGGCTGGATATATTCCATTTTATAGCTGTTGCCGCTGCAACCTGTCGTTTTTACACTCAGGCGCAAGGCTTCCGCGCCGCTTTGCCGCGCCAGCAGATTCTTGATCTGCTGCGCTGCCTTTTCCGTGATTTGTATCGGGCTGGTCATTTATTTATCTCACATGAACATATTCAATTGCATCTTCGCCGTTTCCGCCATCATCGACGGGTCCCATGGCGGCTCCCAGATGATCTGGACATCGACATCGCCGACGCCTTCAACGCTGAACAACGCACCCTGAACCCAGCCGGGCATTTCCTGCGCCACCGGGCATCCGGGCGAGGTCAGGGTCATTTTAACGTCGAGATCGGTTTTGCCGTCCTTACCATCCTTCGCCTCGACCTTGTAAATCAAACCCAGTTCATAGACATTGACCGGGATTTCGGGGTCGTAGACCTCCTTCAGCGCCGCCAGCAACAGCGGCCATAATTTATGATCCCGCGGTGCCTCGACATGCGGCGGCTCGGCGAGTTCGTCGAAATTATGCGTGCTTGTAGCGGTCTCGCTCAACGGAACATCTCCCTGACCTTGTGCAACCCTTCAACCAATTGATCTATGTCTTCTCTGTTCGAATACAAACCCAGTGATGCTCGTGCCGTGGCATCCAGCCCAAGCCTTTCCATCAACGGCATGCAGCAATGATGTCCGGCGCGGATCGCCACGCCGCACTGGTCCAGTATCGTGCCGATATCCGACGGATGCGCGCCCTTCATGGTAAAGGATAAAATCCCGGCTTTCTCCGGCGCGTTACCGTGGATCGTCAGCCCCTCAATTTCGCGTAATTTTTTCGTTCCGTAAGACAGCAATTCCGATTCATGCGCCGCGACATTGTTCATACCGATCGCGCTCACGTAATCAATCGCCGCACCAAGCCCGATGACTTCGGCAATCGGCGGTGTTCCGGCCTCGAACCTGTAAGGCGCAGGCCGATAGGTCGTTTCCTCGAAGCTGACGCGCTCGATCATGTCGCCGCCGCCCTGCCATGGCGGCATGGATTGCAGCACAGCTTCCTTGCCGTACAAAACGCCTATCCCGGTCGGGCCGTAGAGCTTGTGCCCGGTGAACACATAAAAATCCGCATCCAGCGCCGTCATGTTGACAGGGCTGTGGACGATGCCTTGCGACCCGTCGACCAGCACTTTCATATCCGGGTAAAAGTCCTTCGCTATCTCTATGATTTTACGGGCCGGATTGATAGTGCCGAGCGCATTCGAGATATGCACAAACGATACAAGCCGCGTCTTGTGGGTAAGCATGCGCTCGAACGCCGCAAGGTCCAGAACGCCGTCCTTATCGAACGGTACAATCTTAATCGTAATTCCTGTTCGGTCGCGGAGCATCTGCCACGGCACGATATTGGCGTGATGCTCCATAGCGGTCAGAATGATTTCATCGCCCGCTTTTAAATTGGCGCGGCCCCAGCTTTGCGCCACAAGGTTAATGCCTTCCGTGGCGTTGCGGGTAAAGATGATATTCTTTTCGGAGGGCGCACCGATGAAAGTGGCGACCTTGGCGCGCACAGCTTCAAAATCCGCCGTAAGTTTCTGCGAGACCTGATAAAGCCCCCGGTGGATATTGGCATAGCCGCTCTCGTACACGGCATCCATGGCGTCAATCACGGCCTGCGGCTTTTGCGCGCTGGCGGCGCTGTCCAGAAATGCAAGACGCTTGCCATGCATCTGCGTTTTCAACATGGGGAAGTCGTTGCGGTGTTTCTCAAAATTAATATCTTTTGCCATTACACATTCTTATTTTTAAAACCACGAATGGACACGAATAAACACAAATAAAATCTGCATTCCCCGCGAAAGCGGGGATCTAAATAAAGCCGCTCAAAAGATTCCCGCTTGCGCGGGAAACGCATATAACAAAATTCGTGTCCATTCGTGTTCATTCGTGGTTAAAATTACAAAACACCCTTTAGCCACAAACTTGCCGTTTCCTTCACAAAAACCTGCGTCTTCTCATCCGCAACCTTCTCCACCGCTTCGTCCACAAAGGCTTGCACAAGAAGCATCCGCGCCTCAACCTCTGTCAAACCGCGCGAACGCAGGTAAAACAGCGGCTCGTCATCCAGTTGTCCACAGGTCGCGCCGTGCGAGCATTTCACGTCGTCGGCATAAATCTCAAGCTCCGGCTTGGTGTCCATCTCGGCGCGGTCCGACAGCAACAGCGCGTTGGAAAGCTGATAACCGTCCGTCTTTTGTGCCGCCTGCCGGACATGGATTTTCCCCTGAAACACGCCCCGCGATTCATCGCCCAGCACCGAGCGGAAAAACTGACTGGACCTGCAATGCGGCGCTTCGTGGGTGATGACAATCGTCGTATCGGCGTGCTGTTTTCCTTTCAACAGATTAACGCCGCTGATATCGCATTCGGCGTTTTTACCCGTCAACGCTGCATGGGTTTCATTTCGTACCAGCGCACCGCCCTTGATAAGCGTAAAGCCGTTATAAAAAGAATCCTGCTTTTGACTCAACACGGTATTGATCGTTATAACGCCCGTATCCTCGATAATCCGGTAATGGTGCAGCCTTGCATTCGTACCCAGCGTGATTTCGACCGCCGTATTCTTCCAATACGATCCAGCCCCGGTGTGACGCTCAATCAGGGTCAATTCCGCGCCCTCATCCAAAACTACTTTTAAAACAGGGGCCTGCAGCATTCCATCCCGGCCTGTGAACAGGATTTCCTCCACCTGTCCACCGCTTTGTCCACGGTTTTTGTGGATAACAATTTCCTTATCGTCCGCACGTGTCAGGTTTTGCGGAATGGCCTTGGAAATATTGGTGTATTTCCATTCCTCCTGTTTGGGCGCAGGTAAATTGTCAGGCGCAAGCCTCATGCTGCCGCTCCAAGGAATTCGCCGTAACCCTTTTTCTCAAGCTCTTTGGCCAGATCCGGCCCGCCAGTTTTTACAATCCGCCCACCCGAAAGAACATGCACCACATCCGGCACGATATAATCCAAAAGGCGCTGATAATGGGTAATCACCAGAAAGCTGCGTTCCGGCGAACGCAGCGCATTCACCCCGTCGGCCACGACCTTCAGCGCGTCGATATCGAGGCCGCTGTCGGTTTCATCGAGCACACAAAATTTCGGCTCGAGGATTGCCATCTGAAGAACCTCGTTGCGTTTTTTCTCGCCGCCGGAAAACCCGACATTGACGGCGCGCTTCATCATGTCTTCTTTGATGCCAAGTTCCGCCGTTTTGGATTTGATCAGTTTCAGGATACCCAGCGCGTCCAGCTCCTCCTGACCCCGCTGCTTGCGGATGGCATTGACGGAGGTCTTAAGAAACGTGTTCATGTTCACGCCGGGAATTTCCACCGGGTACTGGAACGCCAGGAACATGCCGGCGGCGGCGCGTTCTTCCGGCTCCAGCGCCAGCAGGTCTTTCCCCTCCAGCGTGACGGAACCTTTCGTGACTTCATACCCTTCGCGCCCGGCCAGAACGTATGACAAGGTTGATTTGCCCGAGCCGTTCGGACCCATAATGGCATGCACCTGCCCGCCACCAATTTCGAGATTGATACCCTTCAGAATTTCTTTTGTGCCCTTATCCGTTTCGATGGAGGCTTTTAAATTTTTAATTTTGATCATTTTTAAACCTGCGATCTGTTGATCTGTACATAGTTTTGTATTTATTAAAATTTTCTCTGGCTTCAGTCAGTGAATAATCTCCATTCGGTCCGCCCCAAACTTCATCAGCATGCTGACCATCTTGGCCATCATCTTCCCAACCACAAATTTCGCAAATCTCATAGGCTGCAATCTCACCTAAACTAAATTCACAGCAACAGGGACACATAAAGAGATTATCTTTTTTCTCTCGCTTTGCTTGGCTTCCAGCCTCTACACTGGAGGTATACTTTGCAAACCATTTTTCTTTTTCATCAGAATTGCTCATTACAACTCCTTATCCGTCACCCCGGCGAAAGGAGCCGGGATGACGCCACAGCGTAAATGTCTCTGCGTCCTTTGTGTGCTTTGCGTTTTATAAAACATTTCTTTCCTTTAAGCGCCGGATCCCCGCTTACGCGGGGAAGGCAATATCTGGCTACAAAACCAGCAACGCCATCCCGAGAATGATCCCCGAAATGCCGTCCAGCCACAGCCATTTCTTGACAAATTCTTTCCTGAGCAAGCCCTGTATCACGTTCGGCCACATCAGCAGCACCAGCGCCTTGAGCAGCGCCAGATACCCGATCACCATCAACACGATGGAAGCCAGCGAGTCCCAGTTGTTGTAAAAAACAATAATGAACAGCGCGATCGGCAAAATCATGATGCCCATCACGAGGCTGAGCACGTCGTTATCGACGAACAGCGCGATAAAATCCTCCCACACGCGCTTCGTGAAAAAGCACGACAGCCCCAGCACCAGATAAAACGCGCCAAAAAACACCAGAAACGGATCGGTATTTACACTAGTGCCTAAACCTAACATTGCTTTCTCCCTTTCACGTTAACCCACATATCAGAAACCCGTCATTACACGGCTTGTCCGTGTAATCCATTGACTTCATCCCATAAATCCAGCCAATCCGGATTTCCTTCTTCAATCAAATTTACCTTCCATTGCCGTGGATAACGCCTCAATCGCTTTTCCCAGCTAACGGCATCTTCCCAATTTCCACATTCTTTATACCAAACAAGTCTTTTTACTTCGTACTGGGAAGTAAATTTACTTCCATTGTCAAATTTATGCTGACTTATCCTGCTTATAAGGTCGGATGTCATACCCTTATAAATTGTTCCATTCTTCTTACTTGCCAACATATAGATATAAAAATTCTTTTCTTTCATTGTCTTCTCGCATGGATTACACGGACAAGCCGTGTAATGACGGTAAAAAACTATCCCACGCTCCCCTCCAGACTAATCCCGATGAGCTTCTGCGCTTCGACGGCAAACTCCATCGGCAGATGTTGCATGACCTCGCGGGCGAAGCCGTTGACGATCAGCGCCACAGCCTCTTCCGGCCCGATGCCGCGCTGACGGCAATATAATAGCTGATCTTCCGATATTTTACTTGTCGTTGCCTCGTGTTCCAGATTAGCCGTTTTATTGCGGCTTTCGATATAAGGAACCGTATGTGCGCCACACTGGTCGCCGATCAAAAGAGAGTCGCACTGGGTAAAGTTACGGGCATTGTCCGCCTTGGGCATAATCTTGACCAGCCCCCGATAGGTGTTGTTGGCGCGTCCGGCGCTGATCCCCTTGGAGATAATCCTGCTTTTTGTGTTCTTGCCGATATGGATCATCTTCGTGCCCGTATCGGCCTGCTGCGCGCCGTTGGTGATGGCGACGGAATAAAACTCCCCCTGCGAATTATCGCCCTTGAGAATGCAGCTCGGGTATTTCCATGTAATCGCGCTTCCCGTCTCAACCTGTGTCCATGAAATTTTAGAGCCATTGCCCTCGCACAACCCGCGCTTGGTAACAAAATTATAGATGCCGCCCTTGCCGTCTTCATCGCCGGGATACCAGTTTTGCACTGTGGAATATTTAATCTCCGCATCCTCATGCGCGATCAGCTCAACGACCGCCGCATGCAACTGGCGCTCGTCGCGCATCGGCGCGGTGCAGCCCTCAAGATAAGAAACATACGATCCTTTATCTGCGATTATCAAAGTACGCTCGAATTGTCCGGTGTTCAGCTCGTTGATCCTGAAGTAAGTCGACAATTCCATCGGACAGCGCACACCCTCGGGGATATAAACGAACGAACCATCGGTAAATACGGCACTGTTCAGGCAGGCATGTTTGTTGTCGCTGTAAGGAACGACCGAGCCCATATATTTCCTGACCAGATCAGGGTATTTCTGCACCGCCTCGCTGATTGAACAAAACAGAACACCGGCCTTGGCCAGTTCCTCTTTAAAAGTAGTCGCGACCGAAACGGAATCGAAAACCACATCAACGGCCACACCCGCCAGCAATTCCTGCTCACGCAACGGAATGCCAAGCTTTTTGTATGTATCCAGCAATTTGGGATCGACCTCGTCAAGGCTCTGCGGCTTGTCCTTCATGGATTTCGGCGCGGCGTAGTAATAAGCATCCTGATAATCGATAACCGGAAAATCGACCTTGGCCCATTTGGGTTCGGGCATATCCTGCCACATCCGAAACGCCTTTAAACGCCATTCCAGCAGCCATTCCGGCTCGTTCTTTTTGGCCGAGATAAAACGCACGATATCTTCAGACAGGCCCTTGGGTGCTTTTTCCGATTCAATATCGGTCACAAACCCGGCGGCGTATTTCCCGCCCAGCCCTTCGACCTGCTTGATGGTGTCTTCCGAAACGCTGCTCATGATGTCATATCCGCAAGAGTGATACTTTCAAGGGCACTATTAAGCGCGGCATTTACCGGGTTCCACCTACCCTTGACCGCGCAGCAGCTTTCATAATCGCAGGAGCCTTCGCCACCCTCAACGCAGGCCGTCAGGGAAATCGGCCCATCCACGGCCTTAACTATCTTGGCAATGCTTATATTCGCCGCATCGTTGTTCATCACATAGCCGCCATTAGCCCCGCGCACGGAATTAAGAATGCCTTCCTTGACAAGAAGTTTGAGCACTTTAGATACCGTCGGTTCCGGCAATCTTGTTTTTTCAGCCAGTGCCGCCGCGCTAAGAACCGCATTCCCGCTCCCCTTAAAGGCAGCCAGAATAACAACGGCATAATCGGCAAGGCGTGAAACTTTAATCATTTCGCTCAAAACGTACTAAAAATGTACCCATTACATGTCACTTCAACGCATTGTTTTCAAGGGAAAACTCGAAATGGAATACTAACGGTACTATATTTGAGCACGCCCAATCCACCACTTCGCAAATCCCTCCCCCTGTGTTAGGCTTTATAGTCTTGATTCATAAGGATTTATCATGAAGCTGCATGCTTACGTACCCGTATATTCCCTCACCCTTCTGCTCAGCGCCGCCCTGCTGTTTTCCATACAACCAATGTTTTCCAAAATGATCCTGCCACTGCTGGGGGGCACGCCGCAGGTCTGGAACACGGCCATGCTGTTTTTCCAAGTCATGCTGCTCGGCGGCTACGCTTACGCCCACGGAACCACCAGATTTTTAAGCATCCGCGCCCAGGCCATACTGCACTTCATTCTTCTTGGCCTTTTTACGGTTGTTTTGCCGATTGCCGTACCGGAAGGATGGCTTCCCCCGGTCGATAAAGACCCGACATTGTGGCAGCTTAGCCTCATGAGCGTTACGGTCGGCGGGCCGTTTTTCGTACTGGCCGGAAGTGCTCCGATGCTCCAGCGCTGGTTTGCCGCAACAGACCATAAAGACGCGCATAATCCGTATTTCCTTTACGGCGCCAGCAACTTGGGTTCCATGACTTCCCTGCTGGCCTATCCGGTCGTTATAGAACCGTTGTGGAATTTATCCGAACAATCGGCCATCTGGTCGTGGGGATATTATGTTCTTATGGGCTTGGCTGCCCTGTCCGCCCTTCTTGTCTGGCCGAAAGGAAACCTCAAGGAAAAACACGAAACGCATAATGGCGACGCGATAACATGGAGCCTGCGATTTAAATGGCTTTTGCTCGCATTCGCCCCCTCCAGCCTGATGCTGGGCGTTACGACCTTTATCACCACGGACATCGCTTCTGTGCCCCTTTTGTGGATTTTGCCGCTGGCGCTGTACGTCGGAACCTTCATTATCGTCTTCGCCCGCAATCCCATAATCAAACAGAAGGACATTTTAAGCATACAAGGCCTGCTGCTGGCCGGCCTCGCGGGATTGATGATCGCTACCTATATCTATCCCGACATTCCCCCTATGCTGCTGATACCAATTCACATGGTGTTGTTTTTCTTCTGCGCCCTGTCATGCCATACCGAACTGGCCGCTTTGCGCCCACATTCCAGCCACCTGACGGAGTTTTATCTTCTGATGTCTTTAGGCGGCGCACTGGGCGGCGTGTTCAATGCGATCATCGCACCACAATATTTTATCTTTCCACTTGAATACCCGCTGACATTGCTGCTGGTCGCGTCGTTACGTTTTTCGGCGCAAAAAGAAACCTCCTTACAACAATCACTCCTGAAACTATCCGCTCACGTTAAAAAGAAGGGCATTGTCGACACAGCGCTTTCTGTGAACTTCATCTGCCTCGCCCTTATCATAATTTTAGCAACAGGCGCATTTTTAACCCCGATAAAAGCTGCACATCTTGTTTCCGCCTTTGTCGTTACCCTGTCGCTTCTTCTCCTGACGCAGCAACGCTGGATTTTCCTGCTCGGCTTTGCCTACACGCTTATGCTTTTTCCGCCCGGTTATGAATGGGGGCGCTTCTTTTTTAAAAATGTCATCCATCAGGACCGGAACTTCTTTGGCGTCATCAAGATTACCGATATGACGGTCGGCGAAAGGATTTTGCTTCATGGCACGACCAATCACGGCGCCCAGCCCCTTGATGAAAAACTCAGGCTGGAGCCGCTTTCCTATTACAGCCACTACAGCCCGCTAAACGATATCTTTGAACTTCTGGATACGAAGGCCGGAGACCAAAAAGTTGCCGTTCTGGGGCTTGGCATCGGCGTCACGTCCTGTTTTGGCAACGAACGTCGCAAATTCGACTTTTTCGAAATCGACAAAGATATCGTCGATATAGCCGAAAATCCGGAAATGTTCACCTATCTCTCCGATTGCGGAACTGATTACGATATCATTCTTGGCGACGGGCGCATGAAAATCGCCGACAAGCCGGAAGGGTCCTATGATCTCATACTTCTCGACGCTTTCAGTTCGGACAACATCCCCGTGCACCTCATGACGCTTGAAGCTGTCAAAATGTATCTGACAAAATTAAAGCCGGACGGCGTTTTGGTGTTTCACATTTCCAACCACTTCCTGGACCTGGAGCCTGTCCTTGCCAAGATCGGTCTGGAGGTATCCATCAACCCTTACGCCCGCTACACGCCCGGCGGCGAATTGGAAGGAACGGAGATGCGCGGATACCCGGCCCATTTCCTTGTATTCTCTCCAACGCAGGAAAACATAAATTTCCTGACCGCGAAGGAGTGGAGCGAAGCCCGTTTCCGCCCCGGCGTTAAACCCTGGAGCGACCAGTTTTCAAATATCGTGAGCGTCCTTGGAAATCAGACGGGATTGGCGCGGCACAAGGAAATTCTGGCTAAGGAAAAAGAACAAAAAGAGGAAGGCGCCAATCTGAAAGGCGAATAAATTTATTTTGTCGCCACAAACCGGATGGCTTTGTTCTTGTCGATAGCATCAGTCAGGTGCCAGTCGTTGCGCGCAAGAAACACCGGGTCGCCGTCATGATCGTTCGCTATGGCGCTCTGATT
>DIHF01000071.1 GCA_002420015.1 Micavibrio sp. UBA5703
AACCGCATCCGCGTGCTGCAAGGCGATTCCGTCGTCGTTGAAATGACGCCCTACGATCTGACCAAGGGTCGCATTATTTTCCGTGAGAAATAATCTTATACTGGCATCCGCCTCGCCGCGCCGCCTTGATCTGCTCAATCAGATCGGCATAACGCCAGCCAAAATCATTCCCGCCGATATCGACGAAACACCTTTGAAAAACGAACTGCCCCGTGAACTGGCTTTGCGGCTCGCCGTGGAAAAGGCGCAAAAAGTCGCTCAGGAAAATATGGGTATGGCCGTTTTAGCCGCCGATACGGTTGTCGCCTGCGGCCGCCGCGTTCTGCCCAAAGCCGAAACGGAGGCCGAGGCCCGTTCCTGCCTTGAACTGCTTTCCGGGCGGCGGCATCACGTTTACGGCGGCATTGCGGTTATCGACGAAAACGGCGCTTTGAAAAAACGCCTTTCGGATACCGTGGTCCAATTTAAAAAGCTTTCTTCCCGCGAAATCGAAAATTATCTTAAGAGCGGCGAGTGGAAAGGCAAGGCCGGGGGCTATGCAATTCAAGGGCTTGCGGGGGCGTACATCAAGCAAATAAGGGGTTCTTATTCCAATGTCGTGGGGCTGTCCCTGTATGATATAATGGTAATGTTAGGCGTTAATAGCTAGGCAGGACCTAAGGCATTGGAAATATTGATCGAAGAGCTGGAAGGCAGCCTTTGGACGGCGGCCCTTGAAGACGGCGTTTTGCAGGGGCTTGAGATCGATCCCCTGAGCGAGGAAGTGCGCTGGGGTTCCGTCTATTGGGCCAAAATCAAGACCTTCGATGCCGCGATGGATGCGGTGTTTCTCGACCTGGACGGCGACAACACGGGAATCCTTTATAACAAGGATGTCCGCATCCGCCGCAAAAACGGCACCATCGTCAAGGGCGGCGAAAAGCCGATCACAAAAATGTTCAAGGCCGGCGATATGATCGCGGTTCAGGCCAAAACGGCTTACCTCATTTCCGATGAAGATTCCGGGCCGATCACCCAAAAGCTGCCGCGCATGAGCATGGATATCACCGTTCCGGGGCGCTATCTGATTTTCTGCGCCATGGAAGACGACAACAGGGTTTCACAGCGCATCCGCGACAAGAAACTGCGTAAACAGCTTCTGGATATGCTTGGCTCTATGGGTGATGTGCATGGCTGTATCCTTCGCGCCGCCGCTGCGAATGTCCAGACGGACGTACTGATCCGCGAAAGCAAAATCCTGCACGAACTCTGGGACCAGATGCAGGAATATTTCAAAGGAAACGATGCCAACCTGATTATGCTGGGGCCTGACGCACTTCAGAGAACATTGAGCGATCAGGCCAGCGCCAATATCGACCTCATCCAGGTCGTCACCATGGATCACTTCACGCAGGCCGATGAGTGGTGCTCGATCTTTGCGCCCGACCTCGTGACGAAAATAGAGCCGCTGGAGATGAAGGATGCAACCAACGATCTGGCCCTGTTCCATTACCGCGACATCATGGGGCAGATCGAAGACCTTCTTCAGCCCTATGTAATTCTCCCCAATGGCAGCAATATCATCGTGCAGGAAACGGCGGCATTGACCGCGATCGACGTGAACCGGGGACAGGACAAAGGCTCGAACCTTTCGATCAACATCGCGGCGGCGAAGGAAATCGCGCGGCAGATACGCCTCAGGAACGCGGGTGGAATTATCATCGTCGATTTCCTGAAGATGAGCGGCAAGCGCGAGCAGGACAAGCTGATTTCAGCGATAGAAGAACTGATCGACAGCGATCCCTGCACCGTGCAGATCCACGGCATGACCGCGCTCGGCCTTATGGAGATGACCCGCGACCGGCGCACCTTGCCGCTACGCGCGCGTTATGAAGGTTCGGTTGAATAACCAAAAAATCACGCCTTCCGTTTCTTGCGCAGCTTCCTTCTTTTTCTGGCGCGGCGGCGTTCGACCTGTTTTTCGACGTGTTCGATAATCATTCCGGCGATATCCTTGCCAGTTGCCCCTTCGACACCTTCGAGGCCCGGCGAGGAATTCACCTCAAGCACCATCGGCCCGCGAGAGGAACGAATAAGGTCGACACCGCTGGTTTTCAGCCCGACGACCCTCGATGCCTCTATCGCCATTTTTCGTTCCTTGTTGGTAATATCGACCTCATGCCCGGTGCCGCCGAGGTGAATATTGGCGCGGAACTCGCCTTCCGCCGCGTGGCGCTCCATCGCAGCGACGACTTTCTCGCCGATAACAAAAAGACGCAGATCGACGCCCCGCGATTCCTTGATAAACTCCTGAACCAGAATATTGGCATTCAGGCTCTTAAAGGCGTTGATAACGCTCTCGGCGGCCTTGCTGGTTTCGGCCAGAACCACGCCGCGTCCCTGTGTCCCCTCAAGGAGCTTGATGATGACCGGCGCGCCGCCGACGATTTTAATCAAATCTTTTGTGTCGAGCGGCGAGTTGGCAAAGCCCGTGCGCGGAATATCGATATCCTTGTTGTCGCAGAGCATCTGCATGGTCCGCAGCTTGTCACGCGCCCGTGAAATGGCGATCGGCCCGTTGAGCAGATAAGAACCCTGCATCTCGAACTGGCGCAAAATCGCCGTGCCATAAAAGGTCATGGACGGGCGGATGCGCGGGATCACGGCATCAAACGGCTTCAGGATTTCACCGCCGCGATAATGGATTTCCGGCTTGCGCGCCGTAATGTCCATGTAGCAATTTTTGATGGCGATGAAATGCATCTCATGGCCGCGCTGCTCCCCCGCTTCAATCAGGCGACGGTTCGAGTACAGCTCCGGGTCGGAGGCAAGAACGGCTATTCTCATTTATTTATCCCTCACAGATTTATTCTTATAAAGTTTTACAACTTTTTCCGGCTTACCCAGCAGAAACGATTTTGCCGGATCGACGACGACCCTGGCTTTTTTCAGCGCGGCCCGGCCCAGCAGCATGCGAAACGCCATCTTATGGCGCGATGTCAATGTCACCTCGGAAATGAAATCTTTACCGCCCAGTTCGATGCGTGCGCTGATGACATATCTTTTTTCCCGCTCGCCGTTTGAACTTATGACGTTCCTTTTTTCGATCAGCGGCGCTTCGCAAGTGATGACTAGTTCTTCCTTGCGCTTCAGGGGCGGAATATTAAAGCGGACGAATTTTTGGCCGTTTCTGGTGAAAACCTCTATGTCTTCGGCATGCAGGGCGGATGTTTTCGCCCCGGTGTCGATTTTGGCCCGGACGGCCGGCAAGCCGATATCCGGCAACGCGCACCATTCCTCCCAGCCGATCAGCGACTTCTTCAATTTTGGCATATGGGCCGAACCCGAAAGAAATAAAGGATGTATCGGTGGTGACCGCGCCGGGATTCGAACCCGGGACCTACTGATTAAAAGTCAGTTGCTCTACCAGCTGAGCTACGCGGTCGTTTTCGCATAATTTCCTGCGAACCGGGGCAAGATATGGGGTTAGACCCGAATCGTCAAGTGTTTCCAGACAATTACTTCTTAAATCTGGCTTTTAATCTTTTGGCTACCTGGGGGGTTACAAATTCGTCAATATTGCCGCCAAGACTGGCCACTTCCTTGACCATGCTGGCCGAAACGAACTGCCATTTATCCGAGGCCATCAGGTAAACCATCTCGATCGAGGGGTCCAGCTTGGCGTTCATGCCGCAAAGCTGAAATTCGTACTCAAAGTCCGATACGGCCCGCAAACCCCTGAAAATACAGGCGGCCTTGGATTGCCGGGCAAAATCCACCAGCAGATTGTCAAAACCCCGCACCTCGATCGCGCAGCCCTTTTCCGGCATGTTTTTGATGTCGGCAGCCACCATGTCGCAGCGCTGTTTGAGGTTAAAAAGCGGCTTTTTGCCGGGGCTGTCGGCAACGGCGATGATCAGATGATCGACCAGTCGGCTGGCCCGGCGGATCAGGTGCAAATGCCCCTTCGTCACCGGGTCGAACGTGCCGGGGTAGATTCCTGTGCGGGTTTTTCCTTTATTTCTCATCACACCTATCCCTGAGCCTTCAGTAAGTCATCAAAAGAAATTTTTTTGACACCGACGCATTTTGGCAAAGGTTGCGCCAGAGCAGGTCCGGCTATATACAAAAACCCGGCACCCTCGGCCGTTTTTGCCGCCTCAGCGTTTGCAACTCCCTTAATAAAGGTTTTAGCATTTCTCTTTTTATAGATATCTCCATAATGGAATATTTTTCCGTAAACATCAGACGCAGGTAAATTAAATTCTGCCAAGTCAAAACCATAGGCATGAGGTTGAAAATCAGGAGAAGCATAGTCGGGAAAAGACAAAATCCCGGAATTAACAATTGTCGCCCGCGAAAGCCGTGACAAACTCGCCAGTTGATCCTTGATTTTGGGTGACAACGTACCGCTGGGTAAATCCCTGACCTCAAAAACAAGAAGTTTGTATATGGCAGGATTCATTCTGCGCAACACGTTTATATACAAATCAAAAATTACATCTTCGCCAAAGCTATTGATGCTGAGCGGGAGAATAACCAGCGTTTGAACATTGCTTTTGACAAGACGCAAAAGCTCCAGGCACGCCCAGGACAGCAGCGCGAGATCTGTTCTGATACCGACTGTTTCGCCCTTCATGCCTTTAATGGTTCCGGCTGTCACGAAGTTTCCGGCAATGGCTTGCCCTGCGGCGTTCCAGAGCGGATAGAACACACATTTAACATTCATCGCATTTTTAACCAGATCCTGCGGCATCGCATCCCTGGCTCCACCGATCTGAATTTCACGCAGCACGCGGTCTGCCCAGAAACCAACCTCCTTGAAGGAAGCGTTTTCCTTCAGCCCTTCGGCGATAACGGTTGAAAGCGCAGAATCTCCTCCAACACGTTTTTTCTCGGCTCCGGCCTGATCTTTCTGGGCTTCCGCCCCCGGCCCGCCTTCGATTCTGGCTTTTACAGCTCTCTTCACTTCAGCAGAGGCCCTCTCCAACTTCGCCTTGCCGCCGACCTCATTGATTTTTTCAAAAAAAACCATGACCTGAGAACTGCCGTCACTGTAGTAGGCTCCGCCTTCGGCATCCTTGATCACCTCGTCAATAACCTTGCGCCATATCTGGTGTAGCGTGCGGGATATCTGGTTGGTTCCCAAAAACAGATCGGGCACGGCCTGCTTAAGATCCCATACGACAGTAGCGCCGCCCTTACTGCTTTTGACCTTTACATCAAAATCCTTCTGCGAAGCTTCATAGTATCCTCGGAGAGAATCCGCTTTCTCACTGCTCATTATTTTAACCTTTCTTCTTCGACCTCACGGCGAATGAGATGAAGCCCTTTCCTGGTTAGCTGGTCAAGCGTGCCGGGGTAGATGCCTGTGCGGGTTTTTGATTTATTGGCCATCCGGCCCCCCGGCCTCTTCAAGCGCATCGCCGTCGGCACCGTCCTCACCCTCCTCCTGCACCAGCCAAGCGACGGAAACGACCTGCTCGCCTTCGGAGACTTTGAAGACCGTCACGCCCTGTGCGGCGCGGCCCGTGACGCGGACATTTTCAACCGGGGTGCGGATGAGCTTGCCCTGATCGGTAACGAGCATGATCTGGTGTGAATCCGTGACCGGGAACGTCGCCACGACCTCGCCGCCGTTCTTCTTGGTCAGGGTCATGTTGGTAACGCCCTGTCCACCGCGCCCGGATATCCGGTATTCGTAAGCGGACGTGCGCTTGCCGAAACCGCCATTGGTGACGGTCAGGAGAAGCTGCTCATTCTTCAGCAATTCCTGGAAACGCTCCGGCGCGAGTTCAAGATTGGACTCCACAACCTCGGAATCGTCATCCTGGCCTGCGTCCTCGCCGCCCACGACCTGGCTGGCGGCTTTCATATAGGCAGCGCGCTCCTCAGGTGTAATTTCAATATGCTTGAGCACCGACATGGAAATAACCTCGTCGCCCTTGGCCAGCTTGATGCCGCGCACGCCGGTCGATGTCCGTCCGGCGAAAACGCGGATGTCCTCGACAGGGAAGCGGATCGCCTTGCCAAAGCGCGTGGCCAGCATGATGTCCTCATCCGCCGCGCAGATTTTGACGGAGACCAGCGCCTCGCCCTCGTCCAGCTTCATGGCGATCAGGCCGTTGGCGCGGATATTTTTGAAATCCGTCAGCTTGTTACGGCGCACGCTGCCGTGCGAGGTGGCGAACATGATGTCCAGCTTGTCCCAGATTTCCTCGTTCTCCGGCAGACGCAGATAAACCGAAACATTCTCGTTAGGCTCCAGCGGCAGGAGGTTCACCATCGCCTTGCCGCGCGATTGCGGGCTGCCCAGCGGCAACTGCCAGACTTTCAGCTTGTGCACGATACCGCGAGAGGTAAAGAACAGGATAGGCGTATGGGTCGAGGCAATAAACAAGTCGGCGACGAAATCGTCGTCCTTGGTGGCCATCCCGGCACGGCCCTTGCCGCCCCGGCGCTGCGCCCGGTAGGTGTCGAGCGGCACGCGCTTGGCGTAACCGCCATGCGTAACCGTCACGACCATATCCTCGCGCTGGATCAGGTCTTCAATGTCCTGCTCGAATTCGGAAATCACAAGCTCGGTCCGGCGTGGCGTGTCGAATTTTTCTTTGATCTCGATCAGTTCGCCGCGCAAAACCTCCAGCAGCTTTTCGCGGCTGGCCAAAATCGCCAGATACTCCGCGATTTTCTCCGTGATTTCACGAAGTTCCTTGCCTATTTTCTCACGCTCAAGCCCGGTCAGGCGGTGCAGACGCAGATCGAGAATAGCTTTGGCCTGCGCCTCGGACATTCTGTAATGGCCCTTGGCATCCACGGCATGATCGGGATCGTCGATCAGTTCAATCAGCGGCGCGACTTCGGCTGCGGGCCACGCCTTCGCCAGAAGGCCATCGCGGGCCTCTGCGGGATCTTTGGCCTTGCGGATCAGCGCGATAACTTCGTCAATATTGACGACGGCAACGGTCAGGCCCACCAAGATATGCGCGCGCTCCCGCGCCTTGCCGAGTTCGAAGATCGTACGGCGCGTGATTACTTCCTCGCGGAACTTGATGAAGGCCGCGATCATGTCCTTGAGCAGCATCATCTGCGGCTTGCCGTGATTGAGCGCCACCATGTTGCAGGAGAAATTCGATTGCAGCGCCGTGTGCCTGAACAACTGGTTCAGAACGACATCGGCATTGGCGTTGTTTTTAAGCTCGATGACGATGCGCACGCCGTCACGGTCGGATTCGTCACGGATTTCGTGAATGTCCTCAACAATCTTTTCCCGGCCGACTTCGCCGAGCCGTTCCAGCAGTTTGCCCTTGCTGACCTGATACGGAATTTCGTGAACGATGATCGCTTCGCGCTTGCCGATTTCCTCAACCGAGGTCTTGGCACGCATGACGATAGAACCGTTGCCGGTGTGGTAGGCGCTGCGGATTCCCATGACGCCGATAATCTGCGCGCCTGTGGGGAAATCCGGGCCGGGGATGATCTCGTTCAGCTCATCCGTTGAAATATTTGGATTGGCGATAGTTGCCAAACAACCGTTCACCACTTCGCCCAGGTTATGCGGCGGGATGTTGGTCGCCATACCCACGGCAATTCCGCCCGCGCCGTTCACCAGCAGATTGGGAATGCGGGAGGGGAGCACGTCCGGCTCCAGCATGGATTCATCGTAGTTGGGATGGAAATCGACGGTGTCCTTGTCGATGTCGTCCAGCATCGTCTCGGCCGCCTTGTTCAGGCGCGCTTCGGTGTAACGCATCGCGGCGGCCGCGTCGCCGTCCATCGAACCGAAATTCCCCTGCCCGTCGATCAGCGGCAGGCGCAAGCTCCAAGGCTGGGCCATGCGCACCATCGCGTCGTATATCGCGGAATCGCCGTGCGGGTGATATTTAC
>DIHF01000072.1:0-3390 GCA_002420015.1 Micavibrio sp. UBA5703
GCTGAATTTTTAGGAAGTAAGTATCTGGTGTCCTGTCTTCGACAGGGCATTTTTTGTTTTAAGGGCTAAGGGCCGTCGGCCCTCGCGCGCGCAAGGGTAAAGGCGCTTCGCTTCCGATTTTTTGACAATTTTCCCCTTGCCCGCTGCGCGGTCAATTCCTCGCGGCCGCTTCGCTCCAAAATTCTCAAAAAATCGCCCTTGCACTTGCTACCCCCACCCTCGGCGGGAGCCAAGGGTGCATGACGCACCCTTTTCCAATTTTAAGGAGGAAAGAAATGAGCCTAATAACACCTACACCGCAGTTAATCCAAAGCCCTGCAATTCTGGCCATCCCGCCAGCTAAGAGCCTTTTTGCCATCCGGTTTCAAAAGACGGAGCAATTCCGCATCGAGGTTTTAGCCCGTAACGCAGACGAAGCCTTTGCAGAGGCCGTTAAGCTATTCCAGACAGACGAGGGCAGGGCGCAGCTTCTAACCTCAATGCTGGATTATTTCACGGCTGAAAACCTGACCAAAGCGCGGGGGGAATAATCATGGAAACGATGAACGCCACCCAAAAAGCCGCCTATCTCACAAGCGAATTGCGGAATTTCTGCGGAACGACTGTATGGTTCCGGCACCCTCTTTTCCGTAAATTCATTTACACCGAAGGCGTACAGTTTTTGGCGGAGGAAGCGGGCGCATACTGGCTCACAGATATGATTTTCGGTTTTCAGGAAAAACTTGAAATCAGACAGGCCGGATATTTTCAGGCATGGGAATTGACCGTCAACGAAGGCCAGACCGCCACCCTGACCTGCGAAAACGGCGATTGTGATGTTGTCTTTACCCATCACCTGACCCACACGGATTTTCCCTTGCCAAAAATCAGGATGTTTCTAATCCACGACACCCTGCTTTTGACCAGTGAATACTAAGGGGGCGGTTATGCAAAAATACGACTTCACCGCTTTCAAGCAATCCGTAAACCTTAGCCAATATGCCGCAGGGCAGGGCTATGAGCTGGACAGGAAGAAATCCACCCGATCATCCCTTGTCATGCGCCAAGCGGCCACAGGGGATAAAATCATCGTTTCCAAGAAGGGCGCGAACTGGGTTTATTTTTCCGTGTCCAATGACGCAGACAACGGAACGATTGTGGACTTTATCGCAAACCGCACCGCCAAGACCTTGCCGGAGATCGGCAAGGAACTGGCCGCATGGACAGGCGGGGCAGGGGTTTTGCCCGTCTATGCCCTGCCGGACGTTCAGGAACAGGTTTACGACCGCACGCGCATCACAAAGGCTTTCAGATGGATGAAGCCCACCACGGCGCACCCGTATCTGATAAACGAGCGCAAAATCCCCGCCGATGTTCTGAATCATCCCCGCTTTGCCGGACGGGTTTTTCAAGACTGTTACGGAAACGCCGTTTTCCCGCATGAGGACGGGCAGGGGGTTTGCGGCCTTGAACTGAAAAACGCCGATAAAGGGGTTTTCATGCGTGGGAGCGAGAAAGCCCTATGGCTGGGCAATATCGACCCCGCCGACACGGTTTTAACGCTCGGTGAGGCGGCTATCGACGCTTTAAGCCACTTCGCCCTATTCAGACCGCAGGGCGCATCCTACGGGGCTGTATCGGGCGGGATGAAGGACAAGCAGTTTGATTTCCTTATGGCAATTATTGGGAAAATGCCGAAGCTGGAAAAAATCATTCTTGCCGTGGACAATGACGAGGGCGGGGAGAAAATCGCCAGCCGGATTGAAACCTACCTTGCGGGGAAATTCACAGGGGAGATTGTCCGGCACGTTCCCGAATGGGAGGGCATGGACTGGAACGAGGTTCTGAAAATGATGCCCTACTGACCACAGCCAGAAAAAGCAGCTTCACGAAAACCGCCCCTCACCGGGCGGTTTTTTTTGCGTCTGGAAAAACTGGCGCGGCAGACCTGGCAGCAACCGGCGGCACGATCGGCAGGGGACACGGGGGAGGAATGAGGGGGTAAGGGAGTAGGGAAACAAGATAAAAGATATAAATTATATTTATATGAATATGTTTGTTTTTATTGTAGAAAATTCAAGTTATAGAGTGTTGCAATAGGTGAAAATAAGTTGTATGGTAGGGAAGGTTTAAAACGCGATTTTTGCGGATGAAATTATGCTGATCGACAGATTGCACAGCGCAGGAAGACAGGCAGGATTGGAGGATACGGGGCCTCTGATCGTGACGAAGGAGAATGCGCGCAAGGCGATTTTCACGAAGCTGAATCGCGGCGGCGGGATGGCATCGGGCGGTTCGAGCAAGCGGATGGTGCGGCGGGGCTTCTGGTCATGACCCTGACCATCCAGTTTCTGGTGCCGGCCTCTTACGACATCGCCAGCCCTGAGCATTATTACTGGATGTTGCTGTTGGCGGTTGCTCTGATCAAAGGGCCGGGCGCGATTTCCCTTGATAACCTCATCCGCCGTTTTCTGCGAAAGAAAGAATGTGCAGCATGAGCATGACCGTCGCGTCAAAAGAAAAATTCTCCGATCCTCTCGTCACCGCCAAGGGCGAGCAGCGGGCATGGGTGGATTTAAAAGAGTTAAAGACTTTATGGTTCAATACGGGAACGCTATGTAACCTGGCTTGCGTGAATTGCTACATTGAGTCCACGCCGAAAAATGATGCACTTGTGTACCTGACCCATGCCGAAGTTGTGACATATCTGGATGAAATCGCCCGCGAAAAACTGACGACCGAGGAAATTGGCATTACAGGCGGCGAGCCGTTCATGAACCCGGATATCATCCCGATCATGGGGGAATGCCTTGACCGTGGTTTCCGGCTTCTGGTACTCACCAATGCCATGCGGCCCATGATGAAATGCGAAAAGGAATTGCTGGAACTGAAATACAAATATGGCGCGGCCCTGACGATCCGCGTCTCCGTCGATCATTTCAGGCAGGAATTGCATGAGGAAGAGCGCGGCCCAAGATCATGGGAACCGATGATGAAGGGTCTGAAATGGCTCTCGGACAATGGCTTTACTATCGATATTGCCGGGCGCACCCGATGGGGTGAGGGTGAAGATGAATTGCGCCATGGTTTTGACGCGTTCTTCAAGGAGCACGGAATAAAAATTGATGCCCGTGATAAAAAGCAACTGATGTTGTTCCCTGAAATGGACGAAAAGGCTCCCGTGCCGGAAATCACAACCGCCTGCTGGGACATTCTGGGTGTAAAGCCAGATGACATGATGTGCGCCACCTCGCGCATGGTAGTCAAACGCAAGGGCGACGAGAAGCCCTCCGTCATGGCCTGTACACTTTTGGCCTATGACCAGCAATTCAATATGGGCCAGACATTAAAAGAAGCCTCGAAATCGGTGCATCTCAACCATCCGCATTGCGCCAAATTCTGCGTTCTTGG
>DIHF01000072.1:3635-3896 GCA_002420015.1 Micavibrio sp. UBA5703
ATTCTGCGTTCTTGGCGGCGGGGTGTGCAGCGTCAATAAAGGCTAACTCTCAAATTCCCTTTTGACGAAATATGCGATACGCCCGTGGATGTCCCTGTAGGCCGCTTCAAATGCCGCCGTGATATCTTCTTCCGTACCTTTAACAGCGGCGGGATCGGGGATGCTCCAATGCAGGCGTTTTGCGGGTGTTCCGTCTTTACGCTCCGGCCAGATCGGGCATTCTTTCGCCGCTTCATCACAAACGGAAATAACATAGTCCAT
>DIHF01000072.1:4146-4635 GCA_002420015.1 Micavibrio sp. UBA5703
CAAACGGAAATAACATAGTCCATCGCAGGGGCGCTTTTGCCAAGAAAATCCGAAAGAGGCTTGCTGCGGGCATCGTAGGTCGGGATTCCGTGCCTTGTCAGCGTTTGCAGGGCGTAAGGATTGACCTGTCCCACGGGCTTGCTCCCGGCGCTGAAGGCGTGGCCGTAGCCGTGCTGCTTTTGTACATGATTGTAGATCGCCTCGGCTATGATCGAGCGAGCGGAATTACCCGTGCACAGAAACAGGACGTTCATAATTTTTAATCCATTCCAGTATTTGTTTTTGTTCGTTGCTCATATCTTTCGGCATTTCGCCTGCAATAAATTTCAAATCTCTTTCTGTGTCCACATCCGTAAGCATCGGTAAATGAACAGGCTTTGACGGCAGAACAGTTTCCAATCGTTCTCTTGTTTCGCTAGTGCTCCACGGTACTAAACTCCAGATTTTCTGTGGGGTTTTTGTACGACCGCCGAACAGGTAATAGCCGCC
>DIHF01000072.1:4903-5106 GCA_002420015.1 Micavibrio sp. UBA5703
GCCGGACCGATGACAAAATCATGCGTGTCGAGGGCGATGATCGCTTGCTCCAGAATATCTCTGGAAATCTGTGGCGCGTCGGCCCCTATCAGCAGAACACGATCATAGTTATCCAGCAAAGTTTCATAAATATAATACTGTCGCTCTCCCAGATTGCCATCGCCCGTGTGAAGCGAGGGGGATCCCAACCACAATGGATCGGT
>DIHF01000072.1:5354-10184 GCA_002420015.1 Micavibrio sp. UBA5703
CAATGGATCGGTAAGCCCTTTTTCTTCCGCCACCGCCCAATAAGGGACAGCCTCCACAGCCTTTACAGTTTCTTTTATGGCCTGAAGGCTTAAGGCGTAAAATTGCTGCGCGGCTTCGTTGCCTATCCCGGCCGCCAGCCGCGTTTTAACGGGGGAGAGCGCGGGCGTCTTGACGAAAATGGCGATGGCTGTGCTCATATCGGCTGCCTCATCAGTTTTAACATCTGCCATTGCCGCAGGGCGGTGAGCTTCAGCCAGCCTTGTTGCTCGTATTTGCGGGCGCTTGTCATCAGTTTTGAAGGGATACGATTCAGCCTTACGCCTTTTTTCTTGGCCAGACGGACGAAAAGCAAATCTTCTCCGTAAGGATCATTTTCAGGATAACCGCCGATTTTATTAAACAGAATTTTTGAGATACAAAATCCCTGATCGCCATAGGGCATATCAAAGATGCGGGAACGCATATTAGCGCCACACGCGTTGAGCGTCGGCAAGCCGCCTTCTTCATAGGCCAGATCGAAATAATGCAGGGCGTTTGAGCGCATGGACAAAGCTTGTTTCAGGGCCAGGATGTTATCCGCGCTCACGCGGCTGTCAGCGTGAAGAAACCACAGAAAAGGGCGGGTTGCCCTGGCTGCGCCCGCATTCAGGCTTTTCGCCCGCGACCCTTCGGATGAAACAATGATTTCGGCGTCCAGAGATTTTAAATCATCCAGCAATTTTTCATGCGCCGTTTCACCTGGGGCAACGGGAATGATAATGCTGACCCGGTCAAGAACGGAGGACATCAAGCCATTCCCTCTGTTCGGCGTGCATGTTTTTATCCGGGGTCAGGATCGAAGTTTTAAGACTGCTGCGAATATTCTCCGGCGTATCTGTAAACGGCGCTTTGAGAAGTTCGCCGAGCAGCGCCTTGGCTTTTTCCACTGCTCCGCCATAGACTTCAAGAAATTTCTCGACGCTGACATGCTGCGCCGGGTCGTCCATCCAGCAATCGTAATCGGTGATGACGCAAACCGTGCAATAAGCCATCTGTGCCTCCCGCGCCAGGAACGCCTCCGGCACGTTGGTCATGCCGACCAGATCGGCCCTGACGGCATCTCGCAGGAAAAAGCTCTCCGCCCGCGTACCCAGACGCGGACCCTCGACGCAGGCGTAGGTTTTGCCAGTATGAAGAGGCTGACTGATGCGCTTGGCGGCAGCTTCTATATCAGCGCTCAAGGAGGGGCAGGCGGGATAGGCCGTTGAAACGTGTCCCGCGACGCCGCCGCCGAAAAAACTGTAAACCCGCCAGCCTTTCGTGTGATCGTAATATTGTGCCGCCAGGGCAAGATCGCCGGGTTTAATCTCCTCGCGCAGGCTGCCCGCCGCCGACACGCTGTAAACGTAGCGTGCGCCGAGTTTTTTAAGCGCAAATATATTGGCGCGATAATTGACCTCGTGCGGCAAAAGATCGTGGTTTCGCCCATGCCGGGGCAGGAACAAAACACGCTGTCCGGCATAAAGCCCCTCGATAATTATATCGGATGGTTTGCCGAATGGTGTTTCAATGTCATGTTCCTTTTCAACGATCAAGCCATCCAGCTTATAAAGGCCCGATCCTCCAATAACGCTTAACATTTAACAACACGCTCCTGTATCGGTTTTTCCTGAAGAATCTGGTGCGCAATCGAACACGCCGTAATGGGTGGAAAAATCGCCCTCAATCCGGAAAAGATCCTTGAAGCGTGTTTGCGAGAGCATATTCGCTGTATTGCCGCAGACCGGCACGGGCATGCCGGTCTTAAATTCATGGTGATCGTCCAGCACGAAGCTATGCGGGCTTTCGGGGATCGTACCCTTGTAATACGCGACATGGCCGTAATTTTCGCAGATGTCCTCCAACTCAACTTTAAAGGCGCGCACCGTCATGGAATAAAAATCGATCATTCCAGCTTTTTGCTGCACTTCCGCGTCATCAAGCGTCAGTTGCCGTTTTGATGTTATCCGCGTATCGGCGATACCGATCTTGGCCATCATGCGGCGGAAATCTTCTGTGTACATCGCCCCGCCCAGGCATTCGCCGAGCAGGATTTTATCGGTCTGCAAGGCTTTGGGAATGCGCCGGTCTGCGAAAACGTCGGAGAAATATAACTCCCCACCCGGTTTTAGAACGCGGACAATCTCACTGAACACTTTTTCCTTATCGGGCGAAAGATTGATCACGCAGTTTGAGATCACAATATCGATGCTGTTATCCGCAATCCCTGCTGTTTTCAAATCCTCGATAAACCCCTTCAAGAATTTAACGTTCGGTTTTTTGTAGCCGAATTTATCCATGTGCCAGCCGATATGCTGATTGGCGATGGAAAGCTGCTCATCGGTCATATCAACACCGATGACCTGTCCTTTTTCGCCGACGATTTGACTCAGGATAAAGGCATCGCGCCCAGTGCCGCAGCCCAGATCAAGCACCGTGCAGCCCGAAGCCGCCACCGGCAAGGGAGAACCGCAGCCGTAAAATTTCGCCTGCACCGTGTCATGCACGTTTTTCAGGAGCGCCTGAACGCGCGGCGGCGGAGCTTCGAGGGGACAGCAGGCGCTGGTTTTCAGGTCTTCATTGGTCTTTAAAACCCTGCCGTAATAATCCTGCACGTCCTTGAGTGTTTGCTGTGACATTTTTTCTCCTTCTTATTAAATCTGTTTTACAATCACATAAATTAGCGCGGCAAACAACGCGGAAACCGGCGCGGTCACAAGCCATGCGAACAGCATGGATCTGACCGTTTTCATGTTCAGGCCTTTTTGATTGGCCAGTCCCACGCCCATGATTGAAGATGAGGATACATGCGTGGTTGAAACCGGCAGGCCAAAGCGGCTGGCCCCGATGACCAGAAACGCCGAAACAAGGTTGGCCGAAAAACCCTGTTCATGGTTCATTTTTGTCACGTTGAAACCCAGCACTTCCGTAATATTTTTTCCGGCGATCCAGCTTCCAAGTCCCATCGCCAGAGCACCCCAGAAAAACAGCCATGCGGGGGCAACCAGATTGCCCAGCATTAAAAACGGCATGACAATGGCGATCAGTTTCGGCGTATCGTTCAGCCCGCGTGAAAATGACAGAAGACCGCTGGTCAGCCAGTGCATATGGTCAACGGACAATGTAATTCCATGCGTCAAACCGGCTTGCGGGCTGTCGCAGGCGCAGATAATGCAATCGTCCAGCTTTTCCTGCGCACCTGTGCGGGCATTGACGAGTGCTACTTTGGGCACAGGGGTTAAACACAGCCTGACGCGATCCGTCATCTTCGCGGCCTTTTCCAGTGCCGGGGTTAAAAGCCATGCCAGCGCAATCGCCATAAACGGGCTGGCCAGAAGCGGCAGGGCGATTTTTGAAAAGATCGTCGGCCAGTTTATTTCCGATGCGCCGTAGGCGACCAGTCCCGCGCCGACCAGACCACCGACAACGGCATGGGTGGTTGATACTGGCCATTTACGCCAGGTCGCCAGCGCAACCCACAGGATGGGCGCGAGCGCAACCGCCAGCGCGGCGGGCATTGCAAAATCATGTGTATCTACATAAATGCTGCTGCTGATATTTTTGATCATCGCGCCGCCCCAGAGCAGGCCAGCCAATGCCCCGGCCACCGTCCAGAGCGTTCCCCACGCAATCGCGCCCTTAACAGAGGTCAGTCCGGCCCCGGCCAGTGTGGCAATGGCCTTGGATACATCGTTCGCGCCATTGGCGAAACAAAGCAAAAACAGCAGGCCAGCGGCCAGAAAAACAGGCAAAAACTCCATTATCATAACCCTTTGAAAAAATGGTCTTGTAATGGAGGGATTCGCTGGTTTTAGAGGGAAAGTTACAAAAAAACTAACGCCACCGCAGCGCGAACTTCCCGGCCATCATGCCGATGATGCACATCAACACAATCGGCAGGGCATGCCAGACGATCAGGTGGGGCGGGTTGTCGTTCTGCTCGATCAGCCGCATGCACAAATAGCCGAAGGAGGTTACTGACCATGTCGCCATGCTGCCGGCCCAGCAGCACTGGATGGGCGCGCCTTTTCTGACGATCAGGAACATGGCGATGCCGGGCGGCGTGCTGAAGAGCAGGATATGCCAAGGGCAATCGAACTGCCCCAAAGTCATCGAATGGCAAATACTGATAAAGCTGATATCGCCCGTGGCTCCGGCAAAGGCCGCTGCCGCCCAGGGTGCAAGAAAAACGAAAGGAATGTATTTGATCCAGGGCATCTGGTGTCCGTCCGGGCGGGACAGGCACAAAGCCGCCAGCGCCGCCGAAAACGCCATGCCGAACAGCAGAATAAGCTCTGTGACGTAGAAAGGATCAGCCAGTTTACCCGCGATATCGGCGCGGAAGCCGTTATACCCCGACAGTGCCGCCAGCCAGATAAGCGTCCCCGCCAGCCAGAACAGCGCCTGCTTCATGGGGTGCGGCAGGGGTCTTTGCGCCCCTTCGGCCACCAGCTTGTCGATAAGTTGATCCGTGTTCATTGCTCTTCTTCCTGCTCCACCTTCAAAGCCAGCGATTTATAAGCCCTGTGGGCGGCGACCTTGACGGCGGATATGCTCATATTCATGGTTTTTGCCGTTTCCTCGGCGGAATATCCTTCTATTTTCATCAGGGTCACGATCTTTTTCTGCTTGTCCGGCAGGGAACCTAATACCCTGTTCAGGTATTCGCGTTGATCCCGGCTTTCGGTTACATCGGCTGCGGAAATTTCATGGGTCAGGTCATCAAGGCTGATTTCAGGAAAAGCGCCTTTTTTATAGAGCCGCCGCAGGTGGTCGTTCAGGCGGTAGCGGGCGATGGTGAACATCCAGAC
>DIHF01000065.1 GCA_002420015.1 Micavibrio sp. UBA5703
TCGACGATAGCGCGGCTGATGGCGGGGTGGTCGGTTAGCGCCTTTTCAATGTAGGGACGGCTGAAGGCGTAACGGATCTGGCGCAGATAACACAGATAGGCGCGAAGGATTACGATTTCCTGCCAGTCGGCATTGGCGCTGAGGACCAGCTTGTTCAGCCCGTCGCTTTCCATTTCCTTGTACCAGACCTTGGTGAAGGCGGTTTCGAAGTTTTGTTTTACGCTTTTGATATCGACACTGCCCTGCGCGCCCGGCATTTCCATCAGGAAGTCGTGAATCCAGACGGATTTGTTTTCGCGTCCCGGTTTGATTTCAAAAGGAAGCTCGGAAATCGCGCGCAGGCCCATATCCTCGAGAATCGGCATCACATCCGAAAGCGTCAGCGGCGTGTCCGGGTGGTAAACCTTCATGCAAAGCTGGTTGGGTGCGCCGCTGTCCGGGCGGTAGAGGTGCAAAATAACGCGGCCCGTGTTCAAAACCATTTCGATCTTGTTGATATCGAACACGGCATGTTTGGCCAGGAAGCGAGATGTATAGGAAACGGGGAAGGATTCGGCGTATTTCAGTGTCAGCCGCGTGATGGCGTCGTCTTCGTCCAGCGCCTTGACCAGCGCGTCGGAGAGCATTTCCGGCCAGGTTTGCCCGGTTTTTTGCAGCAATTTTTCAATCTGGGCCGGGCTGTAGTCGGGCGGATTTTTCTGGCTGACATTGATGATGCACATCACGCGAGCAAAAACCGAATCGTCCATCGTTGTATAGAAATCGCTGCACACCCCGCCGAGTTCTTGTTCAAGGATAGAAACCATGGATTTGCGCAGCTTGGTGCCGAAGCGGTCGCGGGGCACGTAGACAAGGCAGGAGATATAGCGGCCGAAAGGATCGCGGCGCATGAAGAGGGCAATGCGCTGGCGTTCCTGAAGGCGCAGGATGTTTTTGGATATCTTCAAAAGCTCGTCGATCTCGATCTGGAACAGCTCGTCCCGCGGGTATTTCTCAAGAATATGGCGCAACGCCTTGCGGTCGTGGCTGCCCTGCACAAAGCCGGAGGCCGCGATGGTCTCTTCCACCTTCTCCCGCAGATAAGGCACATCGCTGACGCTGCGCGAGTAGGTGACGGAGGTAAAGAGGCCAAGAAACAGCTTTTCGCCCTTGATGCTGCCGTCTGCATTGTAGGTTTTAATGGCGATGGCATCCATCGGCACGCGGCGGTGCACGGTCGAAAGCCGGTTCGTCTTCGATACCGAAACAGGGGACAGGTTGCGGCGCAACTCCTGAAGGTTGCGCGGCAAGCCCTCATCGCCTTCATTTATATACGCTGGCTTTATCCCATCGTGCAGCAGGCCAAGGCTGGAGCCTTCGATGGTCTTGCTTTTGAGGGCGCCGCCGCGCTCGGAAAATTCGTATTCGCGGTAGGCCAGCAGCGTAAAGTTATTGTTGTAGAGGTAATCCAGAAACGCGCAGTATTTATCAATCTCCTTGGACGGGCGCTTGGTTTTTGATTTGGCCAGTTCCTCACGGGCAATGCGCAACTGTTCCAGCATCGCTTGCCAGTCCCGGTTGGCGATCAGCACGTCCTCGATGGCGGTGTACAATCCAGCCTCAAGGGCGGACAGCGCTTCCTGCGACAATGTCTGGTGGATTTGTACGTGGATGTGCGACTGCACCTTGTAGCCGCTTTGCGGCTTGGCGGAGAAATCCACCATCTGGCCCGACTTGTCGTACTTGACGTGGACTTCCGGGTGCACAAGAAGATGGATCAGCAGATTGTGCTTGTTGATCTCGGCCGCGACGGAATCGATCAGGAAGGCCAGATCGTCGCTGACGATGTCGATGATTGTTTTGCGCTTGGTCTGGCCCTTGATGACCGGGCAGTATATTTTGAGTCTTGGCTTTCCCTTATCCTTTTTGCCCGCCAGGTCGTAATGCACCAAAGCCATTTTGGCAAAAAGCGAGGGGTCGAAGACTTGCCTGTCTTCCAGCGGAATGCCCGCGCCCATGATTTTCAGGAAATTCTTTTGATCGGTCGTCGCTTTTTCGGGAAGCTGTTTTAGCGCTTTATTAATATGCTCAGACATATATCTTTACAAATTTCTACGTTTAGGGTTTTGGCCCGGTGGGGAAGTATATACTACGCGCTGCAGTGTAAAATCAATCGTACTTCAATGCACCTGTTATTATAGGCCGGAATGCGATTTTTTATGCCCCGGCAAAGACATAGAGCAGGTAAGAGGGTACAACGAACCAGGTTAACAGGGTATTCAGCGGCGGCGCCCATGCCCGTTTGAATATAATCGCCGCCAACAAAGCACCGCCGTAGAAAATCAGGCACAGGCTTATTGTGCCGAACAATTTGGTGATGTGCTCTGCGCCTTCCTGATCGGGGTAAAAGGTCTTCAGAAGCAAAAGCCCTATGCCGATGCCAACCGCGAGCACCGCGTTTCGCGTACACCGACGGAGCTTTTTCTTAAGCCTTTCTTCCGGATCGCCAAACATGCTCACGAATTCAGGGCTTTGATCAGCGGCTGAAGCTGCTTCTCGTAGCGCCGCCATTTCTCGACCGAGGTCTTGTAGACGGGCTTGGTGACCTGCGCCTTGCTGGCGGTCAACACGGTGCGCTTTTGTTTGTGCGGCTGAAGGCAGGCATCGTCCCACTCAAGGCCGATATAGTCGATAAGCCTGCGGGCCTGAGCTTCCAGATCGTTCACCGTTTCCTCGTAATCGATTTCCAGGAAGCGGCCCGGCAGAATCTCCCGCCAGTATTCCATGAGCCCTTCATAGCGTTTGTAGGCAGCGGCGAGTTCCTCAAGATTGTAGGACCAGTATTGGCCGCGCGCAAAATTCTGCTTGTAGCAGGACAGGCAGGTATCGATGGCATCGCGCCTAGTGTGGATGATCTTTGCGTTGGGGAACAGGCAATGGATGAAGCCGATATACATGTAGTTTGCCGGCATCTTGTCGGTAATACGCTTGTATTTCTTGCCATTTTCTCCATGTGCCAGATTGAGATACATATTCGCAAGCTTGAGCGTGTCTTCTTCACCCTCCAGGGCAACCAGTTTGTGCACCTTGCCCAGAGTAGGCAGTTCACCGGCCCCAAAAACCTGCGGATGGGAGGAGATGATCTGCTCGGTCAGGGTTGAGCCAGAACGCGGCATGCCGACGATGAAAATCGGCGCTTCGGAATCCGATCCGCGTCCTTCATGCTGCGCAATAAATTCAGGCGTGTACTTATCCCTTATGAGGCTGTGGAAGTCGAGGTCTTTCCATGTGACGTAAGGAATGCTCTTGCGGCGGATCGCATTGGCGCGGTCGAGGTATTCAAACGATTTTTCGTGCTGGCCGAGCTGCTCGTAAACATCCGACAAGGTAAAAAAGAAAATGGAAGTAAGATCCTGGCCGAACGATTCGATCTTCTCTTCGAGTTTTTTCATTGCCTTGAAATCTTCATCGTCTTCCGACTTGAATTTTTTCAGGGAGGCCAGCGTCGAATACGGGCCGGGCAGATCGCTTGCCAGACTTATTACCTCGCGTGAAAGCTTTTCAGCTTCTTCGTTGCGGTTGATGGATACGAGAATTTCCGCTTTATGCTGCATCGCCAGCGGCCATTTCGGACGCAGCGTCAGCGCATTGTCGATCGATTCGAGCGCCTTTTCGGCCAACCCTTCAACGTAGAAGATCATCGCCTTGCGCAGCCAGAGATTGGCCATATCGGGGCTGAGTTTGATGGCCGTATCGATCGCCTCATGGGCGGCCTCGAAATTGGTCATGTTTTCGCGAATCTCGGACAGTTTCAGATAGGCGCGCGGGGAATTCGGTTCGCGTTTCAAGGCCTCCTGGAGCACGGCCTCGCCGTCGTCGAGCTGATCGGCGCGCAGCAAAACGTCGGCCAGATCGAGATAGGTTGCAGCATTTTCGGGGTCGAGGTGGATGGCGCGCTGGGCAGCCCTGTGGGCCGGATCGTATTTCCCAAGCTGGCAAAGCGCCTTGCTGAGGTTGCTGTAGCCTTCGGCGAAATCGTCCTTGAAGGCGACAGCATAGCGCGCGGCGACGGCGGCATCCTCAAACCGGCAACCGTCAGCGTAGGCGATGGCCATGTTGCTGTGGGCTTCGGGATAATTGGGCTTTATGTTTGTCGCCTTCCGGTAAAGTTCGATAGCCTCTTCCGCCTTTCCCAGGTCGCGCAAGGCATTGGCCAGATTGTTGAGAGCTTCCGGGTTTTCGGGTGCCAGTTCGGTGGCCTTGCGGCATTTTTCCTCGGAAAGCTGAAGCCTTCCCATTTCGCGCAATGTATTACCCCAGTTGATCCAGATCAGCGGCTCTTTCGGGTTGATTCGAGAGGCTTTTTCCCAGACTTCGAGTGATTCCTCATACTTGATTCGCTTGGACAGGATAATGCCCATATTTACGAGGGCGGTTATGTTTTCAGGCGCGATATCAATTGCTTTGCGGCAGGCGGCCTCGGCTTCTTCATGCTTGCCGATCGTCCAGAGCGCGTAGGATTTGTTGTTCAGCGCATCCAGATATTCAGGTTCGATTTTCAGCGCTTTATCATACGCATGGAGCGCCTTTTCATGCTCTCCGGTCGCCGCCAGAATACCACCGTAGTTATTCCAGCACAGATGATCTTCGGGTTTTGTCTTCAGGGAAAGCTCAAGAAAATGTTTTGCTTCGTCGAAATTTCCGGATTGGAATAGCAAAACACCGAGAAACTGCGTGGTCGGGTAATGGTCCGGCACGGCGCGCAGAATGTCGCGATAGGTGCGTTCCGCCAGGATGTAGTTGCCGCACTGGTGGTGGCCCTGGGCAAGGCGCAGCGCTTCATCAAGCGTAACCTTCGGTTGATCTTCCTGTGATGAAGGTGCTGCTGTCGTTTTCGATTTTTTTGCCTTTGCTGTGGCCATGGGGACTCTCCGGGATAAAATGTACAAAAGATATTTTTTGTCTTGAAGAATCGAATGATATGGGCATACGCTGCCCTAGTAAATATAAGAAATGTGGGAATGTGACATTGTACACTTGCCATATAGCTTAAACGGTATTTTAACCGAAATGCTTTAATATAGAATCTTACGGTTAATGCATTTTTGTTGAAGCGTAAGAGTTCACTTTGTCCGTTTGATTTCTAACGAGGGTGGCTTCTCAAGGGTCTTTTTTTATGATACCGTGCAACCAGAAGGTTTGCGAATATACAAAAGCGTAAAAGGATTTTTGCGCTTCCTATACTGAGTTCATTCAAAATACAAACTAGGAAAGTTAAGGAGCTTAGAAAATGTCACACAGGAAATCCCATGTTAAAACAAAAGCGGCGGCAGTTGCAGGTGCAGCCGTTGTCGCGCTTAGCGGTTTCGTGCCGCAGCCGTTGATCAGCAGCGCTCATGCTGCTTCTGCCAAGATCAGCGTCACTGGTAGCTTTATTACGGGCGTTAAGCTGGGCGCGGGCGTTAACGCCCAGTTCGGCTCGAACGCCGCAACGGCCCCGAACGGCAAGGCCACGATCAGCACGGCCGGCGTTCTGGCGGTGTCGAAGGCTGCGAAGGTCGGCGGTGCGCCGCAGGCCGGTTCGTTCGCTTTCACGGCGGTCAGCACGGTTCCGAACGTCAATTTCACGGTGGCGGGGCTTGGTCCTCTCACTCTGGCGGCGACGGGCGGCGGCGGCGGTCCTGTCGGTACGATGAAGCTGAAGTCGATCATCCTTGGCGGCGTTGGCGCTGCTGCGACGACATTAACGTCGGGCGGCGGTACGACAGCCAAGAAGGCAGGATACGACATCACCACGAAAAACGGTCCGATCAAGGTCGGCGCGGTCGTTACGTGGGGTGCTACCCAGCCTCTGGGTGCGTTCACGCAACAGATCACGCTGACGGCCGCTTACTAATAAGGCCTAAGGCAGTACAGAATTATAAAAACCCCGGCTTTGGCCGGGGTTTTTTGTTTGAAACAAGACGTTTTGTATTGGTGTCTTTCTGATTGATTTAAACGCCTATACGAATCAATGAACCGCAGCTCCGGCGGTCTTTTTTGCTTGCGCTGCCTTTTGCTCGTTCAGTTTCTCAGCGTAGACATCCATCGGCAGGTATTGTTCCAGCTTTCTAAGCTGCACACGTGCCATCTGGTTCACACGATCAAGCCCCGGTCCGGTTCCTTTTTCCCGAGCAATCTTCTCGGTTAGTTCAAGAAGCCCGCGATAGAAGGTATTATTTACTTCCAAAATTTTGGCTTCCGCCCGCCGTATCCACGGCTCATAGAAATCCTTGTCCATCTCAGGCTCCCCCGTCATGTTCGCCAGAATAATATAAAGCACCCGACGTAACGCCTTGGGGGAGCCGTCGGTAGGGATCAGAAGATGTGAGACTCCCAAAAACTGCTTGTCCTTACGAAGTGTAAGTGTCGGGATAAAGCGATTCAGGTCGGCGATCTGCTTACCTAGCTTTTTTTGGTTCATTATGCCGGGTGTCGAATTGACTTTAACCGCGCCGTATCCATCAACTTCCAAAACGATTGGGACAGAGCGCACCACAGGCGCGTATTCATCAATAAAATCATAACGCAGCAATGTATCCAGCGCATCCATCGGGCCGTAGAAAGCGTAACATTCCGTGCTGCCGTCAACGACCTGATTTGCGGTGACGGCCAGATCGCCTTTTCGGACACCTATTCCGACATGGAAGGCCGCACCCTGCCAGTGGTGGTTGAGAAAGTCGATGAGTGGCATTAAAGTGCTGACGTCGCTGGTGCGCAGGTAATCTCCATACCCCAGATAACGTGTTTTCAGAAAACTGTCGCTAACAAATTCGTTGAATTCGTCTTCTTCCATTCCTTTTTGCAGCCTATCGCTCCAGTTCAGCAAGTTTTTGCCGAACATCCTGCCTTCCTGAATTTTTTCGATAAGTTCGGGGTATGGTTGCAAGGACAAAGAAAAGGAAAGCTCTTTGTGCAGCTTTACCTTGCTGGTCAGATTGTAAAGCGTGATCATCGTTTCCGCGAGTTGCCGTTGCAAACTGGAAAGACTGCTGTTTTTAGGGATTTCGAGACGGAATTCATCCTTTTTTACGAGGACGTTATACTTGTCCGATGGCAAAAGGGTGTCGCGGGAAAGACGGATGATTTCCTTGCCCCTTTCCATCGGCTCGGTGGTTTTTATGCTCAGGCCACCGCCCTGGTCGCAAATGACGACCTTCGAATGTATGCCGCCGCCGCCTTGCTCAATCAATTTTTCGAGCGCTAGAAGTTCTTTTCTGAGTTCCGGATTGTCGGTTTCAACGATCGCCATGAGTAACGCGCAGCCTCTTTTCTTGAATGCAGAATCATATTAAAGATGCTTATTATTGGCTGGCAATGTGGCAAAAGCAATATTGCGCTGTTTGTAACAGAATAAGGGGCATTCGGGATTATGAGTGAACGCAGAGCCACGCTTGTCGCCATTTCGGCTTTTGCCCTCAATTTTTCCTGCCATGTTCCGGCCTGGGCGCAGATACAGATCAGTTGTACCCAGAGGCTTTATGTTGGGGAGCATGATGCTTGCGGAAATGGATTTATAACCGTAAACCCCGACGGCTCGATAGGCTCTACAAATGGATGCCGTGTGACGACGACGCCGCCGCAAGGGGGTAAATGCGTTCTGTCAACCGGCGGCGCGCCTGTGACCCGCAACGTGGTTGTAAAATTTGCCACGCCCTCGATTTTCATTAATGCCGGCGGGCAGAAGGCGCAAGTAAACACCTTGAGGATGGATCATTCCACAGCCGCAACGCCGGCGGCGACATTCACCTTTACGCCAACGCAAGTATCCAATACCGTAACGCTGGATATCGGGGGCAGGCTGAATTTCAGCACGTCCCAGGCCATCGGAACCTATACGGGCCAGATCACTATCGACGCGAATTTACAGTAAATAATTAAAGAGGAAGGACACTATGAAACAACGCAGTTGGATATTTTTTATTTTCTTTGGGGTTCTTGTTGTGCTTCCCGCGATGCAGGCATGGGCGACGTTTATTTCGCCCAAAAGGGTGATGATCGAAGATAAGGAGCGTGCCGCGAAACTTACGATTCAAAACGGCACCGATCAGACTCTGGCCTACCGGTTTGAATGGGAGCAGCGTGCACAAAACCCCAATGGTCCGGAAGTTGTTCTTCTCAAGGAAGGGGAGGTGAGTCCCGGTTATAAACCTCTGGGCGATATAATTCAGTTCTCTCCACGTCAGGTTATTCTAAAGCCGGGCGAACATCAGAAGATAAGATTCCTTGTCAAAAGGCCTGCCGATCTGGCGGAAGGGGAGTATCACTCGCATTTTCTCATCAAGACGGAACGCGTCGATGAAGATCAGATCGTACAGGAGGCAAACGGCAATACGGTCAGCGGGACACTGATGGTTCGAGCCAATGTATCGATTCCCGTTTTTGTCAGGCAGGGCGCCACCAGTGTGGGCGTAAACTTGAAAAGTGCATCGTTGACACAAATAGACAAGGGTGCGGCAATTCGTGTTGCGATCGGGAATGAAAGCACCCGCAGCCTTTATATCAAGCCTGAACTTGTCTGTAACGATGCGCAGACAGCGACCTTGCAGACGATCAAGTTATATGCCGAGGCAAAGTCTCTGGAGGATAGTATCCTTATACCCAAGGATTTTGCCTATGGCAGTTGCAGCAGCTTGAAGCTGCGGTTGCTCGGAACCGATGATTTTGAATATCCAAACAAGATGATTACAGAAGTGAACGTAACGCGGTAAGCGACATCTCCAAAAATATATGGAGTTCAAACCAGGAAAGCCCCTTCGGGGGCTTTTTTATTGGTGCAATGTTGGGTTGTGGTAGTCATGCGGCGCGTGGGGGTAAGTCTGTTCAATAAGCAGCAAAAACACTGTGGATAAGAGATTCTCCCTCTATTCAAGGCGAGTCTTATCTACTAGTGCGTGTTATGATTCGGGTGGGCTATTCTAACACTACTCTCTGCTCTGTTTCATGGGCGCACATCACTATGGGAAAATTCTGAAGCGCATATTTTGCGCTCTGATCGCTATTGCGGTCTTTGCGGATTTTTATGCAGTTTCAGCTTCGGTCGCCGAAGAATCTACGGTGCAGGCGGCAAAGACGGGCACAAAAGGTCTTGTGTACGGTCCCTCGCGTATTGCCGACCCGGTGGCTTCTCGGAAAGTCACCGAACCCTTGAGTTCGACCATAACGGATGGTTTGCCTGAAGAGGGCGAAGTATCCGGACCCTCGAGTTCGGCTATAGCGGATGTTTCCCCTGAAGCGGGCGAGGTATCCGAACCCCTTGACGCATCCCTGACAGGTGAAAATGAAGCGCCTGCAGCGGGTCTTTTTGCGTCTGAAAATCCCGAAGATGAAGAATCCTACGATCTTATCCTGGCCGTCTGGCGAAAGGGAGATATTTTGTCTTCCGAAGTCGTCGGTATCGAGAAGGGATTCAATTACTACCTTCCCGTGCTTGGGATGGCGCGCACGGTTCTGTTCCCCTCCGAATC
>DIHF01000004.1 GCA_002420015.1 Micavibrio sp. UBA5703
ACGATCACGGGCGGTTCCGGTAATGACACCATCAATGGCGGTGCGGGCAACGATATTATTACGGGCGGCACCGGGGCCGACACGATCGATGGCGGTGCGAACGACGACACGATCAATCTGGCGAATGGCGACTTTGCAGCGGGTGAATCGATCACAGGCGGCGCGAACACAGATGCGATCGTTCTGACCAACGCGACGACGGTCGATTTTACCACGGGTACGATTGCCACGGTTGAAACGCTTACGGGAAGCGGCAGCAACGACACAGTTACGATGTCGGATTTGCAATGGGCTGGATTTACGACGATAAACCTGGGTGCCGGTGCAGCGGATGTTTTAAACGTGTTGGCTACGGGCGATATTTCGGCGTCCGGCACACCCACAGTTTCAAACGTCGAAACAGGAAATTTAACGGGTACGGGCGGCAACGACAGCGCGACCATGACCGGTGCGCAGCTCAATGCCATTTTGATTGGAACAGGCACGATCAACCTTGGTGGCGGTGCCAGCGATACACTGAATTTGACTTCCACCAGCACTGATCTGAACGCATTGAACGATGCGTCCATTACCAACCTGGAAATTATATCGGCCTCGACAGCGGCAGCGGGCGTGACGATTACGCTGTCCGGCCAGACGGAAGGGTTTACCGTCACGGGCAGCGGTTTTGTTGATACGATCACGGGCGGTTCCGGTAATGACACCATCAATGGCGGTGCGGGCAACGATATTATTACGGGCGGCACCGGAGCCGATACGATCGACGGCGGTGCGAATGACGATACAATCAATCTGGCAAACGGCGATTTTGCTTCGGGTGAATCGATCACGGGCGGCGCCAATACCGATACAATCGTTCTCACCAACGCGACGACGGTAGATTTTACGACAGGAACGATCAATACGGTTGAGACTCTGACGGGCAGTACGGGCAACGACACCGTAACCGTATCCGCGACACAGTTTGTTGGTTTTTCGACTATTAACCTTCAGGGCGGCACCGATACCTTGAATGTTCAGGCAATCGGAACTGTTGACGTTACGGCTTCGAGCTTCCCAACAGTAAGCAACGTCGAGGTTTCGAATTTAACCGGCAGCACGGGCGCGGATGATCTGACCATCACGGGCGCGCAGCTTGATGCGATTATTATCGGCACAGGGACTGTGAATTTTGCTGGTGGTACGGATACGTTGAACTTAACGTCGACTTCGGCGGACTTCAACACGCTCGGCGCGACAGATGCTAGCATTCAGGCGCTTGAGAACGTGTCGGCGGCGACGGCTGCGGCAGGCGTTACCATCACTCTGTCGAGCCAGACGGAAGGGTTTACGGTTACGGGCAGCGGGTTTGCGGACACGCTGACGACGGGATCGGGCAATGATACGATTAACGGCGGTGCGGGCAACGACACGATTACGGGTGGCACCGGGGCCGATATCATTGATGGCGGGGACAATGACGATACGATCAATCTGGCGAACGGGAATTTCGCGGCAGGTGAATCGATCACGGGCGGCAACGGTACCGATGCAATCGTTCTCACCAACGCGACGACGGTTGACTTTACGACAGGAACGATCAATACGGTTGAGACGCTGACAGGAAGCACCGGAAACGACAATGTTACCATTTCTGCGACGC
Source organism: Micavibrio sp. UBA5703 (assembly GCA_002420015.1). GTDB lineage: Bacteria > Pseudomonadota > Alphaproteobacteria > Micavibrionales > Micavibrionaceae > UBA5701. The sequence goes on from DIHF01000004.1 coordinate 1,643, forward strand.
AATACCTGAATTTCTCGACGATCAATCTTCAGGGCGGCACCGATACCCTAACGGTTCAGGTTATTGGAACGATCGATGTTACCGCGTTGAGCTTCCCGACCGTAAGCAACGTTGAAAACGGCAGCCTGACCGGCAGTACGGGCGACGATGATCTGACGATAACGGGCGCGCAGCTTGATTCGATCATAAGCGGCACGGGTACAATCAATTTCAATGGCGGAACCGACATCCTGAACCTGACATCGACTTCGGCGGATTTGAATACGCTGGGCGCGACGGATGCGAGCATTCAGGGTCTTGAGGAAATTTCAGCGGCGGGAGCCGGAGCGGGGGTTACGATTACCCTTTCCGGCCAGACCGAAGCCTTTACGGTTACAGGTGGCGGCTTTGGTGACACCATCACCGGCGGCACGGGTGCCGATACGATTGACGGCGGCGCCAGCAACGACACGATTAACCTTGCCAACGGGCATTTTGCGTCTGGTGAATCGATTACGGGCGGTGGCGGGACGGATGCTATCGTGTTCACCAACGCGACGACGGTTGATTTTTCGACCGGGACGCTTGCAACGGTTGAAACGCTGACCGGATTTGCCGGAAACGACACGGTAACGATGACGGCCACACAATGGGCAGGTTTCACGACCATTAACCTTGTCAGCGGCACCGATATTTTGAATGTTACGGCCAGTGGCGATATTTCGGCACTCGGTACGCCGACCGTAAGCAACGTCGATACCGGGAACCTGACCGGCACGGGCGCGAATGATACCGTGACCATGACCGGAGCGCAGCTCAATGCCATTCTGATCGGTGCGGGCACCATCAATCTCGGCGCGGGGGCGACCGATACGCTCATAATTACATCGACATCCACGGACCTGAACGCGCTGGCGGACGGGTCTATGTTCAACACGGAAATTATTTCGGCGAGTGCAGCGACGGCGGGCGTAACTCTGTCTCTCGTCAATCAGGCGGAAAGTCTTACGATTATCGGCGGCGGATTCAACGACACGATCACTGGCACTGTGTCGGCCGACACGATCGATGCAGGCGCGGGCGACGACACGATTAACGTTGCCAACGGAAGTTTCGACGCAGGCGAGTCGATCACGGGGGGCACCGGCACAGATACGATCATCATGACGACGGTGGGCGGAAATATTGATTTCTCGGTTGGAACTCTTGCGACGGTCGAAACCATATTGGGCGGCGGTGGTGGCGATACGATAACCCTGACCGCGACGCAATGGGCTTCCCTTTCGACCATAGACATGTCCGGCGGTAACGATACGATGAATGTCGTAGCCAGTGGTGATATTTCCGCCCTCGGCACACCGACGATGACCAGCATCACAGATGGCTTCCTGACCGGAACGGGCGGCAACGACAGCGTGACCATGACCGGTGCACAGCTAAACGCCATTATATTCGGCTCTGGTACGATCAATCTTGGCGGCGGCACGGATACGCTGAATCTGACATCGACATCGACAGACCTGAATACGCTGGCGAACGGTTCGGTAACAAATCTTGAGGTCGTTTCGGCATCAACGGCTGCGGCGGGCGTGACGATTAACCTGACCAACCAGACGGAAAACCTGACGATCACGGGAAGTTCATTTGCCGACACGCTTACCGGCGGGTCCGGCAACGATACGATTAACGGCGGCGATGGTGCCGATGTGCTGACTGGCGGTGCCAACGATGACACCATCAATTCAGGCTCGACCATATCGTCGGCGATCAGCACGATTTTGAGCGCCAATGCCGAGGCCATTATCGGCCTTGACGGCACGATCCGTCACTGGTTTACCACGGCGGGGACGGATTCAATTACGCTGGATAGCAGCATCACGAGTATCTCGGTCGTTGCCTGGGGCGGCGGCGGCGGTGGCGGTGGTGGTGGAGACAATAACACAGGTGGCGCTGGCGGTGGCGGCGGCTTTGTCAAAGGCAATATTACTGTTTCGAGTGGTGCAACTCTTGCCATCGCTGTAGCCGGCGGCGGCGGTGCCGGTTTGGCGGCTCTTGCAGGTGGAAATACCGATGGAACAGGCGGTGGTGGCGGCGGTTATTCCGGTGTCTTCGATACCAGTATTAGCCAAGCTAACACGTTGTTTCTTGCGGCTGGTGGCGGTGGTGGCGGTGGCGGTGATAATACAGCCGCTGCTCCCAATGGCGGCGCTGGCGGCGCGGCGGGTGCCGCAACAGGTTCGGCGGGCGGCGCTGGCGGCGGTACGGTTGGCGCGGGCCAGGGTGGTACCCAGCTTGCGGGTGGGACGACTGGCACAGGCAATAATGCGCAAACGGTTGCTGGTACCGATGGCGCTGCTTTGGATGGCGGTGATGGCGGCGATCCGATAAATCCGGCAGGAACGGGTGTTGGTGCAGGCGGCACCAATGGCGGTGGTGATGGTGGATTGGCTTCAACGGCAGTTGGTCGCGCTGGTGGTGGCGGCGGCGGTGCAGGCTATTATGGCGGCGGCGGTGGAACGGCAAGCAATGCTGCGGATACATCCGGCGCGGGCGGCGGCGGCGGCTCTGATTACATCAGCGGCTCGGCAACAGGCACAACCAATACAGGTGCAACAGGCGCTACGCCGTCGCAATCCGATGCGCTGTATATTAGCGGCGTGGGTGTTGGCGGTACGGCGGGTCCCAACGATAGCAACGGTACAGCGGGTGGTAGCGGTCTTGTGGTTGTGTCTTATTCCATGACGGCGCCGACTGCGACAAGGCTGGCGGGCGGCATAGACAATGACACGCTGAATGGCAGTTCAGGCGTTGATATATTCGAGTTCAGCAACACAGGCGCGGCCAATACGGACACAGTTGTGGGCTTTAACGTGCAGATGGACAAGATAGATCTTTCCGATCTTCTGACCGGCTATGACCCGGTGACCGAACTCATTACCAACTTCGTTCAGATTACGACCGTCGGTGCCAACTCCGAAATCAGGGTGGATACGACTGGTTCCGGTACCTTCGGTGCGACAACGGTCGTGGCAACGTTAAACAGCGTGACCGGCTTGACCAATGAAGACTTCCTCGAAGCGGCTGGGGTTATTATTACCTCTTAAGGTAAAATATTACCCGAACTTACCGCCAATATAATCCTTGGTTTGCTGGTGCGCCGGATCGTTGAAAATCTGCTCCGTATGGCCGGATTCAATAATATGCCCAAGGTGGAAAAAGGCGGTGTAATCGGACACGCGCTCGGCCTGCTGCATCGAGTGCGTGATGATGACGATGGTGAATTTTTTCCGCAGGTCGGCGATTAGTTCCTCAATCAATGCTGTGGCGATCGGGTCGAGCGCCGAACAGGGTTCGTCCATCAGGATCACTTCCGGCTCGGTGGCGATGGCGCGGGCAATACACAGGCGCTGCTGCTGGCCGCCGGAAAGCGATGTTCCGGGTTCGCCCAGACGGTCTGCGACCTCGTTCCACAGGCCGACCCGTGTCAGGGTTTTTTCCACCAGCGCATCAAGTTCGCCTTTGCTTTTGGTCAGGCGGTGGATTTTCGGTCCGTAGGCGACGTTCTCATAGATCGACTTTGGAAAGGGGTTTGGTTTTTGGAACACCATGCCGATTTTTTGCCGCAGCAAAATCGTATCGATGCCGTCTTTGTAGATGTTAAACCCGTCAAGCCGCACCTTGCCGGTCACGCGGCAGTTTTCAACGTAATCGTTCATGCGGTTCAGGCAGCGGATAAAGGTTGATTTCCCGCATCCCGAAGGCCCGATCAGCGCGGTCACCTTGTTGTTGTGGATGTCGAGGTTGACCTCGTGCAGGGCCTGGCTGTTGCCGTAAAAGACACTGAGGTCCTGCGTCGACATGCGGATGTCGCCTTGGGTTTCGGGGGTGGTTTTCTTTTTCAAAAGACTCATGTTTTTCACCATTTGATTTCAAACCGGCGACGGATAAAGATCGCCAGCAGATTGATTAACACCATAAAGGCTAGCAGCACCATGATGGCGGCGGCCGTTTTCTCGACAAAGCCAAGCTCGGGGTTGCTGGCCCACAGATAAACCTGCACCGGCAGGGTCGTTGCCGGGTCCGTAAATTTTTTCGGGATGTCGGCCACGAAAGCGACCATGCCGATCATCAGAAGCGGTGCCGTTTCCCCGAATGCCCGCGCAACGCCCAGGATAACCCCGGTCATAATGCCCGGCAGCGCATATATAAGGGTATGGTGGAACACAACCTGCGTCGGTGTTGCGCCGAGAGCGGCGGCGGCATAGCGGATCGAGCGGGGAACGGCCTCAAGCGCATTGCGCGTGGCGATGACGATGGTGGGCAGGATAAGCAGCGCCAGCGTAAGCCCGCCGACCAGCGGCGAAGATCGCGGCAGCCCAAAAAGGTTCAGGTATATGGACAGGCCAAGAAGACCGAAGATAATCGACGGCACGGCGGCGAGGTTGTTGATGTTGATCTCGATAAAATCCTTGATCCAGTTTTTGGGCGCAAATTCCTCAAGGTATATCGCCGTCGCCACACCCAGCGGAAAAGAAAAGGCAATGCAGACCAGAATGGTCATGAACGAGCCGATAACGGCGGTTCGTACACCCGCCAGTTCGGCCTCGCGGGAGTCGCCATTGTTAAGGAAGGCCATGTTGAATTTGAGGCGCATTTTCTTTGCCCGCGCCAGTTCGGTAACCCAGGCGGCGTGCTCTTTCGTCACTTTGCCGCCGCGAATGGATTGCTGGTACATATGCTGTTTGTAAAAGACGCTGACGGTGCTGGCGGCGGGAACCCAGATATCGCGCCGCGTGCCGACAAGTTCAGGGTAGCTCTCGGCAATTCTTTTCAATGTGTAGGGTGCATTGCGGCTGACCAGACCAAAGAGCGCTCTTTTTTCTTGGGAATCTTCCACGCCGGGGAAAAGCTCCATAAGGGAATTCTGGATCATTTTTCTGTAGTCGCCATCCTCAACCAATTTTGCATCGAACGTGACTGGCAGGCGGACCTGCGCTTCGGTGAAGGCCGAGCGGCCGCTGGCGGCGATGTTCCAGATCAGGCTGGCAAGGAAAAGAGAGGCGAGGAAAATAGCAGCAAATCCGGTCCGGCGGAAACGGCGTTCTCTGGCCTTTCTTTTATGCACCCAGCGGTGTGCGGGGTCGTTGTTTTGGGCCGTATAGATGATGAACGGGTTTTTCTTTTTAATGGCCCGGTTTACGGCAATGCGCGTGCGTCTGCGGAAAAAATTAATCATAGCGCTCCCTATACCTCTTTACGATAATCAGCGCGATAATGTTCAGGGCCAAAGTCATGAAAAACAGGGAAAACCCGAGCGCAAAGGCGGCCAGCGTCTTGTTGCTGTCGAACTCGTGGTCACCCACCAAAAGCGTGACGATCTGGACGGTTGCCGTGGTAACCGATTCCAGCGGGTTGAGGGTCAGGTTGGCCGCCATACCGGCCGCCATCACCACCACCATGGTTTCGCCGATGCCCCGGGAAATGCCCAGAAGAATCGCGCTGACGATGCCGGGCAGGGCGGCAGGCAGGATGACGTTCCTGACGGTTTCCGACTGCGTTGCCCCGATAGCCAGCGAGCCGAAACTTAGGGATTTAGGCACAGAGCTGATGACGTCCTCGGACAGCGACATGACATTGGGCGTAATCATGATACCCATAACGATCCCGGCAGTAAGGGCGCTTTCAGAAGCAATTGAAATCCCGATCATTTCACCCGCGGCACGCAGCATAGGTGCTACGGCGATCACGGCAAAATACCCGTAAACCACGGAAGGAACGCCAGCCAGAATCTCTAAAAGCGGCTTGGCCCAATTCCGAAAGCCTGTGCTTGCATACACCGAAAGATAGATTGCTGCATAAAGGCCCAGCGGCGCCGCCACCATCATGGCAATCAGGGTAACAAGGAAGGTGCCCATAAAAACCGGAACGGCACCAAAGACATTGCTTCCGCCATCATTTGTGGCGGATTGCGGACTCCAGTGCGTGCCGAAGAAGAAGTCCAGAAATGAAACATGCGAGAAAAAACGGAACGTTTCGGAAAAAACGGAAAGAATGATAAGGGCCGTCACAAGGACCGAAAGCATCGTACAAGCCAGAAGGCCCGTCCTGATCATGTTCTCAAATCTTGCCATGCAGCTTTCAATTAATTTGGTTTGTACTCTTATAAGAAAAGGCCGCTTAAAGTAAAGCGGCCTTTTTAAATTTATTTAATCTGTAAAATAACCTCGGTGGCTTAGAAATCCCACTGCGCCCGGGCGTTGTAAACTGTGGGGTCGTCGTTGGCCACCACGCCTTCATTGTCGGTATTAACGGCAACCACATTGCCCATCAGGCGTATATTGTCGGTCAGGTGCCAGTTAATACCGGCGCTGGTTTCCGATAATTCGCCTCCGGTGATGCCTGCTCCGGCATCGTTGAGGTCGACATTGGAGTAGCCCACGACCAGCTCAACAGCTCCCGTGCCGCCATCTTTCAGGCTGAACGGGCTTTTGGGTTTTACACGGTCGAAGTTGCCCGTTTTCCCCTTATAGGGGCGCTGTTCCCCGGTCACGAACCATCCGGCCTGAGCGTAGTAGCCGTCGAACCCTGCGTCATCCGATCCATCGTCCCGGTTGACATCGGCCTTGAAATATTCGCCCTGAACGCTGACCGGGCCGAATATTCCGGCAGCTTCAAGACCGTAAACATTCACGCTATCGACGGATGAGAGGGAACCTGTGTCCACAACCCTGTCGCCATCGCCAGCAGGTTTTGCACTGAAGCGTACGGTTCCGGTCGGATAACGCATACTTGCGCCCGCGCCGAGATGCAGCACGTTACCGCTATCATCGCCCGCAAGCCCTAGAAGATTGACTGAGCCGCGCGCATCGAAGGAGAGATCTTCATCCTCGCCCGTATCGTCGTTCCCGGCATCTTCGTTGAAGGCACCGCCTGCAAGCGACCAGTTGTCGCCGCCCGTTGTCACGTTGGCACCGATGATTTCATCGCGTGTGAACGCATTTGTCGCCGGAGAAAGTTCCATGAGTTGGATGTAGTTAGAACTGGTGTTTTGCTCAAGACCCAAGGCAGGCTTTTGATTGCCGAGGATTATTTCGGCAGGATCAAGCCCGGTATAGGTCAGGTAAACATCTTTGAAGTTGACTTCTTCCTCGCCGAATTCAAATTCCGACTTGTACTTGAAGTCCTCGCCGAGATTTCCCTTCACGCCAAGACGTGCGCGGCGGAAGTTCATATTGCTGGCGTGATCTTTCCTGTCATCATCGAAATGTGTGGCATCAAGATGAACGCGACCGAAAGGCTGGAAGGAGTATTTTCCGTCAGACGATTCGAATTTTGGCATCGGGTTCATGGTGATTTTTACATCACTTCCCGTGCTGCCCGCCGCAGGCTTGATGCTGGACAGGGTTTGAGCGACTTCCGCCTGCTCTTTCCCCTGTGCTTCAAGCTGAGCATTCTGCTCGGCGATTTTGGCATCCTGTTGCTGGATGATCTGGTTTTGCTGATCGACTTTGGAGCCGAGCGTCTGGACCTGCTGCGAGAGTTTCATCAGTTCCTTTTGCATTTGCTCCATCGTCATCTGCTCTGCCGAGGCCGGTGCCGCAAAACCCGCTACCAGCAGGGCGCTTGATAGAAGAAGGGATTTTCTTATCGTCATGGTGATTTCCTTTCCAGTTGTGCGATTTATTGACTACTTCGCTGCAGATTCCGTTAAGGCGCTGACGCGGGCTTGCATGGATTCGAGTTCTGTTGCGGGTAGGGGGATAAGCCCCTTTTCCGTCAGGTAACCGAATTCGCCTGCGGTTTCGCCGTCGACCAGCTCCTTCGCAAATTCGAGGATTCCTGGTGTTTTGCCGATATGCGCATTCTTCAGGTAGACATAGAGCGAACGGGATATGCCGTAGGCACCCGAAGCTATGTTTTCAAAGGTCGGTTCTTTTCCTTCGATCAAACTTCCCTGAACGACATCCGTATTCTGTTCCATGAAACTGTAACCGAAAATGCCAAGTGCTTGCGCATTGGCCTGGAGTTTCTGCACGATTAGGTTATCGTTTTCGCCGGCTTCGATGTAGTGGCCGTCCTCGCGCAGGATATGGCATGCCTTTTTACGGGCGTCGCTGTCGGCGAAGGCTGCCTTGAATTCCGGCAGTTCGGTGCAGGAGGGTTCCATGACCAGTTCAACAAACGCATCGCGGGTGCCGGATGTCGAGGGTGGACCGTAGACTTCGATTTTTACATTGGGCAATGAGGGATCGATATCGCTCCAGTTCTTGTGTGGGTTGTCGATCAGTTTGCCGCCGGAAGGAATTTGCTTAGCCAGAGCCAGGAAAATCTGATTCTTCGTCAGGCCATAGCGGTTTGCGCCAGTCGCATTGGCAAGGACGATGCCGTCAAAACCTATTTTGATTTCGGTGATGTCCTTGACGCCGTTTTCTGCGCAAAGCTTGGTTTCGCTGTCCTTGATGGGGCGCGAGGCATTGGAGAAGTCAGGCGACGAATCGTCTGCCCCGGCGCAGAAGAGCTTGAATCCGCCGCCGGTACCCGTCGCTTCGACGATGGGTGTGCTAAAAGAGCCGCTCTTGCCGAACTCTTCGGCGACCGCCGTTACGAAGGGGTATACGGTCGATGAGCCGACAATCTTGATCTGCTCTCCGGCGAAAGCCTGCGAGGTCAGGCCGATGGTCATCAGGGCTGTTGCTGTCAGAAGGGTCTTTTTCATGGTTAGGTCTCCTTTGTTAAAGTTTTAATGGTTATAAAAAAAGCGGCACCAGCCGCCCTTTATTACGAATTTCCGCCGCATTTTCCTCCGCTGCATGCCGATACATCCGAAAGTTCGATAAGCGTGCAGTTGTTTTTCTTACTTTGACTGATCTGGGCAAATTCACCCGCGCAGCAGTCTTCGGCAATAAAGCGAATCAAATCCTGAACGGCTGCAAAATCGGCCGTATAAATAATCGAGCGTCCTTCGCGCCGCGATACGACAAGTCCGGCATTGCTCATGTGCGAGAGATGAAAGGAAAGCGTGTTATGGGGGATTCCCAGCTTTTCGCTCAGGATTCCTGCCGGAACGCCCTGGGTTCCCTGCTTGACCAGCAAGCGAAAGGCTTTGAGGCGCGTTTCCTGCGAAAGGGCGTCAAAGGCTATAAGCGCGTCTTGTATGTCCATAGGTCCAGAGTTATAGACACATAGGAAACGGAGTCAAGCCTGTTTTTACGTTCTATCGGAGTTTTTTTTGTAAAAAGTCGATTTCGCCATGCCGAGTGCTTTGGCGGCCTGAGTAATATTGCCTTGGAAATGCTCAAGGGCGATGTCCATGGCCTCACGTTCGATTTCTTCGGCAGTCTTGAAGTGCCCGTCAGGTGAAATGACGCGAATGTGTTGTGGTTTTCCGGTGCCGTCGGAGGAAGTTTCTTTTTGCCCCGCAGTTGCGCCCAATAAGAGCGCAGAAAAATCATCAACATCAAGAACATTGCTTTCGCTGACGACCATCGCGCGGCTCATTGCGTTTTCGAGCTGGCGCACATTTCCCGGCCACTCAAAGCGAATGAGTTTTTCCTCAAGCGCTCTGGAGACGGTTTTGGGTATGGCGCCCGTATCAATGCAAAACCGTTCGATAAAGTGACGCGACAATTCGGGTATATCCTCGCGCCGTTCGCGTAGCGGCGGCAAAATAATTTGCAGGACATTTAGACGAAAGAACAAGTCCTCTCTGAATTTTCCACCTGTAACTTCTTTTTGCAAGTCGCGGTTTGTGGCGGAAATGATACGAATATTTACAGGAACGGGTTTGTTTGCGCCGACAGGTTCAACCTCTTTTTGTTGAAGAACGCGCAAAAGTTTTACTTGGGAATCCAGCGGAAGTTCGCCGATTTCGTCGAGAAAAATCGTTCCGCCTTCGGCTTCGCGGAATTTGCCGATAGCTTTTTCCGTCGCGCCTGTGAAGGCTCCTTTTTCGTGACCGAAAAGAATGCTTTCGACAAGCTGGGACGGGAGCGCGCCGCAGTTGACGGCAATGAATGGTTTTCCGGCACGGGCGCTTTCGCCGTGAATGGCGCGCGCGAAAACTTCTTTACCTGTTCCCGTTTCACCGCCAATTAGTACGGGGATGTCTGACGCCGCTGCTTTGCGCCCGATATTGACGACAGGCAAAAGCCCGCCGTCATGTCCGATAAGATTTTCAAAGGTGAAGGTGCCTTCTTTTTCGCTTTTCAGGCGAGAAACTTCCTTAGACAAGATGCTCAGGCGCAGCGCGTTCCTGACGGTCACCATCATGCGCTCGCCCTCATAAGGTTTGGTAAGAAAATCGACAGCACCCAGCTTCATTGCCTGTACGGCGGGTTCAATGTCCTTGTTCCCGGTCAGCATAATGACGGGAATAGACGGGTGTTTCTGGCGCAAAATTTCGAGCGTCTCCATGCCGCCCATAATTGGCATGTCGAGATCGAGGATAATAAGCCGTACGGCACTGGCGAGATCGGTGGCCAGAATTTCGAGAGCCTTGCGCCCGTTTTCGGCCTCCAGAGAACCGAAGTCGAGTTTACGCCTAAGCAGCGTTGCCAGCATCTGGCGCTGCAGGGGGTCGTCTTCCACGATCAGGACGGGTTGGCTCATGCTTTATTTATAACATGGGAAGATTAATAAAGCGTTCGATTTTTGGAATTTTAAAGGGTGTTTCTCATTTTTATACGTTTGATTTTGAGAATTATTAATTTTGAACATATATAACATATTGAAAAACAACAATATATGCTCTGGCACACCCGTTGCAATTACATAAAACACAAACGAATGGATTTTAGTCGAATTTATAAAAATTGGCAGGGATTGCAAAAATGCTGGTTATAGCTAAAGACACGGAAAAGACGCTGTTGCAGGAACTGAAAACCTGCTGGGAAAGTTTTCCAACACACCGCTGCCTGCACCTGAGATTTTCGCAACTGGAGCAGGACAAGGAAGAGTGGTTTGCGGATGTGCTCGACAGCCTTCGTGCCTTTTTAGAAGAAAGTACGGCGCAGCTTTATCTGTGCCACGACAACGATATTTTTGTGCTGACGCGGCATCTGACCAACAAGCGCGCAGCGGAGTTTTTAGCCCACCTATCCCACAAACTTGCGCCAGCCCCTTTAACGGGGCTGGCGTCTCTTTTTGAAATCGGGGTGGATTGGCCAAAGTTGCGGGACATGTGCAACAAAAAATTGGAGAATATCGAACTTCTCAAAAATCAAAAGCAGCAGGAGAAAAAAGAGGAAGTTGAAAAGGTCACCCGCGAAGAGGCGCTTGGGAAACTCGATCGCGACCTTATCAGTTCACTGGCCATGCGCCGGGAGATGCGCGAAGCGCCGGTTATCATGGTTGTCGAGGACGACCCGTTTACGCAAAAACTGGTCGGCAATACGCTAAAGAAATCATACGAAGTTGCCATGACATCGGATGGGCAGGGCGCTTTGATGAACTACGTCAACAAGGCACCCGATGTTCTGTTCCTTGATATAGGGTTGCCGGATTTTGACGGCCATACGGTTTTGGAGAAACTTTTTAAAATCGACCCCGGCGCTTATGTTGTGATGTTCAGCGGTAACGGCGACAGGGAAAACGTGATGCGCGCCGTTGAACTCGGTGCCAAGGGCTTTGTCGGAAAGCCCTTCACGCAGGAAAAAATGTTTAAGTACATCGAAAAATCCCCATTCATACAAGCCAAGCTGAAAAAGGAGCCTACACATGGAAATCATGTCCGTTAACGCCCAGCGCAAGCTGATCTCTGTCGCCTCTTCAATCGGGCGCAACCCGCTGAGCTGGCAAGGTTGGCATTGCCTTCATGTTGAGTTTTCCGGCATCGACGATGACATGCAGCAGGAATGCCTGCTCTGGACGAAATCGATCGTTGAATCGTTCTTGCGGGGGGTAGAGGGACGCGTCTATTTCTGCGGCGACAATCATATTCACGTTCTTTGCAAGAAGGCGGAGCGAAGCATCCTTGAAGAAGCCGGACAGCAGATTTGTGCGCTCGTATATTCCGAGAGCGCGGTCGTATCCAGCTACCGCATTTATGATCTTGCGGCGCAGGGATTTTCCTATGCCCGGATGATTCTGGAGAAAAGCGGCGATATCTTTTCGTTGCCGGTTTCGCAGGGGGTTGCGCTGGGTACAGAGGGCCGCTGCGATATGGATGACGGTGTGGAAAAGCCCATTTTGAACCATCAGGATTATACAAAGGTTTTGCTGGTCGAGGATGATCCGGTAACGCGGTGGATGGTGCGCAACACATTGAAGCATGAGTGCCAGTTTGCCACCGCACCCACGGCCAACCAGGCCTTTGCCATGTATAGCTCTTATCAGCCGGATGTCGTGTTTCTTGATATTAACCTTCCCGACAATAACGGTTATGCGGTTCTGGAGTGGATATTGCGCAATGACCCGGGTGCATGCGTGGTTATGTTCTCGAGCAACGATAATCTGGACAATATCGCCAATGCGATGGACGATGGAGCCAGCGGCTTTATCGCCAAGCCGTTTGTGAAGGAAAGCCTGTTGCATTATATCCGCAATCATACGGGGTAAACAAATGAGCGCCGATTTTCTCAGCCTTCTTGTTCCGGTATCGATACTGATTGTTGCTGCGATTATCTTTTTTATGTGTTTGAGGATATACAAATACATTCGCAGTGCCCGGAATGCCCATGAGGAAATCAGAAAAATCGCTCAGTTGCCGATTAACAACCCCAACCCCCTTGTCCAGGTAACTTTTGAGGGCGACATTCTTTTTATCAATCCCGCAGCAGAGAGTATTTTCCCTGATCTGAGGAAAAGAATTTTCGGGCATGAGGCTTTATCCGGACTTGAGGAATTCATCGGAAAAGCCAAAAAAAATGCAGGTAAAAAGCAGGCTTTAACCCGTGAGGTGGCGTACCAGGACCAAGTGTATCACCAGACGATTTCATCGGTAGTGGTCAATGGAAAAGCGGCGCTTGTCGCTTATTTCTACAATATCACGGAAATCAAGAAGGCGCAGGAAAAGGCAAGGCTTCTTGAGGCGGCGATCGTCAATGCAAAAGACGGCGTGATTATAACCAAGGCCGATCTCGACAATCCGGAAATCATATTTGTCAACGAAGCCGTAACCAGACTTTCCGGATATGAGGCGGAAGAGCTTATTGGCCAGACGCCAAGAATATTGCAGGGTGCGGGTACCAGCAGATTTTCTCTTAACGATCTGCGCGATACCCTGGAGAAGGGAAAACCCTATAAAGGCGAACTTCAGAACTACACCAAAGACGGTATCGCCTACTGGCTGGATATCAGCATCGTTCCCGTTAAAGACGAAAAGGGAAATATTACGCATTTTGCCGCTATCGAGCGCGACGTAACGCAGCGCAAAGCGTTTGAAAAGGAAATGCAAATCCACCGCGAGGCCGCCGAGGTTTCCAACCGTGCCAAGGGCGATTTCCTTGCCAATATGAGCCACGAATTGCGTACGCCGATGAACGGGATTATCGGCCTGTCGGAATTGCTGATGGAGATGAAGATGACTGGCGAGCAGAAAGAGCTTGCCGATGCGGTTAACAGCTCTGCGCGTAATCTTCTTATTCTTTTGAACGATATTCTCGACCTTTCAAAAATTGAAGCCGGAGAATTGACGCTTGAAAACATTCCCTTCGACACGCGCCGCGCCGTTCGCCAGACGGTTGATTTGTTGCGGCCGATCGCTTCGCGCAAAGGCGTTGTTCTTGAGAGTACCATAAATCCGATCGTACCTGAACGTCTTATGGGCGATCCGGCACGGTTGCAACAGATTATGAGCAACCTGATCGGCAATGCGATCAAGTTCACCGATGTCGGCTATGTGAAGGTAGATATCACGAGCGCGCGCGACAAGGCCGGCGATCCGGTGCTTTTCCTCCGTGTCGAAGATACGGGTATCGGCATTCCCGAAGACAAGCGCGAGGTTATATTTGAAAAATTCATACAGGCCGATGTCTCCACAGCGCGCAAATATGGCGGCACGGGGCTTGGCCTTGCCATCACGAAAGAGCTGGTTGAAATGATGGGCGGCGTTATCAGCGTCGAAAGCGCCGAAGGCAAAGGAACGACTTTTTATGTCGAAATCCCTGTCGAAGTCGCAGCGAAAAGCGAGGTGCTTGCAAGAGCCTCTGTCAGTGAGGTGCCCATAAACACGAGCGCAAAAATTATGGTCGTCGACGACCACCCCATCAATCTTTTGTTTATGCGCAAGGTTCTCAAAAAGCTTGGTTTCGCCGATGTCGATGAAGCCATTTGCGGCAAAGATGCGATAGGTATGGCGGAGAAGAAGAAGTATGACCTGATCTTCATGGATTGCCAGATGCCGGAAATAGACGGGTTTGAAGCCTCGACGATTATCCGCGAAAGGGAAGAACTGATTGGTGACGTGACCATTATCGCCGTAACGGCCGATGCCATGAAGGGCGCACGCGAAAAATGCCTCGATGCCGGGATGAACGAATATATCAGCAAGCCCGTCGATGTCGAAAAACTCAAGGCGGTTCTTGGCGAATGGCTGCCGGGCAAGCCGGGGGATGTCGTCCCATCAATGTCAGAATCAGAAAAAACGCCGATTTCCGCTTCGGCAGATGCTTATGTTCTGGACTGGGACCGCCTGCGGATGTTTACCGATGGCGATCCGGAGGAAGAACGCCAGCTTGTCGAAATGTTTGTAACCTATGCCGAAGAAACGCTGGCTATTCTCAAGGAACGTTGCGTCGACGGTGCCGACGAGGAATGGAAAAAAGCCGCGCACAAGCTTAAAGGTTCTGCGGCCAATCTCGGGGCGCAGGCTTTGTCGGATAAATGTTTCGCTGCCGAGAAGGGATTTGATGGCGATGCTCAAAGAAAAAGGGAAATGCTGGACGACATTATCATGGCGTACGAGCAAGTTACCGGGCTTTTAGGCGTTGAAACGCAGGTGAAAACTTTTTCTGTGTCAAATATTTCAGCCTGATCCCAATCCCCTTGACCGTAACAGGGGCGTTATTTACCGTCCAGAGTCATAGGGAATCATGAGAATCGAAGAGTTTTTAGAAAAAAGCACGGAAACCAGATCCTTTGCCAAAGGCGAGTGCATCGTCGTGCGCGGGCAGCAAGCCGATGCGGCCTATATCATCAAACAGGGCAAGGCGAAGGTTTACCGCGATGAAGGGAACGAGGCGCCGGTGATGGCGCTTCTTGGCCCCGGCGAGATTTTCGGCGAAATGGCGATCCTGCGATTCGATCACTATACGCTTTCAGTCAAGGCGGTAGAGGATGTTGTCGCCTATGTCATCACGCCGGATATGCTCCATGAGCAAATGCGCGACGCTCATCCCCTGATGAAGAAAGTTCTCGATACGCTTCTGGACAGGATGAAAGAGGTCAATCAGGTCCTGATGGATATCGATCAGGCCGGTTCCATTTAACTTTTATTGCAGGTTGCTTATGCTGAAAACCACACCGTTATTTGAGGCGCATAAGGCCTTGGGCGCAAAAATGGGCGCGTTCGCCGGTTACGACATGCCGCTTTACTATGGCGAAGGCGTTATCAAGGAACATGAATGGGTGCGCAAGCATACGGGGCTGTTCGATGTCTCTCACATGGGGCAGGTGACCCTCGAAGGTGCTGGCGCGGCGCAGTTTTTCGAGCGCCTGACGCCCTCGTCGTTTCAGGCTAAAAAGCCGGGCCGGGCGCAATATACGGTTCTGACCAACGAAAAAGGCGGAATTATTGATGATCTTATCGTAACGCGCCTGTCCGAGGATAAATTTTTTGCGGTCATCAATGCGGGCTGCAAGGAAAAGGACATCGAATGGATGCGCCAAAATCTTCCCGATGGATTGAAGATTACTTATATGAAAGATCATGCCTTGCTGGCGTTGCAGGGCGGCTGGGCCGAGCGCATTTTGCATGAAACATTCGAGATCAACGCGCATGAGCTTCCCTATATGCATCTGATGGAGGCGCGGACACCATACGGCACGAAGATATTCGTCTCGCGCCTTGGTTATACCGGCGAGGATGGTTTTGAGCTGAGCGTTCCGGCGGATAAAGCTGTTGAGGTTTGGGAAGCGCTGAACAATCATCCGGAGGTTAAGCCGATTGGCCTTGCGGCCCGCGATTCGCTGCGGCTTGAAATGGGTTATCCGCTTTACGGTCATGACATTAATGAAGGTACTTCGCCCGTCGAGGCCGATCTTTCCTGGGTTATCGGCAAGGAAAACAAGGGCTTTATCGGCGCGGCGCGTGTGCTGAATGACCGGGAAAACGGCCCGGCGCGCAAGCGCGTCGGGATCAGGCTGATGGACAAAGGCATAGCCCGCGAAGGGGCAGAGATTCGCGATTCGCAGGATAAAAAAATTGGGGAATTAACCAGCGGCGGCTTCTCGCCCGTCTTGAAGGAATCGATCGGGCAGGGCTACATTGAAAGCAAGCAGGCAAATATTGGTGAAAAGGTTTTCGTGAATGTCAGGGGACGGAATATCCCTGCGGAAGTGGCGGCGATGCCGTTCGTTCCCGCCAGAACGAAGTCGATGAAGAAACAGGCTGCATAAAGGATTTTAACCACGAATGAACACGAATGGACGCTAATGAATATAGTTTTCAAAATGATCACCTGATATGCCGTCATCACACGCCTTGTGCGTGTGATCCATGGATTGCACGGACAAGCTGTGCAATGACGGGTTTTGATGTATTGGACTTTTATGATTTAAACCGCAGCAGGTAAGCAGAATTTTCATTCGCGTTTATTCGCGTCCATTCGTGGTTTAATAAAACGGAGTTGATCTATGAGCGATAATTTAAAATACACCAAAGAACACGAATGGGTTGCCGTTGAAGGTAATGTGGCCGCCATTGGCATCACGGGATACGCGCAGGAAGCGTTGGGCGATCTGGTGTATGTCGAGTTGCCGGAAATCGGAAAAAAGGTGGGAAAGGGCGATAATTTCGCGGTTGTTGAATCCGTGAAAACAGCCGCCGAAGTATACACACCCGTTTCCGGCGAGGTTGTCGCGGTCAATACAGCGATGGCCGAAGATCTGGAGCTTATCAAAAAACCCGCCAACCAGAACGGCTGGATTGCGAAAATCAAAATCGAAAATCCGTCCGATCTGGAAGGGTTGATGGACGAGAAGAAATACAAAGAGTTTACCGACGGTTTAAGCTGATGCGTTACCTTCCGCAGACAAAACAAAGCCGCGCCGCGATGATGAAAACCGTTGGCGTGTCCAGCGTTGATGCGCTGTTCAGGGATGTGCCGAAAGACGCGTTTATTAAGTGCCTTGCTGATCTGCCTCAGCATAAAGGCGAACTGGCGGTCGAGCGCGAGCTGGGCGCTTGCGCCAACCAGAACCGCGCCGCGCCGGACGGGCCGTTTTTTCTTGGCGCCGGAACCTATTACCACCATATCCCCTCGAGCGTTGATTATATCATCCAGCGCAGCGAATTTCTGACCGCCTATACGCCGTATCAGCCCGAAATCGCGCAGGGCACGCTCCAGATGATTTTCGAGTTTCAGACCTTTATCTCGCGCCTGACGGGGCAGGATATTGCGAATGCCTCTTTGTATGACGGTGCGACTTCCTGCGCCGAGGCCGCGCTGATGGCGATGCGTGTGACCAAGCGCAATAAGGTTGTGCTTGCTACCCCGCTGCATCCGCATTACCGCAGCGTGTTGAAAGCCTATATGGGTAATCTCGGCTCCACGCTTGCGGATGGCGCGCCTGACGGCGAAACCGCTTGTGTTATTATCCAGTCGCCTGATTTTCACGGCGCGCCCCATGCGTATGATGCGTGGCGCAAAAAATGCGACGAAACCGGCGCGCTTTTGGTGGTCGTCGTCAATGAAATCGTTTCGCTGGGGCTTTTGCCCGCGCCCGTGGAGGCCGATATCGTCTGCGGTGAGGCGCAAAGCATCGGTTTACCGATGAGCTTCGGCGGGCCGCATCTTGGCTTTTTCGCGTGCAAGGAAAAGTATCTGCGGCAAATGCCCGGAAGGCTTTGTGGTATGACCGAGGACGCGGACGGGCGGCGCGGGTTCGTGCTGACTTTAAGCACACGCGAGCAACATATCCGCCGCGAAAAGGCCACGTCCAATATCTGCACCAACCAGGGCTTGTGCGCGCTGGCGTTTACCGTGCATATGAGCTTGCTGGGTGAAGACGGTTTCCGCCGCCTTGCCAAGCTCAACCACGAAGCGGCGTGCAGGCTGGCCGACGCGGTTTCCAAGGTGAAAGGCGTAAAGGTTTTAAACAAAACTTTCTTCAACGAATTTGTGGTTGAGCTTTCAAAGCCCGCCGCCGAAGTCGTTGAAACGCTCGCCGCCAAAGGCATCATCGCCGGATATGCGCTTGAAGGTAATCAGTTATTAATGTGCGCGACGGAGATGACGACGGATGAGGATATCGCTGCGCTGGCTGAGGTTTTGGCATGAGCGCCGAAAGGAAAATTGAAACCGTGACGACAGGGCAAAATGAAATCATAGAATTCAATCGCGGGCTTTTGTACGAAGAGAGTCTTCTTTGGGAGAAGGAGCATGCCGATCATCCCGGGGTCGATCTGCCCGCGCCGGAGAATCTGAAAAGCCGCACGGGGGTGCCCGATCGCGAAAACATAGGGCTGCCGCAGGTTTCCGAGCCGCAGGTGCTGCGCCATTTTGTGAAGATGAGCACGTGGAATTACTCAATCGATCACGGGTTTTTCCCGCTCGGCTCCTGCACCATGAAGCACAATCCGCGCCTGAATGAAAAACTGGCGCGGCTTCCCGGCTTTGCGCAGATCCATCCGCTCCAGCCCGAAAGCACGGTGCAGGGCGCGCTTAAACTGATGCACGAATTGCAGCACTGGCTGGCGGAACTGACCGGATTGCCCGGTGTTTGCCTTGCGCCCGCCGCCGGTGCGCATGGTGAGTTGGCCGGGATCATGACCATCAAGCGTGCCCATGAGATGAAGGGGAACAAGGGACGCAATGTGATGCTGATCCCCGATTCCGCGCACGGCACCAACCCGGCCACGGCTGCGATGTGTGGCTATACGGTCAAGAGCATTTCCACCAAGGAGACCGGACGCCTGACCGTTGCCGCGTTCAAGGAGGCGCTGGGCGATGGCAAGGACGTTGCCGGGATGATGGTGACGAACCCCAATACCTGTGGCCTGTTTGAAACGGAGATACAGGAGATTGCAAAACTCCTGCACAAGGCGGGCGGGTATTTTTACTGCGACGGCGCGAATTTCAACGCGCTGGTCGGCAAGGTGCGCCCGGCGGATTTTGGCGTCGATGTCATGCATATCAATCTGCACAAGACCTTTTCCACACCCCACGGCGGTGGCGGCCCCGGCTCCGGCCCGATCTGCACGACGGCGGAACTTGCGCCCTATGTTCCGGTTCCCACAGTCGTAAAAAATGGTGAAACCTATTCGTTACAGTGGGAAAAGGACCGCCCGGAAACGCTTGGCCAGCTTAAGGGATTCCAGGGCCAGTTCGGGATGCATGTGCGCGCGCTTTCCTATATGATGAGCCACGGCGCCGATGGGCTGAAACAGGTGGCGGAGGATGCGGTTTTAGGCGCGAATTACATTATGGCCTCGCTCAAAAATGATTTCCACGCGCCGTTCGACGGGCCGTGCATGCATGAATGCCTGCTTACCGACAAAAACCAGAAGGATGCGGGCGTGACGACGCTCGATATCGCCAAGGCACTGTGCGAAAAGGGATTCCATCCGATGACGGTGTATTTCCCGCTGGTGGTTAGCGGCGCGATGCTGATCGAGCCGACGGAGACGGAAAGCAAAGATTCCATCGACCGTTTCATCGCGGCGATGAAGGAGTTCGCCGCCGATGTAAGGGAGGGGGATAGCGAAAAGTACCACGCATTTCCTGAGTCCACGCCGCGCCGCAGGCTGGACGAGGTCAAGGCGGCCCGCACCCCCGTCCTGCGCTGGCCAAGCGACATATAACTATTTGATTTGTAATTGTTATTTCTGATTCCTTTAGTTCGGTTGTAATTTTTACTTTGGCGGCGGATTATGTCTTCTTTTTTGTTTGTTTTCTTTCCGGCCGTTTCTTTTTCGTACAATTTTCTCATGACGACATTATAGGACAATATTCCTCTACTGTCAAGGGAAGTTTCAAACGCAACGCACGCAACGAGACCTATGTTTTTGTCATCCTGAAGGATCTCATCTTTTGAACGCAAAGTTCTGGAGATTCAGGAAGGCGATAAGCAAAAACCCCCGATCCTCTGCTTCTCCGCGTTTAAAAATGAGATCCCTCCGCTTCGCGTTCGGGATGACAACAAGAGAGGACCCGTTGCGTTCGTGGCGTGCGTTGCGTTCATCTGTGTCTATCTGTGGTTCAAAAAATGAGATCCTTCAGTCGCTCTGCTCCTTCAGGATGACAAGGGAGAGGACTCGTTGCGGGTGCGTCCTTAGTGGTGGATACCATGAACCTTGTGGCGTGCATCGTGGATGTCGCCTTTGGGGTCTTTATGGATGATGATATCGGCCTCGGGGAATTTTTCGAGGATCAGCCCTTCGAGTTCGCGTGTGATCTCGTGAGCCGCACGCAAGCTCAGGTCGGGATCGACCTCAATATCAAAGCTGATATGGATGTTCGGGCCCGTGCGGCGGGTGCGCAGATCGTGCATGCCGTATACGCCGCCATGCGCCTCGACGATGCGGGTGATTTCAAGGCGGACCTCGTCGGGGAGTTCGCGGTCCATGAGCATGTCGGCGGCCTCCATGCCGACTTTATACGCTGTGGCGGCAATATAAAGCGAAATGGCCAGCCCCACGGCGGTATCGATCCACAGAGGGCCGCCATAATAGTTGAGCAGCAATCCGCAAATCACGCCACCGTTGAGAAAGATGTCGCTTTTGTAGTGGCTTTGATCCGACGCTACGGCCAGGGACGCCGTTTTTTTCAAGGCATGATTTTGTATGGCGACGACAACCAGAGACAGGATAATGGCAACCAGGGCGACGCTTATGCCCAGCATGTGATGATTTACCGGCTGCGGATCGGCAAAACGCCGCAGAGATTCCAGCATCAGAAAAAACGCCGCTCCACCCAGAAACGCACCCTGAAACAGGGCGGCCAGCCCTTCAATTTTTCCATGGCCGTAGCGGTGGTCGGCATCTGCGGGTTTGGCGGAATATTTGATCGCCATCAGCATCATCACGGAAATTCCGGCATCGCTGGCCGAATCCACCAGCGTACCCAAAAGCCCCACAGAGCCGCTGACGTAGTAGGCATAGGCCTTAAAGACGATCAATACGCTTACGGTCGCCACTGCCCAGCGCGCAGCAAAAAGCGCCCAAGTGGACGATGCAGCCGTGTCCTTATTTATTTTCAAGGAATCCTGATTGTTCATTTCTGCGAGCATAGGAAAATCGCAGGGTCAGGACAAGAAATTTGGGGAATAGAATATATGTATCGTATCTTACAGGAAAAGGCCGAGGGGGCCGAAGGTGTCGAGGTTAAAGCCCGTGTCGGCAAGGCGTTTCGACCCTTCCAGAGCCTTTTGGTTCTTGGGGTCGGGGCCGGTAGCGGCGGTGATGAATTTTTCTACGATGCCAAACATAAGGGCAGTTTACCCGCCTTTTTGGTAGCGGTCCATAACTTTTTGCAACTGGTCGAGCAGGGGTTCGACTTCAGCGCGGAAATCCTCGCGCTTTTTCTTGTCGACGCCCAGATGTACGCGGTCGACCATGCCAGTCACGCGGTCCTGAAATTCGGCGAGATTTTTGTAGTGTTGTGCCTGACCCCGCGTCGTATCTTTGAGTCGTGCAATCAACAGGTTAATAAGGGCGCGGATGGCCTTGTCGTGGATGCTTTTGATCCGCCCTTCGATTTCATCGCGGGAGATGACGGTGGTGGCGGTGTCTTCAAGCGCCCGGACGGTCGCCGAGCGCGGCCCCTTATCGATCAGCGCCATTTCGCCGAAAATATCGCCGGGGCCAAGCTCGGAAACTTTAAGTTCGACACCGCCTTCGTTAATGAGGACCTCGACGCGGCCGGATTCGATATAATAGGCGCGGAAAGCCTCGTCGCCCTGAGAGATGATGGTTTTGCCCTTGAAGAACAATTCGCGGTGCAAAATGCGTACGGGATCGCCTTCCTTACGGCCTGCCCGCGGGTCGAGTGCGTGTTTTTCGTCTTCGGCCAGCATTTCTTTATATCTCCCCCATGTCCCATTCTACGCGAATTTGAGTAAAAAGGGCCTTATTTTTACATTGTATTTGGCTCAATTTTTGGGGATTTCGCGGGAGCGATATTTCTTCTGGCCTTTTGCGTTGTTCTGGTGTAGAAAAGCCGTGTTCCCTGACATTACGGTTCGTTTCGCGCAAAAAGCGCTTCCCGGACCCTTGTCCGGGAGACAGAGATTTTACAGGGCTAAAGGATTGAAATAATGGCAAAAACAGGACCAGTCGAATATTTTCGCCAGGTGCGCGCAGAGATGAAAAAGGTCGCATGGCCCTCGCGCAAGGAAACCACCGTCAGCGTTATGGCGGTGTTCGTCATGGTCACTTTTGCCTCGATCTTTATGTATTTCGCCGATCAGACGATCGCATTTTTGGTGCGGCTTGTCCTCTGACGGCCGTTTTGGGTTAACGAAAGCAAGGTAAGTAAACAGGATAAGGATAAAAGCTATGACGATGCGCTGGTATGTGTTGCACGTATATTCGGGTTTTGAGAACAAGGTTGCCGAAGGTATCAAGGACAAGGCACAGAAGCTCGGCCTTGAAGAGCGCGTCGGCGATATTCTGGTCCCGACCGAGGAAATCGTGCAGGTCAAGCGCGGCCAGCGCGTCAACACCGAGCGCAAATTCTTTCCGGGCTATGTTCTGGCACGTCTCGATATGAACGACGATGTCTGGCACCTGATTAAAGATACACCCAAGGTCAGCGGTTTTCTGGGCGCAGGCGGCAACAAGCCCGTGCCGATTTCGGAAGCCGAGGCCCAGCGCATCCTCCAGCAGGTTCAGGAAGGCATCGAGCGTCCGCGTCCGTCCATCATCTACGATATCGGTGAAGAGGTTAAGGTCAATGACGGTCCGTTTGCCTCTTTCAACGGCACGGTCGAGGAGATCGACGAGGAAAAAGGCAGGCTCAAGGTTTCGGTTTCGATCTTTGGCCGTTCCACCCCGGTTGAACTGGAATACAGCCAGGTAGAAAAGGTATAGGGCTGCCATCGTTCAAATTGTGCGGCGTTGCTTCGTCGCTCGCGTAGGTCCCTACGCAGCGCTCCTCGCGCCTGGCCCAATTTGAACGCTGTTTGCCCTACTGGGCAAAGGTCCGCGCCGCTTTGTTTTTGCCCTTTGTTATTTTCCTTGCTTTTGCTTGGATATGCCGCTAAGTTCCGCGCCGATATATGTGGGAGGCTTCCTTAGAAAGACCATAAAGGGGCCGGACCACAAACTCTGAAACAGGAGAAGAAAATGGCAAAGAAAATCCAGGGTTATATTAACCTGACGATCACCGGCGGCGCTGCAAACCCCGCCCCGCCCGTAGGCCCGGCACTCGGCCAGCAGGGCGTCAACATCATGGAATTCTGCAAGGCGTTCAACGCCAAGACCGAAAAGCAAAAGGGGATTCCAATTCCCGTCGTGATTACGGTATACGCGGACCGCAGCTTTGAGTTCATCACGAAGACCCCGCCGGCGAGCTATTACATCAAGACGGCCGCCAAGCTGGAAAAAGGCTCGGGTACGCCCAGCCGCGAAGTGATCGGGCGCGTTACCAAGAAGCAGATCAAGGAAATCGCTGAAGCGAAGATGGTCGACCTCAACGCGAACGACATCAATGCAGCAATGAAAATTATCGAAGGCACAGCGCGCTCGATGGGCGTCGAAGTGGTGGAGGGCTAGGATCATGACGAAGCAAGGTAAAAAAATGAAGGCTGCCGCTGCGAAAGTCGACCGCAACAAGTTTTATGCGGTTGAAGACGCGGTAAAAATCCTTAAAGATTCGGCCAAGGCGCGCAAGTTTGATGAAACGATCGATATTGCCATTAACCTCGGGATCGACGTCGTTCATGCCGACCAGCAGGTGCGCGGCATGATCAGCCTGCCCAACGGCACGGGCGCGAAAATCCGCGTGGCTGTTTTTGCCAAGGAAGCCAAGGCCAAGGAAGCCAAGGACGCCGGAGCCGACCTCGTCGGTGCGGAAGACCTGGCCGAAAAAATCAAGGCGGGTCAAATGGATTTCGACCGCTGCATCGCCACGCCGGACATGATGGCGCTGGTGGGGCAACTGGGTAAAATCCTCGGCCCCAAAGGCCTGATGCCCAACCCGAAACTGGGCACGGTTACGCCGGATGTCACCAAGGCCGTTAAAGAAGCCAAAGCCGGCGCGATCGAGTTCCGCGCCGAAAAGGCCGGAATCGTTCATGCCGGGATCGGTAAGGCCTCTTTCGATGAGAAGAAGCTGGCGGAAAACATCCGCGCCTTCTACAAGGCAATACAAAGAGCGAAGCCAGCAGGAGCGAAAGGCACCTATATCAAGAAGGTCTCTTTGACCTCCACGATGGGGCCGGGCCTGAAACTGGATACTGAGTCGCTCGCGGCTTAATTGTATTAAAGACTTGACGTGGCCGTCTGGATAGCCTAGAACGGCCACGAAATTATCGTTCTGTCCGAGACCGCAGGCGCCTTATGGCTTAATGTCCTGCGCAGATGGAAAAGAAAGCGCCCGGTAAAGCAGGTGCTTCTTGTGTCTCGGACGGGATGGACCCAAAAGGTTCATCCTTTTTTGTTTTTGTTAGGAATTTTATTTTTTAGGAGAAAACGCCATGAGCATGAGCCGGGCAGAAAAACAAGCGGAAGTCGCCGAACTTCAGGAACGCTTCGCCAATGACGAGATTGTCGTCCTGACGCATTTTTCCGGCCTGACGGTTAAGGAAATTTCGAAACTGCGCAAGGATCTGCGCGATCAGGGCGCCCGCTTCAAGGTCACCAAGAACACGCTGGCCAAGATCGCCATCAAGGGCACGAAGTTTGAAAATGTCGCCGACATGTTCACCGGCCCGACGGGCATCGCGTCTTCGAAGGACCCGGTCGCTGCGGCAAAGGTTGCGCATAATTTCGCCAAGGCCCATGAGAAGCTCATTATTCTTGGCGGCGCGCTGGGCGACAAGATTTTGAGCACCGAGGAAATCAAGCAACTGGCATCGCTGCCGTCGCTCGACGAAATTCGCTCCAAGCTGGTTGGGCTGCTGGTTGCCGCGCCGACGAAGCTGGCTGGTATTTTGCAGGCTCCGGCCCGCGATCTGGTCGGCGTGACCAAGGCGTATGGTGCCAAGGAAGGGTAAGGGATTTACCGCGGAGACGCGGAGAACACGGAGAAATATTTATTTTAAAAACTCCGCGTCCTTCGCGCCTCTGCGGTGAAGATTTTTTAAATATGTTTTTAATTTTAGCTGTTTGAAAAGGAGAAAATACTATGGCTGCTAATTTGGAAAAAATCGTTGAAGAGCTCTCGAAACTGAGCGTTCTTGAAGCTGCGGAATTGTCCAAGCTTCTGGAAGAAAAATGGGGCGTAACGGCTGCTGCCGCCGCTCCGGTTATGATGGCTGCTCCCGGCGCTGCCGGCGGTGCCGCTCCGGCTGAAGAAAAAGACGCTTTCGACATCGTTCTGGTTGATGGCGGCGCGAACAAAATTCAGGTCATCAAAGAAGTTCGCACCTTCACGGGTCTGGGCCTGAAAGAAGCCAAAGACGTCGTTGAAGCTGGCGGCAAAGTCCTGAAAGAAGGCGTAAAGAAAGCCGAAGCTGAAGACATCAAGAAAAAGCTTGAAGCAGCCGGCGCGAAAATCGAGCTGAAGTAATAGGGCGCTATTATAAGAAGCATTCCCGCATTATGGCACAGCCAAGCGGGGATGCTTTTTGCGCTCCAAAGGTGTTGACATCGGTTCGGTGATGGGCCATAAAGCGTTCGAGTTTTTCGGGAAAAACGTGACAGTTCAATTTTATAACGCGTTCCGCATCGCGGAAAATTGAGATTTATCAACCACTTCATCCTTCCGGGACGGGAAGGGAGATGTGGTCAATTCGCTTTGGAAAAGCGAATCTGAAGAAAAACGATATTTAACGGGATCAAAGAGAGAAGGTAAAAAACCATGAGTGCAGCAGGCGCAAGCAAAAAATCCAGACAAATCCCTCCCGCCAACAATATCGAGAGCTATACCGGCAAAAAGCGCGTCAGACGCAGCTTCGGGCGCATTGAGGAAATCGCCCAGATGCCGAACCTGATCGAGGTTCAGCATAACTCATACGAACAATTCCTTCAGCAGGGAATCGCTCCCGAGGACCGCAAGATGCAGGGTCTTCAGGAAGTATATTCCTCCGTATTCCCGATCAAGGATTTTTCCGATCGCGCCGAGATTGATTTCGTTAAATACGAACTCGAAGCGCCGAAATACGACGTTGAGGAGTGCCAGCAACGCGGCATGACCTTTGCGGCTCCGCTGCGCGTCACGCTGCGCCTGTCGGTTTTTGATGTTGATGAGGATAGCGGTCTGCGCTCGATTCGCGACATTAAAGAGCAAGACGTTTACATGGTCGATATGCCTTTGATGACCGGCAACGGCACGTTCGTCGTCAACGGCACCGAGCGCGTTATCGTATCCCAGATGCACCGCAGCCCCGGCGTGTTCTTCGATCACGACGGCGGCAAGACGCACGCATCGGGCAAGTACCTGTTTTCGGCCCGCGTTATTCCTTACCGCGGCTCGTGGCTCGATTTCGAATTCGATGCCAAGGACCATATGTATGTTCGCATCGACCGCCGCCGCAAGCTGCCG
>DIHF01000070.1:0-959 GCA_002420015.1 Micavibrio sp. UBA5703
TGTTCGGCCAAAGCTCGGATTCCATCCAGAGGACAAGATCCGGCCGCCAGTGGTTTATGAAACTTTCCACCCAGTCCGGATGGTCGAGCGGGTAGAATTGATGGAAGGCGCGGGCAGGGAGGTTTTTATCCATCATGCGCGCCGAAGTTACCGTCCCCGAGGTTACGAGGACATGCAAGGCAGGATTGCTGTTTAGAAGCGATTCAATGAGGATCAGGGCCGACTGCGCCTCGCCGACGCTGGCGGCGTGGACCCAGGCCAGCTTTCCCTCGGGGCGTTTGAGGCCGGGCCTACCCTTGCGTTCGCCCATGCGGGCCGTGTCTTCCTTGCCACGCAGGCTGCGGCGGTCCAAAATACGGCTCAAGACAGGTTCCCCGGCGGCCATGATCGAACGGTACATTTTGAACATTTTTCCCTTTTGGTAACGATGTATTAGCCTTTTCAGGGCTATTCTTAGTCATACAGCGCAATTTGGCAATTTATATGCGTTTGTTACAGGCAATAGGGGGCGGAATTGATTAATATTTACCGTAATGACAAAAACAAGAAGGTTCGGGAGGAAGCCTTGCGGCAATTCCGTGAAACACGCCGCAGGCTGGAAAACGACCATCCGGAGCTTCTGGCGGGCATCAGGGGGAAGATTATTGATTCGGAACCGTCAGTTTCAGACAAAGTCACCATTGATCGTAAAAAGAACGTCGAAACGGTGCTGCGTTTCCTCGAGATTAACCCTGGCTTCGCCGAGGGTAACTTCAAAGGCCTGCTTTCAGGAAAATATCACTAAATATCAATTCTTTTTGCAGGTCCCGGATGAGGGGTCAAAATAGCATCCCATCTGCACACAGATTTTTTCCTCGTACTGACTAGGGGTTTCAGCCGGACGACGTACGGTCACGCCCGTCGGGATCGGCGGGAAAGCTGCTGTTCCGCACTTGTCTTCGTTAAGGTCGCCGACATGG
>DIHF01000070.1:1213-10353 GCA_002420015.1 Micavibrio sp. UBA5703
ACATGGGTCCAGACGGGATCGTCGACCCAGGGTGGGGTGGTAATCGCGGTGCCTAACATAGGGGTCCAGCGCGGCTCGCTGGCGCAGCGTGCGGGCAGGTAGCGTTTGTCAGGATCGGCGGCGTATTGCTGGAACGTAAAAAAGCCGTCTTCCGCGCCGTTCTCGACGAAATCCATACATTTCGCTTCCTGCCATATTCGCGCCATGGCATCGCAGGCGTAAGTGGCGTTGCCCCTGATGCGTCCGGGCACGTAATTCGCGCCGCCAGTAGGGGCTGGCGATATACTGTTCCATCTCTGGCCAAGATAGTTGTGTCCAAAATTGGCGCCAACCCAAGATGTAAGGGCGTCTCCGATAACCCTGTCGAGCGCGTTGTCCATGCTGTCCGAGGGCAGAATTTCTCCCCAGCGCTTTGTTTCGCTGAGCATGTACTGGGCTTGTTCTGCCAGAACATCGGCAAATCTGTCGAAACAGGTGTATTCGAGAACGCTGTCGGCCTTGAAAATCAGGTTCTGGTTTTGTGTGATTTCCCGTTGCGCTTCCAGCCAGCCTCTTGCTTCAAGGGAGTCGAAATAGGCCGGGTCGCAGGGGGTGGCCGCAGCGGTTGCACTTGGTACTACCACGGGAGACGCAGAACCTGCATAAACCTGCTGCGGTGCTGTCAAAACGCCCAGAAGGCAGAAAACTGCGAGTCTTTGAATGGTTGCCCCGTTTTTTCCAAATAATGCCATTATTTCCGCCTTTAGCCCCTACTTGTTAATTTTACTAAAATATACCCCTTGTACGCAAATAGCTTTTCAAAACCCCATATCTTTATTGGCATCTGCCACTATCATAATCGTAATAACATCCGGGGGTTGGGCAGACACGTTCATCGTAAAAAACTTCGTTTCTGCCGACAACGTCTCCGTTGTCGTTGGTGGTATAATCGATCTTTTTAACATGAATTCCTGTCGGTATCGGGGCCGCGCATGCCGCCGGGTTCATGCGGTCGTTATAGGTGGTGAAGGCCGCTTTTTGCACGTGGACGGCCCCTGCGTTCTCAGCGACGTTTATAAGTTCCTGGGTAATGACCGGGCCTTCCCTGCAGGCGGCAGGCAATTGTCTTGGGTCCAGCGTGGTGAGGTCGCGGAAGGACAGGAATTGATCATCCAGCGCGAAATTGCGGCATTTGGCAAGGAACCATACACGGTTCATTGCGTCGCAGGCCAGCCTGTCGCTGCCTACTTCTGACGAGATGTTGCCGTCAACGCCGGGGGCCGAGCCGCCGAGGAAACTGTGCGAGAAATTCGTATCCGTGTAATTCTTAAGTCCGTCCAGCACCACCAGTTCGAGCAACTGGTCGAGCTTGGTGTCGCAAACGTATACGTTGAGTAAGACCATTGCAAAGCCACCGGCGCCCAGCGCGGTGCTGGCGCGGCCAGCCAAGGCAGCACTTAACGTACTGCCGTTGGTAAGCGTAGCGACTGTCTCCATAGCTTGGCTTGAGAGGGAGGCCAAAGCTTCGGGCAGGGCACTTGCACCTAGGCTGTTCAGGAATGAAAAAAGTTGATCTGTGCTAAAACTGTTAAGTGCGCTGAAATCAAAATTTCTCAGCACGGCTTCCGTCAACGCATTTGAGTTAAGGGCGGAAACATCAACACCAAGTGAGGTCACGATGTTTGTAATGTTGACGCCGGGTAGGGCAAAGATTTCCTTCAGGTCCTTTTCTGATATGGCCTTGAGGGCATCTGTCGACAGGCTACTGAAAACCCTTGTCACATCGGCTGTATCAAAGTTGAATCTTGTTGCGATCGATGACAGTTCTCCAATCGGGAGAGATTTGACGACATCGCTGGAGAATGTGCTGAGAATTCCAGAGACTTGATTGCTGTTGAACCCTGCCGCGCTGAAGGCGCTTGAAAGGCTGCCGCTGGTGATATTGTTGATCGTATCTTTGGGGACCATGTTGAGAAGAAGGGATGTATCTACAGCCGGAAGGCTGGGGATTGCAGCGACAAGAGCATCCGGTGTCATGGATCTCAGGTTTGATATAAGCGTACTGCCGCTGCCGAAAGCGGTTGTCAGGCTGGCGGGCAGTGTGCCGGTGATGTTGTTGCTGATGATCGACTGAACGTTCGGTGCCAGACTGCCAAAGACGTCGGTTGTGGAGCTTGTCAGTGAACCAATAAGCGAAGTAACAGGAACGGCAGTCAGTGCCGCAGGCGACAGGCTTTGCAGGGTGTTGGCAAGAAGATTGCTGCTGCCCAGCCTGTTAAATGAGTCGGTCAGCGTTGTCATGTTCATATTTGTCAGAGCTTGCGGCGTCAGGAATGTCAGAGCGGAAGATAAATCCGCAGGGGCCAGTTTGTTGAGAGCATTCTTAATCGAGGCCGTGGGAAATGCCTGCATCGCGGAGGCTGACAGGCCGTTGAGTGTCTGTGACAGGTTGGTCGAATTGAAGTTCGACAATATTGCCGTGAAAGATTGCGGTGATATTGCATTCATGGTGGACGATGTAAAGCTGTTAAAAGTGTTGGCAAGTACATCGGGCGTGAAGTTTGAAAAGGTCTGAGCAAGGGCCGCTGGCGACAATGCACCCAAGGCGGTGCTCGTCAGGTTGTTGAAGGCAGCAGTAAGTTGCGTCGGAGATAAATTTTGAAATGTCGAGGCAATGGCGTCTTTCGGCAGTGAACCTAAAACGCTTGCTCCAAGGTTATTCATTACACTTGTAAGATTTGTCGGCGACAGGGACTGCAGAACACTTGAAATCTGGCTGACCGGCAGGACGGCGGCTGCGGCGGAGGTAAAACTATTCAGGGCCGTTGTCAGCTGTGTGGGGCTGAGGGCACCCAGTACATTTGCAACGACGCCTGCCGGTAAAGCGCTGAGGGCCTGAGGTGTCAATGAGCCCAGCGATGTCGACGTCAAACCTTGGAAAATTGAGGATAGAGAAGAAGAACTAAAGCCGTTTATAACGTTTGTGGGCAGAATGTTCATAAAGCCCGTGACTGCCGTGGAGGTGAGCCCTGTTAATGCACTGGCGGCGGCGGTTGTATTGAGGTTTTTCAGGGCCGATATTTTACCCTCAAGCGTCGTCGCCCCCCCCAGAAGCGGTTGGAGGCTGCTGGGGACTGCGGAGTCCAGTTTACCCTGAATAACGCCCAGCGTTGTTGTCGGAAGCTGGGTCATGGCGGAAGAGAGGCCGCTTGGGCCAAGATTGACAATGGGGCCGACCAGTTGTCCCGGGCTTAGGCTTTGCAGGAGGTTGAGCGGGGCATCTCTCAGGGTAGTAATAAGGGCATCTGCGGAAAGTTTCGGCAGCAGGGCCGCAAAAGAATCCGGCGTCAAGCCATCGACGGCGGAACCCACTTCAAGGCCGGATATGAGTGGGACATGCTCGTTTGAGACGAAGCCGAAAATCCCCCCGCTGATGTCGACGAGAGAATTTTTAAACTGATGAGTTTCACTGAAAATGGGACCGAGGCGATGGGCAGTGACGCTCATCTGCTGGTCGTAACAGCTATATTCCATGACGCTGTCGGGCTTGCGGAGCGCTGTTTCGTTCATAACGATTTCCCGCGATGCCTCGAGGAAGGTGCGAGCGTAAATCTGGTTCATGAAATCGGCGTCGCAGGTCTCGCCTTCCTTCTTGGGCAAATTCAGCGCATCGCCAATCAGCGTTATGCAGGGAATGCCGGGTGTGCATCCATCGTCATCGGTGAACGTGCTGACTTCGGGGTCATCATCATCGTCATCATCGTCGTCATCGTCATCACCAACAAAAATGCTGCCACCATGGGCATTTCCCTGACCTGCGCCGCTGCCAGGCCCAGCACCATCGCCAGGGCCGCCGGCACCTCCGCCTGTGCCAGGCGTGGTATTTACGGTTCCGGCAAAAGAGTGCGGCGACTCAATGAAAAAAAACAAACCCAGCAATGCCAAAAAAGAGAAAGTTGTAATAAACCGAAAAAATTTTCTTTTCTTCATTCGCATCTATCGCCTCTCATCCTTTATCGTGTAATGAGAGTCCGCTGGTTCCCAAACAAAGAGATCGTAGTCGAAATCGTTGCTCTTGTTGTTGTAGGCATGGATGTCGCGTATGCCGTGGGAATAGGTATCTGCGAGAGCAATGTTGCGGGCTTCAATGCTTCCCAGCAGAATGACCGAGTCTTTTTTATCGGCCATGACAAGATAGGGGCAAGTTTTACTATCAGTCGAACAATCTTTCGTGCTGATGATGAACTCATTTATGCCGTCACGATTTAGGTCTGTAGCCGAGATTTTTAGGCTTTCGGATGAAATTCCGGGTATTTTTTGACTGTTTTCCTCGATGTACCGTGCAATATTCCTCTGCGCCCGATCGGGAAGGGATTTGTTGAATTGCAACCTTTCAACCGCGTGCGCCGAAAAAGCCGTTGAATAACAAAGGCATAAAACTGATACGAAGCCCAGAAACCTGTAAAATTTCATCCGCAGCCAACCCTCGCGCCTTCGTTTTGCAACGATACTTACAATTTTAGCAAATTTTGAAGCAATCAGGCAAAGGGTTACTGATTTTACCCGATTTTAGGCACAGCCAAGGCTTAGGCGCTCTGTTTCAGATCGGCATCCAGTATGGCCATATTGAAGTCGTAGGACGTCTCGCCTTCATCGACGTCCTTGTAGATAACCCCGATAAACTCGCCATTTATGATGACTTCGACGGAATCGGAGACTTTTCCCCGCATTTTCAAGGCGATACCGTCATGCCGGAAGACTTTTTGCAAATAGGCTTGGAGTCTGGATATTTCTTCGGGGGCGATGGTGGCCATTGATATCTCCTCGGGTTTATTTTGTTTCAGGCGGCTTTGGTTATGTTTTGCGTATTCCCCAGTCCATTGCTTACGGCCTCAAAGCATAGTTTGGCAAGCTTTTTTCTGTCGTTGATGTCGGAAGCCTTGATCGGCGAGTGGAATTTCAGCACAAGCGTAGCGCCCGAGCTTTGGGCAAAACGCCAGAGATGCTCGGGCAATTCGGTGGTCATATTGATGTGCCAGGCGTACAAATCCCGGTCGTCCTGGGTTTTTATTTCGTGGCCGTCGACGGTTTCCATGACGATGGTCATCGGCTGCACGTAAATGTCTTTGTTCTCTCCCAGATAGGCCAGCGAGAAGAGGCTGGATTTAAAGGGCAGAACCTCGCGCCCGTCGGTCGATGTGCCTTCTGGAAAAAGGATAAGGCTTTTGCCTTCATCGAGCATGCTTTTCAGTGCGGCGGTTTCCCGGGCCGCATCGACCCGCTCGCGGCTGATGAAGGCCGTTTGCTGGAGTTTGCACAGGAGGCCAAAGAGCGGCCAGTTTTCCGCTTCCGCTTTTGCCACGAAAGAAGCCTTGAGGACGCTGCCGATCACTTCCACATCCAGATAGGACATGTGATTGCACATGTATAAGGTTCGGCCACCAGTGTAAGGCGTGCCTTCTACACGGTACTTGATGCCGAACACTATACGCACAGCGTTGTGCCAGAGGCGGGGAATGACGTAAGAGGCCGGACCTTTATAAACCAGAACGAAAGCGCCCTGAACGATAATAACCCCCGCGCAAAGCACGAGAAACGCGGCCAGCTTCGCGCCGGCAATCAGCTTGCGCATTAACATTATACGGCTCCGCGTGCCATGGCACCGCCGATAAAGGCGGCAATGTCGAGAGGCGGTTGCTCCTGCTTGCCGCCCGGCATGGCGCGCTGGTTTTTGCGCTCGTAATGGGCGCGGTAACGCTGGGCCATGACATCGGTCGGCATGACGATGAAAACATCCGTGGTGTTAAATTGCGGGTCGATCACCGCGCCATCGCCAACGGTTGCGCCCACGCGCAGATAGCCCTTCAGCAACGGCGGCAATTCATTGAAGACCGCCTTGGGGTCCAGTTCGTCTTTTGGGATGATGTCCATATTGATGTAGCGGTGGCCAAGCGCCCTTACGCGGATGTTTTCGGGCGCGAGGTGATAGTGGTACATATAGGAAAGCGGGCGTGAAATGTTTTTGACTTCGGTGCCGTGCAGGCTTCCGCAGCCGAACAATAACTCGATTTTATGCTCGCTGATATAGCCGCCGATTCCCTGCCAGAGGAGTTGCAGAATGGGCCGCGAACGGTATTCCGGCAGCACGCAGGAGCGCCCGAGTTCAAGAAGCGAAATGTCGGAATCCATAATTTTCGTCAGATCGTATTCACCGCTCGAATAAAACCCGCCGTGTTTTTCCGCAGGTCCGCGCCGCAACAGGCGATAGGTGCCGACGATAACGTCCTTGCCGGATGAATTGTCGATGACGATAAGGTGGTCGGCCACCGCGTCGAGATCGTCCATATCCCGGCGGAGTTTCATCATTTCCTTGGTCGGGATGGCATCGTATTCCTCATAGAATACCTTGTAGCGAAGGCGCTGGGCCTCCTCGATCTCGCCCTGCGTGCTGGCAAGCCGTACGGAGATTGCCGGGTTTTCAGTGTTTTCCAATGCCATTTTGCGGTCAGATTCCCGGTTTTAAAGGGATAACGGGGTGTTCACCCTTTGTTTTGCATATGCAATCGGGGGCTATCTTAGGCCGCGCCGCGCCGCAGCACAAGGGATTAAATTGTTTCGTGGCTATCCGAAGGCGTTGACGGGGTGTTTGATTATCTGGTTAAAGAGCATGCGGCAAGTCCCCGTAGCTCAGCTGGATAGAGCACAGGTTTCCTAAACCTGGGGTCGGAGGTTCAAATCCTCTCGGGGACGCCGTTTTTCATATTTTTTTAATAATTCCTTAGTAGCTTACTTCTTATCATAGGTGGAAACGTTGAATAACGGAGGGGAAGTTATGGAAGGTCTAAAGGACACCATTGAACAGGTTGTGGATAGCGTTGCGCGCTTGTCTGATCGTATTCGGGTTTTTGATGGGCCGACAGTTCCCGAGAAAGAGGGGCCGCAGGGCATTCAGGTTTCTATAGAAAGTGATGTACCTGATGATGTCGGGAACCTCTATGATCCAGAAATGACTGAGGTCGCGCATTTAAAGCAGCGTTTAATTGAGGCAACGCACCTTGCTGTATTCGAGCGTGCTGGAGTTCCGATAGAAGCGGTTTCACAGTCAGGAGGTTCATCTGAAGAGCCTAAGACTTACATCTATGCTGTTAATTCACAACACACGCAAGAAGAGATGCAGTCCATCTTGGGGCATGCGGCAGAAGAGGTTCGGAATCTTTCGCCAGAAGAGAGAGAATCCTTTGACAGGAGGGTTGATGAAATTTTTACCGATATGCATATTCCTAAGCCAAAAAATTCGCCTGTTTTTGAAGTAAAGGCTGATGCTCAGATAGCGGGGCCAAAACTAAATTCATAAACTATAGTCGCTGAAAATTAAGAACCCTACATATCAAAAACCGTCATTGCACGGCTTGTCCGTGCAATCCACCTTGTTCGCCGAAGCCTTGGCGAAGGCAGATGGATCACACGCATAAAGCGTGTGATGACGAAATCCCCGATTGTTATTTTAAACGACCATAAAAGATCCCCGCTTGCGCGGGGAAGGCAGGAAGGGAAAATTTGCGTTTATTCGTGTCCATTCGTGGTTTTTTCTACGCGGAGGGACGGAGAAGCGGAGTCTTTTTGCTTCTTCGAAACTCCGTGACTACGCGTAAAAACAAAAAGATGAGATCCTTCAGGCTCTGCGAGCCTTCAGGATGACAGGGGCGGGTCAATCCTCATCCATCTGTCTTCGATAACCTTCAATCGCGATGTCGTCGAGTTCGGCGGATTCTTTTTTGTCGCGTTCGGCTTGCTCCCGCGCTTCGCGGCGCTCCTGCGTGATTTCGATTTTCTTGAGTTCGGCGAACGCCGCGCGCATGTCTTCGCGGGCGATCTCGATGCGCGTTTCGAGTTTGACGGCGGCTTCGTCGATATCCTCCACGCGGTCCTTGACCGCATCGGCGTAGCGCCCGAAATAGCTCATCATTTCCGCAGATTCCATCTCGGAAATTTTACTGCGCTCGGAGGCGAGTTGATCGAGAAGCGTTTGCTTTTGCCGCGCCAGTTCCTCGGCTTGACGGTACAACTCGGCCAGAAATTTTTGTTTTTGTTCGACGGCGTGTTTGCGGACTCTGATTAATGGGTCGAGGTCAGCCATCGCGCATGCCGTAATCTTCCTCCTGCGCCATGCCTAAGATGCTCGCGAGGCGCTGGAAGCTTTTGTCGATGGAGGTCTGGTCGTCTTTATGCTGGCGCAAAAATTCCTCGATCTGCGGATAGAGCATGATGGCCTCATCCACCGATTTGTCGCTGCCTTTGCGGTAAGCGCCGAGGCGTATGAGTTCGGCCATATCTTCGTAAACGGTGATGACCTGCTTGGCGCGGCGGACAACGGCGTTTTGCCAGTCGTTGAAGCAGCCGGGCATGGAGCGCGACACGGATTTAAGAACGTCAATCGCCGGGTAGCGCCCACGGTCGGCGATTTCACGGCGCATGACGATATGTCCGTCGACGATCCCGCGCACGGCATCGGAAATCGGTTCGTTGTGGTCGTCGCCCTCGACGAGGACCGAAAACAGGCCCGTGATCGAGCCATGCCCCGGCGCGCCGGGGCCGGCGCGTTCGAGCAGCCGTGAAAGCTCGCCGAAGGTGGTGGGCGGATAGCCTTTGGAGGTCGGCGGTTCCCCGGCGGAAAGGCCGATCTCGCGCTGGGCCATGGCAAAGCGCGTCACGGAATCGATGAGGCAGAGGACCTGCTTGCCCTGATC
The DNA here is from genome assembly GCA_002420015.1 of Micavibrio sp. UBA5703. GTDB lineage: Bacteria > Pseudomonadota > Alphaproteobacteria > Micavibrionales > Micavibrionaceae > UBA5701. The sequence continues at coordinate 9,940 of DIHF01000070.1, forward strand.
GCGGAAGTATTCGGCCACGGCCATTGTTGTATAGGCGGCCTGGCGGCGCATCAGGGCGGGTTCATCGCCTGTGGCCACGATGACAACGGAGCGGGCAAGGCCGTCCGGGCCGAGGTCGTCCTCAAGGAACTCCTGCACCTCGCGGCCGCGTTCGCCGACCAGCCCGATGACGGAAACATCCGCCGCCGTGTAGCGCGCCATCATCGACAGCAGAACCGATTTACCCACGCCCGAGCCGGAGAATATGCCCATACGTTGCCCCCGGCAGGTGGCCAGAAGCGCGTTCACGGCGCGCACGCCGAGGTCGAGTTGCTGCCCGATCCGTTGGCGCGAGTGCGGGGGCGGGGGCTTGTTCCGCAGCGGGACGGGATGCCCGCCATTGGGCAGCCGCCCCTTGCCGTCGATGGGCTGGCC
>DIHF01000011.1 GCA_002420015.1 Micavibrio sp. UBA5703
CTTAATTATTGCTGCATGTGCTAACACTTCGTTTTATCATTGTCGTTACGAAAAACTCAAGGGAAAATTCCTTAAAAAAGCATCTTTTGCCATAAACTTGCTCTTTCCGTAACGTTGTGCTATTTTCCTGCCTCTCAACAAGAACAGGCAGAGGTAAACAAAAATGGATTACAGCAAGACAAGAGTTTTGGTCGTCGATGACGATGCTTCGGTAAGAATGGCGCTCAGAGGTTTTTTGTGCGCATTTGGTTTTGAAGATTTAAACATTCATGAAGCCGTAAATGGGCGTGAGGGGTTAATGGCGATCCAAAAAGCAAAGGAAGGACAGTTTTGTTTTGATTTGGTGATGACGGACACACGCATGCCGGAGATGGACGGGCAGCGAATGATGAAAGAAATTCGCGATCAGGGGTATGTTATGCCGATCATTCAGCTATCGGCGCAAGACAGGGTCGGTCCGCCCTTGCGCCATAACGAGGTGTTTGTCCTTAAACCATTCAACGTAGATAATTTGTTTATGCTGGTTGATGCACTTATTCAATCAAAGCCGAAAGTTCTTGTCGTCGACGACGAAAAAGACACGCGAGATGGTGTCAAACTCGTGCTTGCTTCCAGAGGATACCATGTCGAAGAAGCACAGAATGGAGCGCAGGCACTTGCGATGATTGATGGCAAAGGAGAGTCCTCCTATGAAGGTGGTTTGTACTACGATGTGGTGCTATCAGATATGGATATGCCTGAGATGGACGGGCCAACTCTTTTGGCGCAATTGGGTTCGCAGAGCGGTCGGCATCAGGGCAGATTTATTTCTGCATCCTGCAGGCCTCTGGAAAAACAAAGAGAGAGATATGCCGGTTTGAAACCGGATGCCTTCATGGAAAAGCCGTTCAATAACAAGGCTTTTCTCCGTACTATGATGGAGCTTTTGGAGAAATACAGGAATCCGTCATGGGGCGCGCAGCCGCAGGCGACAACGGCGTTTGTGCCGGGAGGGTTAGATTTATGACCACCAAGAAAGACGGAAAGATTCTATTAATTGAGCAAGATTACGCCGCTCGCGAAGTCACAAAAACGCTTTTGCGGGCTGAGGGGTATAGCAATATCCTCGATTTTGAGAGCGCAGAGCATTTTATGTTACATGTGGCAGAGATTAATGAGGGCGAGCCGGAAAAGGACATCGCATTGATTATCTGTAATATGGGGTTTCGATTTGACGAACACAGGACAAGCGGTCTGAATTTTCTGGAGGCGCTGCGGAATAACAATAATAACATCCCGTTTGTTCTTCTTACGGGAGGCACTGTCGATCAAGGTCAGGCCGAGAGTCTGAAGAAGCTTGGCAATGTAGCGGTTGTTGGGAAGCCCTTTACGCCGGAAAAGCTGGCAAGCATCGTTGATTTAATGATATTGCCAAGACCTTTTGACGGGAGATATGACGACCCTGGCTTGCGTACGCCAGGGTTCTAAACCTTCCCCTCCATCTCGGGGACGATTTCGAAAAGGTCGCCGACGAGGCCGTAATCGGCCACGGAGAAAATCGGCGCTTCGGGGTCTTTGTTGATGGCCACGATAATCTTTGAATCTTTCATCCCCGCAAGGTGCTGGATCGCGCCGGAAATACCGACGGCGACATACAAATCCGGCGCGACGACCTTTCCTGTCTGGCCGACTTGATAATCGTTGGGGACATATCCCGCATCCACCGCCGCGCGCGAGGCGCCGACCGCCGCGCCAAGTTTATCGGCCAGTTTCTCGATGATCTTAAAATTCTCCGCCGAGCCGACGCCGCGCCCGCCGGAGACGACGATTTTCGCCGAGGTCAGTTCGGGCCGTTCGGATTTGGACAGTTCGGCGCCTACGTAACCTGAAAGACCGGAATCGCCTTTGGCGGCAATGTCTTCAATGGCGGCATTGCCCCCTGAAGATGCGGCGGCATCGAAATTTGTACCGCGTACGGTGATGAATTTGATTGCATCGTTTGATTGCACGGTGGCGATGGCGTTGCCGGCATAGATCGGGCGCTGGAACGTATCGGGCGATTCAACGGCGATGATTTCGGATATTTGTTGCATGTCGCAGAGGGCCGCAGTGCGGGGCAGGATATTCTTGCCGTAGGTTGTCGCCGGGGCGAGAACATGCGAGTAATTTTTTGCCAATCCGGCGATCACGGGCGCGGCGTTTTCCGCAAGGCCGTTTGCGTGTTCGGGCGCGTCGCATTTGAGGACTTTGGATACGCCTTCGATTTTGGCGGCGGCCTGTGCCACCGCGCTGCAACCCGACCCGCACACCAGAACGTGAATCTCGCCGCCTACTTTCTTTGCGGCGGTGATGGTGTTGAGGGTGGAGGGTTTTAAGTTTGCGTTATCGTGTTCGGCTAAAACAAGTACGCTCATGACAACACCTTCGCTTCGTTCTTCAATTTACCGATAAGCTCATCGACGCTGGCGACCTTGATGCCGCCCTTGCGTTTGGCGGGTTCGGCGACTTTGAGCGTTTTCATGCGCGGTGCGGTATCAATGCCCAGATCGGCAGGGGACATGACCGCCAGATCCTTTTTCTTGGCCTTCATGATGTCGGGCAGCTTGGCGTAGCGCGGCTCGTTCAGGCGCAAATCGGTGGTGATGATGGCGGGGAGTTTAAGCATAAGTGTCTCAAGACCGCCGTCGATCTCCCGCGTGACCTTCAGGCCGCCACCTTCGATTTCAAGTTTGGAGGCAAACGTACCCTGCGGCCAGCCCAAAAGCGCGGCCAGCATTTGCCCGGTCTGGTTGGAATCATCGTCAATGGCCTGTTTGCCAAGGATGACGATGTCTGGTTTTTCCTTATCGACGATAGCCTTCAATATCTTGGCAACGGCCAGCGGCTCCACCTCGTCATTGGTCTGGACCAATATGCCCCGGTCGGCACCGATAGCCATGGCGGTGCGGAGTTGTTCCTGGGCCTTGTCCGGGCCGATGGATACGGCGATGATCTCTGTGGCCTTTCCGGCCTCTTTCAGGCGCACGGCTTCCTCGATGGCGATTTCATCGAAAGGATTAACGGACATTTTGACGTTGGCCAGATCGACGCCGGAATTGTCGGTTTTAACGCGGATTTTAACGTTGTAATCGACGACCCGCTTGATGGGGACAAGAATTTTCATTTTAGCACTTAATCCATTTTTATTTTTTAAACACTAAGACACTAAGGTTCACTAAGATATTTTCCGATATTTTTTAAATTCAGACTTAGTGTTTCTTAGTGTCTTAGTGGTGAAATTATAATTTTCATGAGGTTAAGTATGCCAGTGCAAACAGGGCCAAGGCAACCCCTTGCAGCGTGACGCGCAGTTGCATGAGTCTGTTTCCGTGCTTCTTGTTGAAGTCGCCGCCCTTAATCATGGAAAACAGGCCGACCGCAAGAATGCCCAGAACGGCGAGCATGGCCAGAAGCATGGAGATGACGAAGAGGTTGTTCATTTTACAGTGCTCATCAAATAGTTAACGTCGAGGTCGGTTTTGGAAAGGGTGAAGCCGCCTTTGAGCGGATTGAAGATCAGGCCAGTGATGTCGGCGGGGGACAAGCCGTTTTGCCTTGCGGCGGCGGCGAGTTCCGAGGGTTTCACGAATTTCTTCCAGCTATGTGTGCCGCGTGGCACCCAGCGCAGGATATATTCCGCCGCAACGATGCCGAGCGCAAAAGATTTTGGTGTGCGGTTGAGGGTCGAGAAAATGGCCAGCCCGCCCGGCTTGAGCAATTTGCTGCAACTTGCGACAAAGTCGCCAAGGTTGCTGACGTGCTCGGCGATTTCAAGGGCGAGGATGACGTCGAAAGTGCGCGAGGACAATAAAAGGGATTCTGCGCTTGTGCATTGATAGTCGATTTTTACACCCGATTGCGCGGCGTGGTCTTTGGCAACGCCTATAGCGACATTGTCAGCATCGATGCCGGTGACGGAGGCTCCCATGCGGGCCACAGGCTCGGCAACCAGTCCGCCGCCGCAGCCGATATCGAGGATGTTCAGGCCCGCAAGAGCCTTGAAATTCTTAACATCGTGGCCAAAATGGCTACAAATTTGCGCCTTGATGTATTCCAGCCTTACGGGGTTTAAGGCGTGCAGGGGGGCGAATGGCCCTTCTTCGTCCCACCAGCGGGGCGCATCCTTGGAAAAATGCTCTATTTCTTCGCGTTCTACACTCATTTAACCCCGGAAAACCCTTTGATTTTTTCTGAGAGGGACAGTATGGATAGGCGGGTTGTGGAAAACAAGCTGAAAAAGGGCAGAGAGCTTAAATGGCTTTGATCGTAGCAAAATTCGGCGGCACCTCGGTGGCGGATACGGCGCGGATTGAAACCGCAGCCGCGAAGGTCCTGCGCGAGGTCGAGCGGGGCAACAAGGTCGTGGTTGTGGTGTCGGCTATGGCCGGGGTCACGAACCAGTTGGTCGGCTATTGCGATTCAATAAGTAAAATGTACGATTTGCGTGAATATGACGCCGTGGTCTCCAGCGGGGAGCAGATCACCGCCGGGCTGATGGCGATGGCCCTGCAAAAGATCGGCGTACAGGCGCGGTCGTGGCTGGGCTGGCAGGTGCCGATCAGAACCGACAACGTCCACGGCAAGGCGCGTATCGAGGATATCGACGTTACGGAACTGCGCAAAAGGCTGGACTCCGGCGAGGTTGCGGTCGTACCGGGCTTTCAGGGCGTCACCGACAGGAACAGGATATCGACGCTGGGGCGCGGCGGCTCCGACACCACGGGCGTTGCGCTGGCGGCGGCGCTGAAAGCGGATCGTTGCGATATCTATACCGATGTGAACGGCGTTTACACGACCGATCCGCGCATTGTCGAAAAGGCCCGCAAGATCGACAGAATTTCCTATGAGGAGATGATGGAGATGGCTTCGCTCGGCAGCAAGGTTTTGCAGATACGCTCCGTCGAAATCGCCATGAACAGCAATGTGCCGGTTCAGGTTTTATCCAGTTTTGAAGACGCGATCGGCAGCGATCTGCCGGGGACGCTCGTAACCAGAGAGGAAGATATCATGGAAAAAGAAATTGTAAGCGGTGTGGCGTGCAGCCGCGACGAAGCCAAGATCACGGTGCTGGACGTGCCGGACAAGCCGGGTCTGGCGGCAAGGATTTTCGGGCCGCTGGCGGCGGCGGCGATCAATATCGACATGATCGTCCAGAACGTGTCTTCGGACGGCAAGCACACCGATATTACCTTTACCGTTTCGCGCCGCGAAAGCACACGGGCGCTTGAGGTGATCGGCAATCTTGAGGAGTTCAAGGGGGCGGGCGTTCTCACCGCCGACAACGTTGCTAAAATATCCGTCGTCGGGGTCGGCATGGTTTCGCATCACGGCGTGGCCAGCACGATGTTCAAGACGCTGGCCGATAAGGGGATCAACATACAGGTGATTTCGACCTCCGAGATCAAGATTTCCGTCCTGATCGACGAGCAATATGCCGAGCTGGCCGTACGGGCGCTGCACGAGGCTTATGGGTTATCGAAAAAAGCCGCGTAAGGGCGTAACCCCATTCATTGTCTTTTGGCCTGCGAAACGCAGTTTTCTGCGCTTCCGCTTCTCAAATACGCCAAAGTATTCTCCGATGCGGTTCTCAAAAACTGCGTTTCTCGGCACAAAATCCTTCGAATGGGGATACGCCCTACTGGCAACAACAAACCAATTGTATTTTCGTTCAATCCGGTGCTAGGCTGGACGCATAATGGGACATGCAATGTTAAAAGAGAATCCGGTTTCGCCGCCGGGGCGTTTTCGCACCGAAATGCCGGTCGGGGAGATATTGAACCGCGCCCGCGTTCATTACGGGCGTTCTATCGAGGACGTCGAAAGGGCGATACGCATCCGCGCCGGGCAGATCGAGGCGATCGAGCAGGGGCGGCTGGATGAGCTTCCGGGCCGGGTCTATGCGCTGGGTTTCGTCCGTTCCTATGCGGAATATCTCGGTCTTGATTCAGAGCGTCTGGTGCGCCTGTTCAAGGAGCAATCGGCGGGCGTCGTCAAGGAAAAGCCCGAGCTTCATTTCCCCGTGGCCGCATCCGAAAGCAAGATGCCTGCGCTTTGGGTGATATTCCTTTCGCTCTTTGCTTCTTTTGCCGTGATTTTGATTTTGAGCGTTATCTATACGGATGATCGTACGCTGGTTAGCGAGGTGCCTCCGGTTTCAGAAACCGTCAGGGCCGATCTCGAAGCCGAGAAGGTTAAGGGGATTGAGGCGCGGATTCCCTACGGCCCACCTGCGCCGACGCCCGAGCAGATGGCCGCAGCGGTCCAGCCGCCCAGACAGGTGCAGGCACCCGGCATTATTCTTAAAATGACGGCCAATAGCTGGGTCGATATCCGCGATGAAAACGGGAAGGCGATCGTTTCAAAAGTTCTTAAAGCGGGCGATCAGTATTTTGTGCCCGACAGTCCCAATCTGAAAATGTCGCTGGGCAATGCCGGGGCCGTTCAGGTTGTCATTGATGGCAATGCGGTTGCTCCTTTGGGGGCGGAAGGCGAAATACGCCGCGATATTCCCCTGGGCCGTGAAGCCCTGCAAGGTATCCAGAAGCCCGCTTTAGAGTAGCTCTCCATGTCGATGAAGGAAAAACTTGCGTCCATCCGGGCGCGCCATGAGGAGCTTGCGGCTTTGATGTCGCGGGGTGGCCTCAGCGGTCAGGAATTCAGCAAGATGTCGATGGAATACGCCAACCTCGATCCGGTCGTGGCGGCTATCGTCGAGTACGACAAGGCGCTGGCAGAGCGCGAGAGCCTTCAGGAGCTTTTGAACGATCCCGAAATGAAGGATATGGCTGGCGAGGATCTGCGCGGGATCAACAAGCGCCTGCCGGATCTTGAAAAGCAGATATACATGGCGCTGATCCCGAAGGACGCAGACGACACCAAGAACGTCATTTTAGAAATACGTGCCGGAACGGGCGGTGAGGAAGCTGCGCTATTCGCTGGCGATCTGTTCCGCATGTATAAGGGATTTGCCGCCAAGATGGGCTGGAAGCTGGAGGTGATGGAAACCTCGGAAAGCGATCTTGAAGGGTATAAGGAGATTATCGCCGAGGTCAGCGGCCGCGACGTTTATGCCAAGCTGAAATATGAGTCCGGCGTTCACCGCGTCCAGCGCATTCCCAAAACAGAAGCGGGCGGGCGGATACACACCTCGGCGGCTACGGTGGCCATTTTGCCGCAGGCCGAGGAGATCGACATCCAGATCGACCCCAAGGATTTGCGCGTCGATACTTATCGCTCACAAGGCGCGGGCGGTCAGCACGTCAACACGACGGACAGCGCTGTGCGGATCACGCATATTCCTACAGGGGTTGTCGTGGAGATGCAGGAGGAACGCTCCCAGCACAAAAACCGCGCCAAGGCGATGAAGGTTTTGCTGACTCGGATTTACGATCAGCAGCGCAGCAAACTGGCTGAGGAAAGAGCCAGCGACAGAAAATCGCAGGTGGGGTCGGGTGATCGTTCGGAGAGAATTCGCACTTACAACTATCCGCAAAGTCGCGTGACCGATCATCGTATCAATTTGACGTTGTACAAGCTCGATGATGTCATGCGCGGCGAGTCCTTGAACGAAATTATCGACGCGCTTACCGCCGAGGATCATGCGGCAAAGCTGGCAGAGCTCAATTCTTGAAAGACATCTACAAAAGCGCAAAAGAATCTTTGGCGCGAGGCGGCGTAGATACGCCCGACCTTGATGCGCGTATAATTTTGCGCACCATTCTCGGCATTACCGATTCCGATTTTATTACCGGCGCCGATATAAAAGTAGAATCACATGAGCGCGATAGAATCAAAAACATGATTGAACGGCGTCTGGCGGGTGAGCCGGTATCGCGGATTCTCGGCGAGCGTGAATTCTGGGGGCTGACATTTCGAATCACGCCGGATGTTCTCGATCCGCGCCCGGACACGGAAACCATTATCGACTCAGCGCTCAAAAGATTCGGAACGAATCCGCCGAAAAAGATTCTCGATCTTGGTACGGGATCGGGTTGCATTTTAATCGCGCTGCTCCATGAATGGCCGCAGGCGCAGGGCGTTGCGGTCGATATGTCGGAGAAGGCGCTGGCGGTTGCGGAGGAAAATGCCCGCCTTCACAAAGTCGATTCACGAATCCGTTTTATTTGCAGCGACTGGGATTCGAATCTGAATGAGTGTTTCGATCTTGTCGTTTCCAATCCGCCATACATTCCAAATCAGGTGATTGCGAATCTCGATCGCGAGGTGAGGAATCACGATCCGATTCTGGCGCTTGATGGAGGCGATAGTGGACTGCAAGCCTATAAAAAAATTTTTTCCGGTTTGGACAGATTGATCAACGCAGAGGGAAGAGGTTTTTTTGAGATCGGCTACGATCAGCAAAACGATGTCACGCGACTCGCGGAAGACTCTGGATTTTGTGTCGAAGCTATTCATGCGGATCTGGCAGGCATAGGACGCGTCGTTGAAATATCGCGTGGGGATAAGTGATGAAATATTCCGAAGGGGAATTGATAAGGAATTTGCCTCCGGGTTACCTTGTTTTTGTTCACGCAGACAAACGCAATATGCAGCTTGGTACTTGCGTGTGAAACCCAACATATTGTGTTACGACACGTCTGGGGGCTGGTCACGAGTCTCCGAATGGTGTATCGTGTACGTGTGTTGCCTTTTAATAGTTAGAGAGCGAAAACGGGATTTTTAATGAGACATACAACTTCAGGAAGACGCTCGCGGCATAATGGCGGCAGGGGTAATAATAACAGTGGTGGCGGCGGTCGCCGGAGCCACCATCAGCCCCGTATGAAGGTCTATGACAGCAACGGGCCGGATGTACGCATTCGTGGCACGGCTCATCAGGTTTGCGAGAAATATCAGATTTTGGCCAAAGATGCGGCCTCCAGCGGCAACATCGTTCTGGCGGAAAGCTATCTTCAGCACGCCGAGCATTACCAGCGTCTGATCAACGAATTTGCCGAAGAAAACGCGGCTTATTACCAAAGCCAGGGCGGTCAGCAGCAAAATCGCGAGAATTTTGGCGCGCCGCAGGATGTAAATGTTGGGGAGAACGGTGATTTATCTTTGCCTGCCAGCATATTGGGAAGACCTTCTCAACCTGAAACTCAGGAGCAGACGTCCTTTGCGAGGACGGCGGCTGAGGCGGTCGAGTAATCTAGGTACGCCGGGCGATTTTTCCAGCGATAAATGTTTTAAAAAGGCTGAATTTTTTCAGCCTTTTTTCTTGTAAAACAGCCTCAAAAATCCATATTTATCCTGTATAATTAAAGGGTAGATTTCTTTTAAAGGTACTCCCATGGATTTTGACAAGCTGACCGAAAAGACCAAAGGCTTCCTGCAAAAGGCCCAGACTTTGGCGATGCGCCACAAGCACCAGTCGCTGGAGCCGGAGCACCTTTTAAAGGTTATGCTGGATGATGAGGACGGCCTGACGGTCAAGCTGGTGCAGGCGGCGGGTGGAAATGTCTCGCGCCTGAAGGGAAGTGTAGAGGCCGCGATTGCCAAATTTCCCGTCGTCGAGGGACCGGGCGCGGGCCAGATCCGTCTTTCAAGTGACGTCGCAAAGATCGTCGATAATGCGTTGGGTCTGGCTGAAAAATCTGGCGACAAATATGTCACCGCCGAGCGCGTTCTGCAGGCCATGGCTATGGCGAAAAAGACGGATGTCGCGGGAATTTTAGAGGACGCGAAAGTTACCGATTCCGCGCTCAATAAAGCCGTCAATGACATGCGCAAGGGCCGCACCGCCGACAGCGCAACGGCGGAGGATCAGTTCGACGCGCTCAATAAATATGCCCATGACATGACAGCCGCAGCGCGTGAAGGCAAGCTGGACCCCGTGATCGGCCGCGATGAAGAAATCCGCCGCGCCGTGCAGGTTCTCTCGCGCCGGACGAAAAACAACCCGGTTCTGATCGGAGAGCCGGGCGTCGGTAAAACCGCCATCATCGAAGGGCTGGCGCTACGGATCGTCAACGGCGATGTGCCGGAAAGCCTTAAGAACAAGCGGTTGATGTCGCTGGATCTTGGTGCGTTGCTGGCCGGGGCGAAGTTTCGCGGCGAATTCGAGGAGCGCCTGAAGGCGGTTTTGGACGAGGTTAAAACGGCTGCTGGAGAAATCGTTCTGTTTCTTGATGAATTGCACACGCTTGTTGGTGCCGGAAAGGCGGAAGGGGCGATGGATGCGGGGAATATGCTCAAACCCGCGCTGGCGCGGGGCGAATTGCATATGGTGGGCGCAACGACCCTCAATGAATACCGCAAGCATATTGAGAAGGATGCCGCGCTGGCGCGGCGGTTCCAGCCGGTTTTCATCGCCGAGCCGACCGTGGAGGATACGATTTCGATTCTGCGCGGCCTGAAGGAGAAGTACGAATTGCATCACGGCGTGCGCATCACCGACACGGCGATTGTCGCGGCGGCAACGTTGTCCAACCGTTACATCACAGACCGCTTTTTGCCGGACAAGGCGATCGACCTGATCGACGAGGCGTCTTCAAGATTGCGCATGCAGGTTGATTCGAAGCCGGAATCCATAGATGAACTCGATAGACGTATCATTCAGTTAAAAATCGAGCGCGAGGCGTTGAAGAAAGAATCGGATAAGGCATCGAAGGAACGGCTTGTGAAGCTGGATGAGGAGCTGGGCGATCTCGAATCGAAGTCGGCCGATCTGACGGCGCAGTGGAAGGCCGAAAAGGAAAAGTTAAGTTCAGGCCAGAAGGTGACTGAGGAGCTGGACCGGGCGCGGGTCGAACTTGAACAGGCCGAGCGCGAAGGCAACTGGGCGCGGGCCAGCGAGATCAAGTACGGAAAAATTCCCGATCTTGAAAAAAGGCTGGCGCAAAGCGCGGATTCCGAATCTGGTGGTCGTTCGCATCTGATTAACGAGGAAGTCACCGAGGACGACATTGCCGGAATCGTCAGCAAGTGGACCGGCATTCCGGTCGACAAGATGCTGGAGGGCGAGCGGGAGAAACTTCTTCAGATGGAAAAAAAGATTGCGCAGCGCGTCGTCGGTCAGGATGAGGCGGTCAAGGCTGTTGCCAATGCAATCCGCAGGTCGCGGGCGGGGTTACAGGATTCACGCCGCCCCATAGGTTCGTTTTTATTCCTTGGGCCGACAGGGGTTGGCAAGACGGAACTGACCAAGGCTTTGGCGGAATTTTTGTTCGACGACGATTCCGCGATGGTGCGGATGGATATGTCCGAATATATGGAGAAGCATTCCGTGGCACGGCTGATCGGCGCGCCGCCGGGCTATGTCGGATATGAGGAAGGCGGGGCGTTGACCGAGGCCGTGCGCCGCCGCCCGTATCAGGTTGTTTTGTTCGATGAAATCGAAAAGGCGCACCCGGATGTTTTCAACGTGTTGCTTCAGGTTCTCGACGATGGCCGCCTGACCGACGGGCAGGGGCGCACCGTCGATTTTTCAAACACGGTTATGATTATGACGTCGAATCTTGGGGCCGAGCATCTGGTGAACCAGCCGGACGGGGCGGATGTGGAGGATGTGCGCGGCGATGTCATGGCCGCTGTCCGTGCTGCGTTCAGGCCGGAGTTCCTGAACAGGCTGGACGATATATTGCTGTTCCGCCGCCTTGGCCGCGCCCAGATGGCCGGGATCGTCGATATCCAGCTTGGCTATTTGCACAAATTGTTGGCGGCCCGCCATATTCACTTGCGGCTGGACGACAAGGCCAAGGCATGGCTGGCCGAGCAGGGCTACGATCCGGCTTATGGCGCAAGGCCGCTGAAACGCGTGATCCAGACGAATCTCCAGAACAAACTGGCCGAAATGATTCTGCAGGGAGACTTAAGCGACGGATCGGCTGTGAACGTTACGGTTAAAGGCAGCACGCTCGACTTTAAAATCCTTAAAGAGGCCGGGAACGATGACAAGCGCAAGGCAAGCAAGTCGGTTGCTTAAAGCTCAAATTCAACTATTTCCGGCCCCCCGTTGTTTAAGTTCGCAAAAAACCTTTCGGTTTTTCGCTCACCACGGGGGTGACGCTTTTGGGAAAGCCTAAGCGTATTGCTTCATTAGCCATTTTCCGGTAAATTGGTGGGGTATAAGGTCCTGTCATTCCAAGGCTTTCATTCATGCCTTCCAGCCGTTTTTTGTTTTTAGCGCTTTCTTTGGGGCTTTTGCCTGTGGCGACGGCGTGCGCCTATTTTCTTGAGGATACCTATCAGGATCTCACTATCGTAACGCCGGGTGCGCATGGAGCCGTTTGTGTCGCGGAGATCGACGGTCTGGAGTACAAATTTTCGCCGCCGGAAACGATTTCGGTAACGAAATCGCGCAAGGATATGCTGGTCGATTGTATGGCTCCCGGCAACCGCCGCAAAAAGTTGACTGTCGAGCCGGATATTTCGGCGCTGACGGTTGCGGGTGCGCCGGGTGCGCCGTGGGATTACGCTTCGGAGGCTATGTTTAAATATCCGGAAATTATTGAAGTGAATTTTAACGATACGCCCTGGGCCGACATGCCGCTTCCGGCGCAGAACAATCCGGACATCAAACAGCCGGAAGAATATGATCTTGAGGAATTCAGACCTGCTTTCCCCGCCATGAATGCCGACCGCCATGTGCCGAAGGTTGAATTGCAGCGGCGCAATTTTGAACCGGCAGAGGAGAATGTTTATTACCCCGACTACGGCAAGCCGGATTCTGCGGATGGGCCGTTTTCGGATACTGTGGCCGCGCCTGCGGAAGATGGCGCTGTAAGCGACAAGGGCGATCTGATGAAGGCAAGCGGTGTCAGTGCCAACGATATGAATCCCGGCGCATACGGTCCAAGCCCTGCGTCAAAGGCTGATATTTATGGCCCGGTTCAGAACTATCCTGTTGAATAAAATTACCGGATACGGCGGATGGCCGTTATTCCGGCATATATTTTTTCCAGAGAATCCAGATTTTCGATTCTGACATCCATTGTGCGGGCCGTGGCGTTAAGGATGCTTTTATCGTCCAGCATAATGCCGACATGCCCCTTGAAGAAAACCAGATCGCCGCGTGCGGTTTCATCTTTTTCGACGGGTTTTCCTATGGCTGTTTGCTGGTCGCTGTCGCGGGGGCAGGGAACGCCGGAGCGTATAAGACTTAGTTGAACCAACGCCGAGCAATCAAGCCCCTGTGCGCTGCGCCCTCCATACAGATATGGGCATCCCAAAAACAGCAGCGCCGTTTCGACGTGATCGTTACTCGGTCCCAGAGAACTTAAGGGTGCGATATGGTCTTCATGCACCCAGCCATAGCCGGGGACGCTGACGAAACCGTCTTTTTTGTTTTTCTCATCGACAAACAACCTCGACATCATGCCAAGGTAAAGGCCGGGGCGGGTTTTGAAGCCGGGTTCGGGGTAGACATGACTCCAGCGCAGGGCGACGAAATGCGTGGCGGTATTTTTGAGTGGTTCGAGGTGGGCAGCGCGCACATAACCTTTATAACCATCCACCACGGAGGTGCCGTAGGCCCATTCGCCCTCTGTCTTTTCTACGTTGAAGGTTTCACCGAAAAGAAGTTGCGAGTCGCGGCTGCCGATTTTGGCGCCGTTGGCAGGGTCGTCGAGAAGCGCGGCGAGGGAGGCGGTGACGGTGTAAACTCTACCGCCCATAACGGTCCTCTATGAAAGCAAAAGCGGCGCGCAGGCCGGTATCGAGGCCGCCTTGCGCCCGGCCGGGTTTACCCGAACTCTCCCACGCGAAAATATCAAGGTGCACCCAGTCGGGCTTGCCGACAAGGAAGTTCTGAAGGAAAAGCGCACTATAAATCAGGTCGCCCGGAATCCCCGCGCTGTTTTGCAGATCGGCTACAGAGCTGTCGTTATGCCTGTTATATGGCGACCACAAAGGCATCTGCCACAAGGGATCTTCGGCCTGCATGGAGATATCCTGTAACTGGCGTGCCAGTTTGTCGTTGTTGGAGAACATGGCCGGGATTTCCTGACCCAGCGCCGTACGCGCCGAACCCGTCAGTGTTGCAAAGTCGATAATCAGGTCGGGTTTTTCCTCGCTGGCCAGCGTGAGCGCATCGGAAAGAATCAGTCTGCCTTCGGCATCGGTATTTGTATTTTCAATCGTCAGCCCCTTGCGGCTGGTGAAGATATCGCCGGGGCGGAAAGACGTACCGGAAACGGCATTTTCTACCGCTGGAATAATCACCCGCAGCCGCACCGGGATTTTCAGCGACATGATGAGGCCAGCCAAAGCCAGCGTATGCGCGGCCCCGGCCATATCCTTTTTCATCGTGCGCATGGAGGCTGAAGGCTTTATATCAAGCCCGCCGGTGTCGAAACATACGCCCTTGCCGACAAGGGTGAGTTTCGGGTGTTTGGCATTACCCCATTTCAGGTCAATGAGGCGCGGCGCGCGCGGGCTTGAATTGCCAACGGCGGCCACCATTGGAAACTCCTTATCCAGCGTTGCGCCTTTCGTGACGCTGATAACGGCCTTATGAGGTGTGGCTAAATTGCGCGCTGCTTTTTCGACTTCCTCCGGCCCCATGTTGTTGGAGGGCATATTCACCAGATTGCGCAGCATGCAGATATTTTCAACGAAGGCGTTGACGCGTGCCTTATCCGTTTTTGGTGCCCAGAGCAGGGCGGGAAGGCGGCGACCATTGCCTCTGAAGGCATCGAACCTGTAGCAGGCCAGCGCCCAGCCGATATGGGCGCTTACGATTTCTTCTTTCTTCAGCCCTTTTGTGTCGATTTCGAACGAGATTTCCTCAAGTGCCTCGCCCGACAATGACTTCATCAGCGAGTCGGCGGTTGACGCGAGATCGTAAATCGAAAGCGGACCGCGCACCCCGGTAAAAACTTTTTCGGCGCGGCCTTTGGCGTTGCGTACGACAATAATCTGGCCGCTTCTGGCCTTAAATCCCGTTTCGGAAACGAGTGTTTTGATGCTGGCAGGCTGGCTTTTTAGCCATGTGTCGCAGCCTTTTTCAGTGAGCGTCGTAACAAGAATGTGATGCTTGCGTTTTTTGTTCAGAAAGCATTTGGGGGTGTTGAAGATCGGATCGGACATAGAAGGAGCCTTACGCTTGTTTACGTTCCTTTATGCTTAACTCGGCAATGATGGTGTAGGCAACGGCCAGAAGGGTAGGTCCGATAAACAATCCCATGAAACCAAAAGAAACGATCCCGCCGATGGCGCCGAATAAAACCAGAAGTATCGGCAGTTTGCTGCCCATGCTGATGAAGAAGGGGCGAATGACGTTGTCGATGGCGCTGATGCCGAACAATCCCCACAGGCCCATGAAAATGGCCATGCCCGTCTGGTTTTCAGTGACGAGCCAGATTGTTGCCGGAACCCAGATCAGCGGTGCCCCGATCGGCAGGAAAGACAGCAGCATGGTCATAAGGCCCAGAAACGGCGCACCGGGAACGCCCGCGATCCAGAAACCGATGGCGGCGATGGCTCCCTGTGCCAGCGCTGTTCCGACAATCCCGTAGACGACCCCGATCAAAGTTTTCTTTGAGACGATCATAAGCTGCGTGCCGCGCTTTCCGGCGAATTTTTCAATCAGGGTGCGCAGGCGTGCGTCGAGTTGCGCCCCATGACGGAACACGAAAAACGAAATCAGAACGCCGAGCGAAACATCCATGATGCCGCGTCCGATGGCCGCGCCGACGCCGATGAGCATCTGGGATATATTCCCTGCGTTCTTCTGAAGGAGAGCGACTAGATACTCCCGGTTCTGGACATAGTCCAGCCAGTATTGATCCGCATGAGGTCCGATCAAGGGGAGGCCGCGTGCCCATTGCGGGGCGTTGCTTCCGTTATTTTGCACTGTTTGCGCGGCCACAGCGAGCAGGCCCGAGAAACTTTCCGCCAGGCTCGAACCCATCAAAAACAGAGGGGCCAGGAAAAAGAGCGCCAGAAGAAGCGTCATCAGCAACGCCGAAAGCCAGCGTCGACCACCCAGCCTTTTGTCCAGCCGGATAAAGGCGGGCCATGTCGCCAGCGACAGGATCAGCGCCAGCATAATGCCGGGGATGAACGGGCGCAGGATCATCAGGCAGCCCAGCATAATCAGGGTTACGCCTGCGACGATGACAAGGGTTCTGTAGACGGTCAGCTTGTCGATAGATTCGAGAGACTCAATTTTCATAGCGGCAAGGGTCCGGTGTTAAGCTCCGTGAAGTATAGCAAAGCACCCACTGTAATAACAGTGCGTACCGGGTTTCTACCGATCGGCCTGTAGCCCCCTGATTGTGTCGGCAAGCGGACGCGGCGTTCCGTCCATGCGGTAAACGCCGAAATTGCCCGTGTCGTCAGGGAAACCGTAATCATCGAGCGTAAACCAGTAGACACGTTCTACACGCGGGGCCAGCTTCTGGTTTGAATTTCCTGTAAAGGGGGCAGATGTCAGGCGGTTCCTGATAAAGGCAAGCGTTTCACCGGCGATTTTGGCTTCGGCTTCTTCGCTGATTGCGTAGGGGTTGCGGTGACCGGCCATAAAGCCGATTTCTGTGATCCATATCGGCTTGGGTGTTCCTTTCAGGGTCATGAAAAGCTGCATGTTGAAGACTTTGGAAAGGTAACCGCCGTCTTCTGCGCTGCCGACAAAGCCGAGCGCCGCATGTTCTGGCTTATCCTTGTCCATGGCATTGATATCTCTGATACCGCCCTGTGGGTTGAAGAAGTACGGGTGCACGGCCATGATATCAAACAATCTGCCGTATTGCGGGTCGGAATCCCACAAGGTCCACATAAAAAGGATGTCTGCTTTCGACAGGCCGGCATGGACGAGAGAAACTTTATTGCGTCTGTCGCCGAGCGTGTCGTTCACCGTTGTCATCATTCTGGCAAAGGTCCGCGCATCGGGTTTCGGTCCCCAGAATTCTTTCGTGTTGGGTTCGTTCCAGACCTGCCAATACTTGATCGGCGTGAAGCTGAACGGTGCGTTGCCGCCAGGACCATAGCGGTCGATGGAGGCCGCGAGAAAGCGGGCGTAATCCCCGAAGGCCGCTTCGGAAGGCGCGTTTTGATACACGCCGTTCGGCTTCTTCGTGGTGGGTAAGGCCCAGTTCGGCGCGTAGTGAACGATCGGAAATATAGAGATGCCGTTCTTCGAGGCAAGCTGGACGAACCTGTCCAGCGCCGACCAGTCGTACTGGCCTTTCTTTTCTTCAACGACGCGCCATTCCCAGTCTATACGCGCTTCGGATATTCCAAGAGATTTCATACGTGCAAAGCGCGCGCTTATTTCATCGTCGCTGCCACTGCCCCAGAGCATATTAATTCCGAGCTTGTAGGGTGTGCCCGATGTCATTGCAGGAGCGGAAGGAGCAGCCGATGCCGTTGTTGTTGCTGACGTGGCCTGTGCTGTGGCGCAGGCTGTGAGGCAAAGGGGGATGGCCGCAGCCGTCACGACAAATAGCACAAGGCAGCCGCAAGCGCGTAGAAAGCTCTTTCTAATATCAATCTGCATTTTAAATCCGTTCTGTAATGTCAACCGTTAGTCTGCGTCGTTCAGCTCGTATATACCGCTGGCGCCGACGGAGACGCCGTTGAACAATAGAAGCTGCCGGACGTATTGGTCAACAGCAAGATCGGCTTCCGCTATGCCGGATTTTACGACAAATACGGTGTCGCGGGGCATCAACTGGGCGTGGGCCGAGCTTTCCGCTTCGCCTTTTATGATGCCTTCACCCGTCAGGTTGGCCTTGTAAATATGGGAGGCACCTGTGTCGTCCTGACGGACAACCAGGACGGCATCACGGCCAGCCGTATTCAGGAAACCGCCTGCAGCGGTAATAGCCTGCAAAATCGTCATTTTGTTCTTCAGTTGCAGTTCGCCGGGGCGCGCCACTTCGCCGGAAACATAAACGCGTTGATCGCCGAATGACCTGACGATCACGCTGATATCTGGCTTGTCGGGCAGTTTTTCCGTGTAAAGGCTTGTCAGCACGTCATCGAGATAAGCGGGCGTCCGGCCTTCCGCCTTCACGTCGTCGACCAGTTGAAGGGAAATCTTCCCGTCGGGGCGGACGGTTACGCGGTCGTTGAGATCCTGTGTGTAATAGAATTTTACATCAAGCTCGTCGCCTGCTTCTATCTTATAATCTTTTGCAACCGAGAAATCCTCGATTGGCAGTACGGCAACATTCTCCGTGTTCGTGGCGCAGCCCGCAAGGGGCGCACAAAAAAGAGCGGCAAGCGCAAGCTTTAGATTCGTTTTGTTTTTCATAGAATGTCTCAGGCTGTGTAGCGAAAGAGGAGGCGATAGATCCAGCGAGGAATATACACTTTTTTCTTGTTTAATACCACACCCAGAATGTTGGCGCCGGAGAATTTGATGGCGTTGATGGTATGCCGTGCTGAGTGCCAGCGGGTCTTTCCGGCGTGGAGGACGAGGACGACCCCTTCGGCATGTTTGCAGATAGCCCCGGATTGCGGGGAAGCGTCGATGGGCATGACATCCCATATGACGACATCGTATTTTTCGGTCAGGTCCTGTGTTATGCGGGCCAGCGCGGCGTCGCTTCCCGGAACGATCTGTAAAAAGCGCGAGGCGGGCATTTCGGCGTAGTAGAAATTGCCCTCCATCTGGCGGGCCAGCGATATAATGCCGGAGGCCTTTGTGATGGCCGGGTCGGACGAGCCGCCGGGGGCGGATTTCTTCAGGCTTATCAGCAGGACGCTTTTGTTCCCCGCTGTCATCGTCCGTGCCAGATTCATGGCAACGGTCGTCGCGCCGACCCCGCTCGCCGCGCCGATCACGGCCAGAGAGCGAAGCGCGGCAGCCTGCGGATGCGCCGAAACGGAAGCCGCAAGTTGCTCAAATGCCATCTGGGAGGAATAAACTTTCATTTTGTTTCCGTCGTTTATGGTTACGGCTGTGGTGAGGGGGCGTAAGTAGGGATAAGGGCAGGATTTTGAAAGATAATAACTTCACAACCATTGCACAACATCTTTCCAAGTGTGTATACCCCCATGTCGTTTATCCAAGGATAGCCGCTTGAGTTGCGATTTTGATCGCTGCTGCCCAGAATGTCCTCGAGTGCCTTTGGTATCCCGTCACCATCCGCATCAACCGCATTCGCTTGGAGCCTATAGTAGAGAAGAAGATCGTCGTTGGCAACGCGGTTGCTGGGGCCGCTGAACAGGTACTGACTTTCGCCGCAGGGTGGCCATCCAAACGCCCTGACTTCATAGACCGTATTGTGGCCGCGAGGAAAGGTACCTGATGTCATGTTTGGCGCTACGAAAAAGGGGCCAAGCGTTCCCGGTTCGCCGATGAAGCCAGGGGCTTCTTTAGCATAAACCACATAACCGCATATTCCGCTCATGGCATCCCATGATAGTCTTGTTTCCGTAAGCAATGAGGATTGTGCCGATGCCTCGCTGTTAAAGCTGGGGCTGAGGGCAAGGGTGGTGGTAAGTGCAAGTGCGGCTGTGGCTGCTGCGAAATATTGTTTTAGGCGGTTTGAACGCATTAGTGTACTCTTCTTTTCTCCGGGTCGTCGGACCGTTTTTTATCTTGTTTCTATAAGATTTTCAAGGGCTTCATTTCACTTGATTTTTACATCATCGTTACGTTAAAAGTACGGCATGATCAGTCTGCGCGACGCCATATCCATTTTATTTAAAAGAAAAGCAATTATCTGCCTTTTCTTTTTGTCCCTTGTTGCGGGGGCTTTTGTGGCTCTCAAGATTACGCCGCCGACGTACGGGGCATCGTCGAAGGTTCTCGTCAAGATCGGGCGGGAAGACATTTACACCCCCTCGATTGCCTCCGATGCGTTCGTCAGCCCGATGATTTCAGTTATCCGCGAGGAGCAGCTTAACTCGGAAGTTCAGATACTTACCAGCGACAATCTTGTCGAAAAGCTGGTTGAAGCAATGGGCCCGGAGGGGATGTATCCCGGCATGCTCAAGGTGCACCCCTGGTACACGCCAAAGGGGATTATGCAAAGGTTGATCGGGGTTTACAAAGCCATTGAAGGGTATTTTGCGCCGCTGTCGGCCAATCCGTCGCCCGAGCAGCGCGCCCTGAAAAGATTTTTGCGCAAGGATCTGCATGTCGGCGGGACCGGGGATTCCAATGTCATCGATGTAACCGTAAAGAGCAAAATTCCCCAGCTGGCCGCCGAGATTTCAAACAAGCTGGTTGAACTGTATCTGGTCGAACGTACGCGCATCCATTCCGATTCCGAAGGCAAGGTTTTCGAGATGCAGATGCAGGAGATCGAAAACCGCCTGCAGGCCGCCGAGGAGGAATTCAAGACATTCCGCGAAACCCACAAGATGGACGAGAATGAGGCCGAGCGTCGCCGTCTGGAGCAAAACCTCGAAATCATCAAGAAAAGCCGCCAGCTTTATCTTGAGAAGGTCGAGGAATATAAAATTAATACGGCGCTTTCCAGCGCCCGCATCGGCAACGTCTCCGTCATCAGCCGCGCCATTGCGCCTTCATCGCCCGCAAGCCCCAAATTATGGCTGGTTATGCTGGCCGTGTTGGGTGTAGGTCTGGCCGGCGGGGCAGGGCTTGCGTTTCTGGCCGAGTTTCTTGACGACAGCATCGAGACGGATAGTGATGTCGAGAAATATCTCGGCCTGCCGGTACTCGGCAAGATCGGCTATATTTCCTGATTTTTTCTGACTTCCCGCCTGTAGAGCCATAACAGCGTGGCGCTGCCCCCCGTTGCGGCGAGCGCGTATCCGGCGGCGGCACCCGCATTTCCAAACGTGAAGGTCAGGGGCGTGCCGATCAGGATTGTGATTGCGAGGGATACGGCGTGGAATTTGGGGTTGATCTGCGGCCGATTCATCGCAAGCGTCCCCAGTTGCAGCGGCGCTCCCAAAAAGACAGGCACTACGCTCAGGCTCACGAGGGCGATAACGGTTCCAAGCCCGGTAAAGGACTCGCCGTAGACGATCCGCACCAGCAATCCGCCGCCGATAAACATCGCCAGAACAAACAGGCCCGCGACAGGCAGCAGCAGCAGGCAGGCGCGCCGGACCAGACGGTCCATGGCCGCGACACCTTCTTTAATCCGCGTTTCCATGATTTTCGGGCGGAAGTAATTATTGAACCCCAGGATAAGCGGATTGAGGAGATTGACGAGGCTGTAGCAGGCGGCAAAAGCCCCGGCCTCCGCCTTGCCGCTGGCGAAATAAACCAGCCACGGATAGGCGTACAGGCTTCCCAGATGGCAGGCGCTGCCCATCAGCAGCCAGCGCCCGTAGAGGATATTGTCCTTCGTGTCCTTCAGGACGTTCATTTTTTTGAAATCATAGTCCGTGCGCCGTGCCAAAAGCGTTGCCGCGCCGCCGATTGTGGCGGCCAAGGCCATTGCGCCAAAGGCCAGTGCGGGGGAAAGCGTCCCGGTCCACCAGAACCCTGCCAGCAGCGCAAACATTAAGGCGCTGACAAAAATATCCATTTTTAAGGCGTTGATAATATTGAACTCTGCAAAAAACTGGCGGCGGAAGCATTCGCGCACAAACAGGAAGGGAAGGGCGCAGCCCAAAGCCAGCAGGACGGTATGGAGGCCGGTGTTTTCCGGGCCGCTTGCGGCAATCGGGGCGGCTGCTGCCAGTAATAGAGCGCTTACGCCAGCGAGCAGGAGGGATTGTATGATCGCGCCGGCACGCAGACCGCCACGGTTTTCCGAAGGGGTGTTGTGAATGTGATATGTGTAAGGCGTTGCCAGAAGCGTATCCTGAAGGATCAGGGAAAAGATCATAAGGCTGATCCCCAGGCTGAATTCTCCGAATGCCTCAATAGACAGGGCGCGCCCGACGATAACCCCGGTCAGGAAGCTGGAGCCGCTGTAAACGGCCTGATCGCCCAGCACCATCACAGCATTTTGGGTTTTGGGGTTCGTGAGCAGGCTTTTAATTTTTTTACATAATAAATTGCAAGTCATAACAACAACTTATACCATTTTCCAGTGAAGTCATAACTGTTTCGGGAACAGAAAAGTAACATTATGTCTATGTGCGGTGCAAATAAACCCTTGCATTTTCACCCAAATTATTATAAAAGACAGCGGGCGTGAGTTCTTAAATTATGAAAAAAGGATGCGTATGAAAAAGATAGTTATTACTGGTGGTGCCGGGTTCATTGGTTCTCATATCGTAGAGCACTTTGCCGCGACTTATCCGAACGCTGAAATCGTCGTTCTCGACAAGATGACGTACGCAGCCGATATCCGCAATATCTTTTCACTGATGCGCGAGCCGCGCTTCCAGCTTATCGTAGGGAATATCTGCGATCTGGATACCTGTGTACGTGCCGTAAAAGGGGCCGATCTGGTCATTCACGCCGCCGCCGAGAGCCATGTCGATAACTCCTTTGGTAACTCCTTTGAATTCACCCAGACCAACGTCGTCGGTACGCACTGCCTGATGGAGGCCTGCCGCCGCGAAAACGTAGAGCGAATCATTCACGTCAGCACCGACGAGGTCTACGGCGAAGTCATTTCGGGAACTGCGGATGAAAATGCTCTTTTGAAGCCGACGAATCCTTATTCCGCTTCAAAGGCGGCTGCTGAAATGATTATCAGCGGTTATCTGCGCTCTTATAAAATTCCTCTGGTCATGGTGCGTGCGAACAACATTTTCGGCATCCGCCAGTATCCGGAAAAAATCATTCCGAAATTCATGATCTCCATGATGATGGGCAACAAACTGACCCTGCACGGCAGCGGCCAGAACCGCCGCCATTATCTTTCGGCATGGGATTTCGCCGAGGCGCTGGAGATGCTCGCCAAGTTCGGCGAGATCGGCCGCTGCTACAATATCGGCACGGTCGAAGAGTACACGAATTTCCAGATGGCGCAGATGATATCCTCCATCTTCGGTCTGAGTGTGGATGAAACTGTAACCTACGTTGCCGACAGGCCTTTCAACGACTTCCGCTATGCCGTTGAGTGGAGCCAGATCGCGGCGCTGGGCTGGAAACCGAAGCGTTCTTTGCGTGATGAGCTTCCTGTTCTTGCGCGCTGGTATGCGGAAAATATTTCGCGCTATGCCGCGCCGTCGAAAGTAATTCGTAAGCCTGTTTATGACACGGTTGGTACGTTCGACGACGAAGCGGTGGTAGCCGCCGCCGAGTAGGGGGATGGCATGGAAATTATCCCGCAGGCAATTCCCGACGTCCTGTTGATCAGGCCGCGCAAGTTCGAGGACGCGCGCGGCTATTTCAGCGAGACGTTCAGCGCTCCCGCCGCCGCGAAAGCCGGTCTTCCTGAAAATTACATACAGGATAACTTATCCCTCTCCCGGAAGATCGGGACCATTCGCGGTCTGCATTTTCAGACACCTCCATTCGCACAGGCAAAACTTGTACGTGTAATACGCGGGCGTATTCTGGATGTCGCGGTCGATCTCAGAAAAGGGTCGCCGCATTACGGACAGCATATTGCAGTTGAATTGTCCGGCTCCACGCTGGATCAGTTGTTTATTCCCGAAGGCTTTGCGCACGGGTTTTGCACGCTGGAAGACGATACGGAAGTTTTCTACAAGGTGACGGCGCCGTATGCCCCCGCCAACGATGCCGGGATTATCTGGAACGATCCGGATCTTGGGATCAAGTGGCCGGTAAGCGCACAGGACGCGGTTCTGTCGGATAAAGATGCCAAGCATCCGCTTTTTAAGGATATGCCGCAGGTATTTACCTACGAACAAAAGGAAAGGAAGTCGGCATGAAAATCATCGTAACGGGTGGGGCGGGATTTATCGGTTCGGCGCTTTGCCGCTATCTGATCGGCAACACGCCGAGCACGGTTTTGAACATCGACAAGCTGACCTATGCGGCCAATCTGGAATCCCTGAAAGAAATTGCGAACAACGAGCGCTACAGTTTCAGCCAGACGGATATCTGCGATGATGCCGCTATCAAGTCTATTTTTGAATCGTTTCGCCCGGATGCGGTTATTCACCTGGCCGCTGAGTCACATGTCGACCGTTCAATCGACGGTCCCGGTGCGTTTGTTCATACCAACGTGGTCGGCACATATACGCTTTTAAATGCCGCACGCGGATACTGGCAGACTCTGGCCCCGGCGGAAAAAGAAAAATTCCGCTTCGTCAACGTGTCGACCGACGAGGTTTACGGCTCCCTCGGCGATGAAGGGCTGTTCACGGAAACGACGCCGTATCAGCCGAACTCGCCCTATTCGGCCAGCAAGGCCTCCGCAGACCATCTGGCGCGCGCGTGGTTTCACACCTACGGGATGCCGGTGATGACGACCAACTGTTCCAACAATTACGGCCCCTGCCAATTTCCGGAGAAGCTGATTCCGCTGACGATTTTGAATGCGCTGGAAGGTAAGCCGTTGCCGGTTTACGGCACGGGCGAAAATATACGCGACTGGCTGTTCGTGGACGATCACGCGCGTGCTTTGTGGACGGTCCTGCAAAAGGGCCGCCCCGGCGAGGTCTACAATATCGGCGGCAACAGCGAGAAAAAGAATATCGAGGTTGTGCGTGCGATTTGCGCAATTCTGGATAAGCTTGCGCCGCCGCTTGAAGGCGGAAAGCCGCGTGAATCGCTTATCACTTTCGTAACTGATCGCCCCGGCCACGACCAGCGCTATGCAATTGACGCTTCCAAGATCAAGGGCGAACTTGGCTGGACGCCGCAGGAAACATTTGAAACGGGCCTCAAGCGCACCGTCGAATGGTATCTGGGGAATGAAGCCTGGTGGCAACCGCTGCGTGACCGCACCTATAAGGGAGAGCGGCTGGGACTGAACCAGAAGGTGGCGTGATGAAGGGTGACGTCCTTGTATTCGGCCGTACGGGACAGGTAGCTCAGGCTCTGGCTGCGAAAGCGCCGCGCACGTGGGTTTTTGCTGGGCGCGAGCAAGCCGATCTGACCGACGAAGCGGCGCTAAAGAAACTCATTGATAGCAAGAATTGGAATGCGGTTGTCAATGCGGCGGCTTATACGGCTGTCGACCGCGCCGAAAGCGAACAGGAACTTGCGCACGCGGTGAATGCGAACGCGCCGGGCGCTATGGCGCGGGCCTGCGCTGAAAACAATATTCCCTTCGTTCACATTTCTACGGATTATGTTTTCGACGGCAACGGTGACCGTCCCTACACGGAAAACGATCCCATCAATCCCCTGAGCATCTATGGCAAAACAAAGGCCGATGGCGAAAAGGCCGTGATGGATGCGGGCGGGCGCGCCGTTATTCTTCGTACATCGTGGGTTTACGCGCCCGAAGGCAAGAACTTCGTCAATACGATGCTGAAACTTGGGCAGGAGCGCGAGGAATTGCGCATCGTCAGCGACCAGAAGGGCGCGCCGACCAGCGCTGCGGATATCGCAGATGGAATCATGAGCATCCTTTCGCGTTTTGACGCGGGCGGGATCTTTCACATGACGGCGGGCGGCTCGACAACATGGCATGGGTTCGCAACGGAGATATTCCGCATCGCCCGCGAAAAAGGTTTAAAAACACCAGGGCGCGTTATTCCCATCACAACGGCGGAATATCCGACCCCGGCCAAGCGCCCGCTCAATTCACGGCTTGATTGCAGCAAGCTGGAAAAGGTATATGGTGTTGCGCTTCCCTCCTGGCAGGAGGGTCTGGCCGTCTGTATGGATTCACTTTTTCCTTCAACAATAAACAAAAAAGAGGTGGTGTCATGAAGGGTATTATTCTTGCCGGGGGAACCGGCACGAGGCTTCATCCCGTTACAAAGTCGATAAGTAAACAACTTCTTCCTGTCTACGACAAGCCGATGATTTATTATCCATTATCCGTGCTGATGCTGGCGGGGATCAGGGACGTTTTGATTATCACGACGCCGCATGAACAGGCGTTGTTTCAGGCGCTTTTGCAGGACGGGTCGCAGTGGGGTATTAATCTTTCCTATGCCGTGCAGCCTTCGCCGGACGGGCTGGCGCAGGCGTTTATCATTGGCCGGGAATTTGTAGGTAACGACACTGCGGCCCTTGTTCTCGGCGACAACCTTTTCTTCGGCCACGGTTTCAGCGAACAACTGGAGGAAGCGGCGCAGGAGAAAGAGGGCGCAACAGTATTCGCCTATTATGTCGGCGATCCTGAGCGTTATGGCGTTGTGGCTTTCGATGAAAAAGGCATTGCAACCAGCATCGAAGAAAAGCCCGCCAAGCCGAAATCGAACTGGGCGGTGACGGGGCTTTATTTCTACGACAACAGCGTGCTCGACCTTGCGGCATCCCTGAAGCCTTCGGCGCGCGGGGAATTGGAGATCACGGATCTTAACCGCCTTTATATGGAGCAGAAAAAGCTGAAAGTGAAAAAGCTCGGGCGCGGTTATGCGTGGCTGGATACAGGCACGCACAGGAGCCTTCTGGAGGCAGGGAATTTCATTCAGACGCTTCAGGACCGTCAGGGGCTTCAGATCGCTTGTCTTGAAGAGATTGCCTTCACCAAGGGCTTTATCGATAAGGCTATATTGCAGAAAAATGCCGAAGCGCTGGGCAAAAGCAGCTATGGTGCCTATCTGCGTACGCTCGTGGAACAACAAAGATGAGAGTGGAAATGGCTACAAATTATGATTTCCCTATCGTCGGGTGGCAGGCAGCGGCCAAGCGCTTGATGGATATCGGCGTTGCCTTGACGGCGCTCTTGGTTTTCCTGCCGGTTTTTGTTGCCGTGCCGTTGCTGATAAAACTGGAAGACCCCAAGGGGCCCGTTTTTTTTCGCCAGAAACGCTATGGGCAGGGCGGTGTCCTGTTTGACTGCTTCAAGTTCAGGAGCATGTATCAGGACAAAACGCTGACGGGGGAAATAAAGCTTACCGAGCGCGATGATCCCCGCGTCATGAAAATCGGGAATTTCATCCGCCGTACGAGCCTTGACGAGTTGCCGCAGTTTATCAACGTTCTGAAGGGCGATATGTCCGTCGTCGGGCCGCGCCCGCATCCGCCGGGCGTAAAGGCTGGCGAGCGCCGTTACGAAGACGTGGTTCCCGGATTTATGGCGCGTTATGCCGTCAAGCCCGGCCTGACCGGGTGGGCGCAGGTCAATGGCTGGCGCGGGAATACTTTTACCGAAGACGATATAAAAGGCCGATTTGATTGCGATATGTATTATATTGGCAACTGGTCGCTCTGGATGGATATCGTCATTGTGCTGCGTACGCTTGTTAACGGGTTTACGGGGAAGAACGCATTCTGAGGCACAACAATGAAAAGCGCTCTGATTATACCGACACTGAATGCCATGCCATGGCTGGCCCGTTTGTTGCCGGCGTTGAGGGCGCTCGATCCCCAGCCGGGTAAAATCCTTTTCATCGATTCATCGTCAACGGATGGGACCGGAAAAGCCATTACGGAGGCAGGGTTTGACCTGCATACCATCCGCCGGGAAGAGTTCGGTCATGGTCGCACGCGCAATCTGGGCGCAAGGCTGTGCGCGGATGCGGAGGTCTTGATTTATCTGACGCAGGATGCTTTGCCCGCCGGGACTGATCTCGTAGGTAAAATTCTGGCGCAGTTTGAAGATTCTTCCGTGGCGATTGTTTGCGGACGCCAGTTGCCGCACGAGGATGCCAACCCTGCAGCACGCTATGCCCGTTTGTGCAATTATCCGCCTGTCGGCCACCGCACCACGGCGGCCGATATTCCGGTGCGCGGTATCAAGGCGCTGTTTTGCTCCAATTCCTTTGCGGCTTACCGTGCCGAGGCTTTGAAAAAAGCGGGGTGGTTCCCCGAGGAATTGCCAATGGGTGAGGATCTGGCCGTAACGGGTCGTATTCTCGATGCCGGATATACAAGCATTTATCTGCCCGAAGCTGCCGTCTACCACAGCCATAATTACAGCGCGGCTGAGGAATTTCGGCGTTACTTCGATATCGGGGCGCTGCTGCGTGTCGATCCGTGGTTACGCGCAAGAACGTTGAAGTCAGGCGGGGCGGGGCTGCGTTTTGTCGTTGGTGAAGTTAAATACATGCTCCGCGAAGGGCATCTGCTGGATATTCCCGGCATCGTTCCCCGGACAGCGGCGAAATATATCGGGTTCCAGCTTGGTCGCCGTTACGACAGGCTGCCCAAGGCGCTCCTCAAGCGTTGTAGCATGCATAAATATTACTGGGGAGAAGCGGCATGAGCGTCGTGGTTGTGGGAAGATCGAGCTTCATGGCGGAGGAGGTCCGCAAGAAAGCGCCACGGGAGTGGCTTTTTCTTTCCCACAAGGAAGCAATCGAAAATACCGCATGGGCAGATAAGGCGCGTTGTATCATTAACTTTGCTTTCGATCCGAAACTCCGCACCGAAGGGTATAATGAACCGGGTGATATCGATTCACGTCTTGCGCGTTTAATTAAAAATTCTTCCAGTCATTACATTATGCTCAGTTCCCGCATGGCCTACGGCCCTTCCGTTCATGCGGATCGCGGTATGCGGGAAGGCGATCCCGCAAGCCCTGTCAATCCCTACGGCAATTCCAAACTGAAAGTCGAAAAATCGCTTCTGGAGATATTGGGCGCGGAACGCCTGACGGTATTACGTATGTCCAATGTGTTCGGTTTCGAGCCGGGCCGTCGTTCGTTTCTCGGCATGGCGCAGACGCGCCTCGCAGAGGAGGGGAAGATCGTCTACGACATGAGCCCGCTTGTCAGCCGTGACTTTATTCCCGTCTGGCGGGTAGCCGATGCGCTTTTTAAAATTGCCGCAGCGCCATCTCCGGGCGTTTATAACCTCGGCGCGGGGTTTGGCATTCAAACAGGACTGATCGCCGAATGGCTGATCGAAGGTTATGGCGCGGGCGAGCTTCATGTTAACAAATTCTCTCAAGCCGATGCGTTCTGGCTGGATATGACGAAAGCCCGAAGGACTTTTGGCCTTGAAGCTTTTACTGTCGAAGATTTGCGCACCGACTTTCTTGAGTGTGGCCGTATGCTGAAGTCATGGAAGAAGGCGGCGTGACGATGGAAAATCTTCTGACCATCGTGATCGTAAATTATAAAACCGCCGCGATGGTGTGCGATGTCGTGCGCTCGGCTAAGGAGCATGCCAAGGCTGATGGCGTTGGTGTTGAAATTAGTGTTGTCGATAACGGATCGGGCGACGGCAGCGTTGAGACAATACGAAAGGCGCACCCGGATATCGAAGTTATTGATGCGGGTGGAAATCTGGGGTTTGCAGCCGGAAACAATATCGCTCTTAGAATAGCCAAAACACCTTACATCATGCTTTTGAACAGCGACGCCTTTCTTCAGGACGGAACGCTGAGAAAATTGATGGAATTCATGAAATCGTGTCCGCATGCGGGGATGATCGGCCCGCGCATTTTGAATCCGGACGGCACGGATCAGGATTATCCCTGCCGCTTTCCGACCATACCCGAGATGATACGCCGTGCCTTGAAAGGGCCGCAGTTTCCGGGCCAGGGCGCAACAGGGCCGGTTTTGATGGAGCGTATTCACGGTTGCTGCCTTGTCCTGCGCCGGGCGGTTATTGAGCAGATTGGCCTGCTGGATGAGCAGTTCTTTATGTACGACGAGGATATGGACTGGTGCCTGCGTTGTCGGAAGGCCGGGTGGGAGTTGTATTTGCTTCCTGATGCAACGGCAGTACATCTGGGCGGGCAGACGTCAGGGCGTGCGCCAAGCGGCGTCCGGGAGAAAAAGGCGGCACCCTCCATCAATCCGCGTATGGTATATGAACTGCGCAAAAGCCGCTATATTCTCTACCGCAAGCACAGAGGCATGTTGGAAGTGGTGGCGCTTAAAATATTTACCGATTTGATGCTGGTGGCCGGCCTTCTTGTTTCACTTCGCGGGTTGGCGCACGGGGCGGATGGACGGGCAGGGATACTAAAACGTCTTAAGGCGAGTTGGTCGATTATAACGATCAATCCCTTTTCTCTGAGGGTCAGAACATGACCGGATCCGGCATCACGATGACTCCAGACAAACGGAACGGATTTAAGGATATGGATCTGGCTCCTGTCCTTATGGCGATTATTTGCGGTTTTCTCGCGGCTTTTATCGTTGTGGCCAAGCCTATCCTTGCGCCCGCCGTCGTCGCCGGTTTTCTTGTGCTTGTCTTTTCCGCAAGATATGCAGAAATTCCTCTGGCTTTCTTCGTATTTAGTTTCGCCATTCCGGCGCAGAAAACGCTGGCCGGGTTGCCGCTGAACATGGCCGACGGGATGATCGTTCTTTGGGGGGCGGCCTGGCCGCTCCTGATGATCAGCCGGGGGCGCGATATAAAGATACCTTTTATCATCTGGGCAGCGTTGCCGCTTCTTATTGCGGCCACCTTGTCGTTGTTTGTCGCGGTCAATCCCGGCGGGGCCCTGAAACAGGTTATCCGCCTTGTGGAATGGTTTGTCATACTTCCCGTGCTGATGATGTCTCTGCGTCCCGATAAAGCGTTTTGGGAGAGGGTGTCGCTTTTGTTCCTGGTTGTCCCGTCGTTCTTTGCGCTCGATGGTGTCGTTGAATATCTGAACCATGGAAACTCGATAACAAAAATGCTGCATATCCCCGTGCCGATTCCCGATGAGCATAAAAGCCAGATCCGGCATACTTTCGATGTTTCGGGCCGCGCCGGCAGCGCCTTCGGCGGCGCGCAGGGGCTGGCGATGTATCTGGCCGTGATGATGAGCGTGGTCATCAGCGTTATCCTGTTTCCCGCACGTCCTGTTTTCAGGAAGCTTGGAATTGCGGCGCTTCTTTTATGTGCGGCGGGGATGTTCTTTACCAAGTCTCGCGGGGGGCTTCTGGGTACGCTGGTTATGCTGACGGTTTTGATTTTGACAAGAGCGCCGAAGCTGGGGCTTACCATCATTATTACCGGCATCCTTGCTGTGGGTGGAGGCGTTTTCTTTCTTCTGCTTGTTTACGGCTGGGATGGAACAGTTGCGGGACTGATCCCCGGACGGCCCGAAGCCGTTCTCGACAGGCTTATTATATGGACGCGCGCAATCAAAGTTTTTACGGACCATCCTCTGTTCGGGGTAGGGTTTGGCGGATTTCATGACGAGGTATATAGAACGGGTGGAATTGCTCTGAACGTAGGGCTTGGGTATGAATCGCTTCACTGCCACAACACGTATCTTGAAGTTCTTACAGGTACAGGGTTGGTCGGGTTTCTTTCATACCTCACCTTTCTGGCGGCCTGCATGACCAAGCTTGTTTCCCTGTGGGTCAATCGTAAGGGATTGCCCTCCGACGGATTTATCCTCGCCGCCATAGCCGCGCAGGGGGCCTACATGATGTTCGGTATGGTCGACATGCTGTTTCTTCAAAACATGCACTTCATGTTGCTGACCATATTGACGCTCGGGTTCATGGCGGGCCAGAGAGAGCCTGAACCTGTGAAGGAGACAACGCCATGAGGGTGCTTTTTCTTGTTGAAGAACTTTGTGTCGGCGGTCTGTCCAACTATACGCTTGAGTTTGCACGGCTGGCGCAGGGGTTTTGCGATTCCGTTGTTATCGCGCATAAGGACGGCATAACGGGACCGGCGCTGGAGACCGAAGGCATCGATATCGTCCATGTATCTTCCATAGAGGATATCAGGGCATTGAAGCCGGATATCGTCCATGTCCATCTTATGAGCGATCAGGATTTCCTGAACGGGCTTTTTACGCTGGGCGTGCCTCTGGTGCGGTTTTTCCACGACTATACATCGACCTGTCTGCGCCGTGGCAAGCGGCGCTGGCCGGGTGACCGCTGCCGCCGTCAGCTGGGCTTGAGTTGCGCCGCTTACGGCTGTCTGATCGGTCCGCCGCTCGCGCCCGGAAAGCCGGTGCGTCTGATGGATCTGCCGGGGAAAATCGCCGAGAGAAACGCATATCGCCGTTTCGATGCCTCTATCGTCGGCAGCCGCCATATGAGGTCCATGCTGCTGACAAACGGTTTTGACCCCAGCCGCGTCCACATGGTTCCTTATTTCAGCCGTTTCGCCGATCAGGCTTTGCGCCCCGTTACAAAGAAGCCGGATAACGGCAGGCCGCTGGAGCTTATGTTCTCCGGTCAGGCCGTCAAAGGGAAGGGGCTGGAAATTCTGATGGATGCCCTTGCGGGGCTTGAGGGCGACTGGCGCCTGACGGTTTTCAGCGAAGGGCCGTGCCTGAATTCGGCAAAGGCGAAGGCCGCGCAGCACGGTATCGCAGAGCGTGTTTCTTTCTGCGGGTGGGTCAATCAATCGGCTCTTGCCGAGGCCTACAGGGATTCCGATGTTTTCGTCCTGCCCTCTATATGGGACGATCCGGGACCTCTGGTGGGGATTGAGGCATTGTCGTGGGCTACGCCGATCGTGGGCTTTGCCGTGGGCGGCATCCCGGATTACCTGATCGACGGGGAAACGGGATGGCTGGTGAAGGATGTTTCGGTGAAGGGGCTTCATGCCGGGCTTCAGGAATGCCTGAACAACCGCGCAAAACTGCCGGAGATGGGTGCGGCGGGGCAAAAGCGCGTGGCCAATTTCCACAGCGCCAAAGACCATGTGGGACATGTCCGTATATTGTATGAAACGCTTTTGAGTAAACAGAATAAAAGGAATGCGGTATGAGAAACTTTTGGCGGGCCTATCTGGATTCTGCGCGCAAGCAGACTTTCCACCGGAGCGAATTGATATCCATTCAATGGCTGCGTGGCGTGGCGGTCCTGATGGTCATGGTTTATCACGTGGAAGACCTGTTGCGCCTTATGCCGGGGTGGGAGAATTTTCATTCGCTCTGGGTGCGCGTGGGTTATTCGGCCCCCGATCTTTTCTTCGTCATCAGCGGATTCATCATGTGCTACGTCACGTTCGGCATGAAATTCGAGCCGCGTAAGTGGCTGGTCGCACGCTTCATCAGGATATACCCTCTTTATTTCGTATTCATGATGGCGGCCATAGCCGTATGGTTGATCGAGCCGTCCATGACGATGGGCTCGGGCGTGCAGACATGGGAAACGGTCGCCAAGTCGTTTTTGATTTTTCCGCAGGCGGGCCTTCCCCTTGTTTTCGTCGCCTGGACGCTGGAGCATGAAATTATTTTTTATTTTCTCGTCTTTTGCGTAGCTTCGCTCGGGGGGCAACTTCGTTCCCTGACGAACCTCATGATGGCGTTGTCCGCTTTGTCCATTGCCAGATGGTTCCTGAAAGACAGCATCGCGTGGATGGATTTCTGGGA
>DIHF01000005.1 GCA_002420015.1 Micavibrio sp. UBA5703
ATAGGGGGAGGTCAGAACAAGCAGCCCGCCGGGCCGAACGCGCCTTTTTATTAAATCCAGAAACTTGCGCGGATCGTAAAGTCGGTCGATAAGGTTGCCTGCGAATATAAGGTCGTAATCCGTGTATTTTTCGGCAAGATTGCAGGCATCGCCCTGCATAAAGGCGATTTTGTCCTTTACAGCCTCATAACCGTCGAAATTTGCAAGCCGTATTTCCTTGTATGTCACGAGATCGCCTTCATCGCAGATCGTGTAGCGCTGCGTTCCCTTGCTTTGCAGGGCCGAAGGCATCTGGATAAGCCGGGCCGAGAAATCAATCGCCTCAACATGCTCAAAAATTTTCGCAAGCTCGAATGACGACCGGCCCGTGGCGCAGCCCAGATCCAGCGCCCGCTCCGTTTTCCTGCCCTTCAGATGCGGCAGGAGCGCCTGAATGCAGGCAACAGGGAAATTCGGCACACCGAAATACTCATCGCCATAGTGAAACTCGATATACTGCGAGATCATCTCATCAGTCTCATAGACATTGACTTCCGGTTCCGGCAGAGGTTCGGCCTCGACATAGCGCAGCCCGGCATACTGGAAGAAATGGCGACGGAAAGCGTAGCGCGAGTCCTTTATCGCGTAATTGCCAGTGGAAATCCAGCAGCCGCCTTTGAAGATATTGTGTTTACCGTCAAATGTCGGCGTCGAGAAATCATCGTAGGCGGGATGAACCTCAAACCCCTCGAAACCGTCTATGGGCGTTTCTGTCCATTGCCACGCGTTGCCGATGACATCGTAAAACCCGCCGGGAAATTCGTGAGTGCTCACCGGGCAGGCCGACA
Organism: Micavibrio sp. UBA5703; assembly: GCA_002420015.1. Taxonomy (GTDB): domain Bacteria; phylum Pseudomonadota; class Alphaproteobacteria; order Micavibrionales; family Micavibrionaceae; genus UBA5701. The sequence goes on from DIHF01000005.1 coordinate 828, forward strand.
TCGACCCTTCGAGGTTGATATTGCCCGGAGCCTTGTCCCAATAAGGCTGGTCGGTGTCGATCATAGAGCGCAGACAATACCATTCCGCTTCGGTCGGCATGCGGATAGTTTTTCCAGTTTTTTCCGATTTCCACCGGCAAAAAGCCTGGGCTTCAAGATAATTGATGTGTACAGGCCAATTCCACGGCATATCGATGATTTTCAACATCGTGCGAAATTTCCATGTCCCGCCGTGTTGCTTGATCCAATAGACCGGATGCATGGCCTTGCGAAACCTGACCCAGTTCCACCCCTCTTCGCTCCAATATTTTTCGGCCCTGTAACCTCCGTCCTCGACGAATTCAAGAAACTCCCCGTTGGACGTCAGATATTTCGAGGCTTTGAAAGGTTCAATGTTGAATTCCGCGCGGCCGTATTCGTTATCCCAGCCGTAAAGCGGATTGTCGCGGCTTTTGCCGAGGATGATCGTGCCGCCATCCACGGACAACAACTCGTTTTCCGGCGCTTCTCCCCTTTCGCCACATATATTGCCCCAGACCGGATGATCCCTGACAAGATCGAGCGGCAGCTCACGAATCAGAACGGAGGTTGTTTCAAGGTGGATGCGTTCATGCTCGATCCCCATCATGATAATCCATAGCGGGCTGTCCCAGCCGATGGGCAGCGTGAAATCGCACTCGCGGATAAACCCGTCTACGAGCGTGCGGGTTTTGTCCCGGTAGAATTTGACTTGTTCCGGCGTTGGCCAGTCGTAATGGGCCTCGTTCAAATCATCCCACGACATTTCATCGACGCCGATGGCCAGCATCGATTCAAGTTTTGGATCGATGCGCTCATTGATAAAGCCGGCGACATTGAGTTTGTTGATAAAGAAAACGGATGTATGGCCGTAATAGAAAATCAGCGGATGGCGCAGCGGGTTGGCGCGGGCATAGAATGCCTCATCGCCGTTCAGGCACTCAAAAATACTTTCATAAAGAGAAAATGTGTTGTGGAAATAATCCAGTATTTCCCACCGTTTTTCTTCTATGCTACCTTCATCTAAAAGAATAGTCCTGCTCTTCAAAAAAGCAGATACATTTTTTCCAGTATCTTGATGCGATTGAACTTGGCTCATATCACTTTCTCTTATTTAAAGACCAGTCATAATCCATGAATCTCAAGCTGGCATTAGGATCAATTTCTTTATAATCCGCAAGCCATCCCCTAACGTCACCGTTCTTAAAATCATCATCGAACCAATCAAAAATTTTACTGACATAAACCGCATCATCGGCACGGCGCAGTCCCTTACCCTCATTGGCCAGTGTGATCATGACCTGTTCATCCAGTTGCTGATCCAGTCTGTCAACCTTGTAGCTTTCCAGCCGCAGGTCCGGGCAGGATACGGAGGCGCAGTTAATAGCAAAATGAACGCGGGCATCGCCCATCGGACGCAGAATTTTATGTTCGATATAATCCAGTGTGTAATCCATACCGGCTATCGGCCAGGCATGGCGTGTCCACGGGCTGGTGAACGTGCCGCCGAGATTCTTGATGCTTTTTCTTTCGCCCTCGCGCACGATCAGATCAATGGTCAGGAAATTATAGGCGTTGATCCAGAACGCCGTTTGCTCTGCGCCCGTATAACCATTCGACTTTTCCGCCAGCAGCAGTTTCAGGGCTTCCCTGTGCCGGGGATCGGCGGCCCAGCCGTCGTAATCCACGCCGTTATAGGCGATACCGTCTTTTTCCGCAGGACGGACATGCGCTTGCAGCAAGCCGTCATAGATGTTTAAAAATCGGTCGTAATTCTCACCGGCCTGCGCGGATTGTGAAGTCGCCAGCATAATGGCCAGAAGCGCAGCAGCCACTTTTTTCCGGCCTTTGATTTGTTTGTAAATCGTGGGGATCAAAGCGAACAGGCCCAGAAACGTGAAAGCAATCAGCGTTTGCGGCGAGGCCAGATCACTCAAGGATTCAATCGTTCCCAACTCCCGCCCGACATTGGCGTAAACGAACGTGCCGGGAATAATGCCGAAAAAGGTCGTCAGGACGTAAGGTAACAGGCGCACGTTAAAAAGCGCCGGAACGATATTGACCAGAAAAAACGGGAACAGCGGGACAAGCCGCATGAACAGCATATAGGAAACGGCGTTCTTTTCCATGTTGGCGGCGACCTTGCTGTAAAGCGGCCCTGCCTTTGCGCGCAGTGTGTCGCCCACGGCGCTGCGGGCAATCAGGAACAGGATTGCCGCCCCGATGGTCGCGCCGGTGACAATCGCCGCCGTGCCCAGCCAGCGCCCGAACAGAAAACCGCCCAGCAATGTCAGCAGCGTAGCAATCGGCAAGGACAGCGCGACGGTAACGGCATAAAGCGCGGCGAACCCCGCTACGCTCAACACAGGATGCGCGGCCACTATATCCAGCAACCGGCCGCGCTGCGCCTTGATGGACTCAAGATTAACCATATCCATAAGGCCGGAGGCCCAAGCCGCGCCGATCAGCAGGACAACCAGAATCAAAGGCAACCAGCGTTTTAAGACTTTTTTATTCACAGTATTTCCAATATGTTGCAGGATGCGTTTAGCATACAGATATTCGGCATGAGTACGAAAAAGTTACAGAAACAAAGATATTAACGTGAGCGGAACCGAAGAAACGCAGTCCCTTGAAGAATTGATGCGCCTTGCCCAGCAGGGCGACAAAAAGGCGTATGCCGCGCTGTTCCGGGCCATCACCCCCCTGCTGAAAGCGTTTATTTCCCGGCGATTGGCGGCAGCAGACGTTGACGACGTGGTGCAGGAAATTCTCATGTCCATCCACCGCGCTAGCCATACCTACGATACCGCCCGGCCTTTCAAGGTCTGGATGTTCACCATCGCCCGTTACCGCCTGAACGATCACCTGCGCAAACTCTATAAAAAAGGCGCTTTTCCTGAAATCGGCCTGGACGACCTGACTCATGAAATTTCCGCCGCCGATGTAACCGAACAGCGGGATAGATACGAATACCTGAACAGGGCGTTAAGTTCCCTGCCGGACAAGCAGAAAAAGATCGTGACCCTGATGAAAATAGAAGGATATTCCGCCGAAGAAACGGCCCAGACCATGAAAATGAGCGTTTCCGCCGTCAAGGTCGCCGCGCACAGGGCTTATAAATCGCTGGCGTTGAAGGTGGAGCAGGAAGAAGATCAATGAACACGGATCAACTCATCGACAAGCTGGTGGCCGAAGGGGCGCAAAAACCCCTGCCGCATCCCATGAAGCAGGCTTTGTTCTGGCTGGCGGGGACGCTTGTCTGGCTGGCGGTACTGTCGGGATATAACGGTTTCCGCGCCGATCTTGCCGGTAAACTGGCCGATCCTCTCTACATCACGGAGTTGGCCCTGCTGGCCGGCATGGCGTTTTCGGCGGCGCTGGCGGCGCTTTGCCTGTCGCGTCCCGACGGGCATCAGATGCCGTGGATCAAATATGTTCCCTTCGGTTTCATCGTGCCGTGGGCAGCGGCGGCCTTTGCCGGAGCCACGGGCGATATCAGCTTTATCAGTATTTGCCATTCGATGACTTTGGGGCAATTCGATTGCCCCTGGCATATCCTGCTGTTCAGCGCGCCGCCCGGCATCGCCATGTTCCTGATCGTCAAAAAAGGCGCACCGATCCAGTGCTGCTGGGCGGGCAGCATGGCGACGTGGTCTGTGACCTCGTTCGGTTATCTGTGCATGCGGCTGATCGAACAGAACGACAATCCGCCCCATCTCATCGTCTGGCATGCCCTGCCGATTGTGTTGATGTGCATCATCGGAATGATGGCCGGAAAATATGCCCTGAGATGGCGATAATTTTGTAACTTTTTATTTTCAGAGAACGAAAACCTTCCCTGAAACAGCATAGCCGAACAAGGAAGGTTCTATGAAAATCAAGCTATTCCTGCTTATTACAGGGTTTTTAACGGTGTTTTCCGTTTCATCTGCCATCGCAGAGGGGAGCAAGCTGGTTTTGACGGGTTCCAGCACGGTCGCACCGCTTGCGCTTGAGATTGCCAAGCGTTTTGAAAAGGGAAACCCCGGTATTCGTGTTGATGTCCAAACGGGAGGATCGTCACGCGGGATTAACGATGCGCGCAAGGGACTTGCGGATATCGGCATGGTATCGCGCGCCTTAAAGCCGGAAGAAAGCGACCTTACACCTTATACAGTTGCAATGGATGGTATCGGCATAATTGTCCACAAGAGCAATCCTGTCCAGAAATTGAGCGATGAGCAGATCATAAGCATCTATACCGGAGCAGTGGAAAACTGGAAAGAGGTCGGGGGAACGGATTCGCCAATAACGGTGGTGAATAAAGCGGAAGGCCGTTCTACACTGGAGCTGTTCCTGCATCATTTTTCTCTGAAAAACAGCGATATCAAGGCCGATGTCGTGATCGGCGATAACCAGCAAGGCATCAAAACCGTCTCCGGCAATCCCGGCTCTATCGGCTATGTCTCGATTGGAACGGCGGAATATGAAGAGCGGCACGGAACGCCGATCAGGCTTTTGCCGATGGAGGGTGTTCCCGCGACGGTGGACAATGTCCGGGACGGGAAATTCCCCTTGTCTCGCCAGTTAAACCTTGTTGTAAAAGGCACTCCGTCGCCGCTGGCAAACGCATTTATAGATTTTGCCCAATCAAAGGACGTTCATGATCTTATCGAAGCACAGTTTTTTGTCCCGCTTGAAAGCGAATAGACATGGTACAGATGGAATTGTATCAGCTTTCCTGTCTGTTCTGGCGGGGTTGAGCGCACTGCTTCTTTTTCTGGTTGTCCTGTTTCTGGTCAGGGAGTCCTGGCCGGTGTTTTCGCGTGGTGGCTGGCACATGTTTTTGTCGGGGCAGGACTGGTATCCTCTCGAAGGAAAATTCGGCCTTGTGCCGATGGTTTTTGCTTCTCTGGCCATGATGACCGGATCGGTTATTTTGGCCGTGCCGTTTGGGCTGGCGGGCGCAATCTTCGTCCGTTTTTACGCGCCACCCGTCCTTGCCAGGGCTTACAAGATCGTCATGGCTTTGTTGGCAGGAATTCCTTCGGTTGTTTTTGGCCTTTGGGGGCTGACCATTCTTGTGCCGATGATTGCTCATATCCAACCACCTGGATCAAGCCTTCTTGCCGCGATTTTGATTTTGGCGCTGATGATTTTGCCCACTGTGGCGCTGACAAGCCTTGCGGCGCTCGATGCCATTCCCCGCAATATTCTTGACGGAGCGCAGGCTTTGGCAATGTCCCGCAAAGGACAAATACTCTTTGTCGCCATTCCTGCCGCGCGCGCGGGCATTATTGGCGGTATTTTGCTGGCGATGGCGCGAGCGCTTGGTGAAACCATGGCTGTGCTGATGGTGGCCGGGAATGTCGTGCAGAACCCTGATAGCCTGTTTGCACCCGTCAGAGCCTTAACGGCTAATATTGCCTTGGAAATGGCCTATGCGACCGATCTTCACAGGGCGTCTTTGTTTGCGTCCGGATTGTTCTTAACAGGGGTGGTTTTCCTGCTTTCATGGCTGGCTTTTCAAGCCTCGGAAAGGGCGCGTTATAGGTCGTTGTAATGAGTGATCGCATTTTTTCTTTTGTGATATGGATGAGTGCCGCCTTTGTGGGTGCTGTATTTTTATGGATTCTGGGCGATATCCTTCTCAAAGGCATACCCCATCTTTCTCTGTCGTTCCTTTTGGAACAGCCTGAAGATGCAGGCCGCAGCGGGGGCATTTTTCCTGTCATCGTATCGACGGCGCTTATATTGATGGTCGCGGTGGCTGTATCCGTTCCTTTTGGCCTGGGCGTTGCTGTCTGGCTTGCGGAATTTTCCCAAACAGGCAGAAAAGCCGCTTCTTCAACGCGCCTGACGCTGGACGTTTTGGCCGGTGTGCCATCTATCGTCTATGGCTTGTTTGGCAATGCATTCTTTAGCATTTTTCTGGGACTCGGTTTTTCCATCTTCTCCGGAGGGCTGACGCTGGCGTGTATGATTTTACCCGTCTTTATCCGTACCGCTGAAGCAGGTTTGAGCGCAGTAAATCATAGCTGGCGCGAGGGCGCTTCGGCATTGGGCATGAACAAAACATCGGCGATCTGGCATATTCTCCTTCCTTCTGCTGCCCCCGCCATTGTCGCAGGTTTGATTTTAGGCATAGGCAGGGCTACGGCGGAAACGGCCGCCCTTATATTCACGAGCGGTTATGTTGATAGGATGCCGGGGTCTTTGATGGATTCCGGTCGCGCCCTGGCGGTTCATATTTATGACCTGTCGATGAATGTTACAGGCGGGGATTCCGCCGCATACGCTTCTGCCCTGACATTGATCGCTGTCATTATAACCTTCAACATGATGGCCCAGGCTATGACCGATCAATGGCTGGGAAAAAAGGTACAAAGAGCATGAGTAATAAACATCAGATACAATCCTATACACTGGGAGAATTGGAGGCGGGAGAGCCATGCTGCATTCCCATGCCGCATATTGAGGTAAAAAATCTGTCGGTTTCCTATGACGGCAGGACTGTTTTGGATAAGGTTTCCTTAAATGTCTATAAGGGCTGTATTACAGCATTGATCGGGCCATCAGGATGCGGAAAAACGAGCTTTCTCTCGGCTCTGAACAAACT
>DIHF01000062.1 GCA_002420015.1 Micavibrio sp. UBA5703
AAGCATCATGAATGTAACGAACATAATAAAAATAATTTTAATTATCGCTGCCATATTTATGGCGGCACCCTGTGCTTTGGCGCAGCAGGATCAGGAACCGCCAAAGTTTTTTTCTTCGCTACAGGACGTTCCGCTTATGCCCGGCCTGCGTGAACTGACCGATTATGCGGTCATGTTCGACAAGCCCGAAGGGCGCATCATCGAGTCCGTTGCGGCGGTGGATTCCCTGACGCGGGAATCAATCCGCGCCTATTATGAGGCGAGCTTGCCGCAGTTCGGCTGGAAGCGAATCGGCAAGGATAATTTCGCCCGTCAGGGCGAATATCTGCGCCTGGGCTTTGAGGCCGTGGAAGGCCAGGATTTTCTCAAAATCACCATCATGCCGCATGGCTGATTCTTAAGGTCTAAACCCCATATATAGCTTGACAAAACGGGCCGGGGGCGGCTATTAATCCCGCACGAATACAAGGAATTATAGGGCTTTCCCAATAAATGAAGGCCTTTTTGGTGAATAACGGGACATAAACAGAAGGTTATTAACATGGCAAACCATGCATCGGCAAAAAAGCGCATCCGTACCAACGCGCGTCACAATCTGGTCAACAAGGCAAGGATGAGCCGCATCCGCACCTTTATTAAAAAGGTCGAGGCTGCAATCGCGGCCGGTAATGCCAAGGATGCTTCGGCGGCACTGCAACTCGCGCAACCGGAATTGTACAGAGGCGTTGCAAAAGGAATCGTTCACAAGAAAGCCGCCGCGAGAAAAATGTCTCGCCTGTCGGCGCGTGTGAAAGCGCTCGGCTAGAATCTGGCCGTGCGTTTTTTACGCACAATACGACATCAAAAATTTAAAGTTTCAAAAACGCTCTGAAAAAATTCAGAGCGTTTTTTTATACGGCAAACGCGACTCGGATCGAATGTTTCTTTTTTTTGTGTTCTGCGTTTGATCTTATTGCATCCCGATAAAAATTTGTTGTAGGCTTTCCTCGTTGCGTGCGGGAATGGGTTTTCACATTTCGCAAATCGCTTTTGAAATTTACATCGCGGGGTTTCCCCGCTACCGTTCGAGAATCGAAATCAGGTGAGTGTAGATTTCTAGTTTGACTAAAGGCTGTCAAAAAAGCTGTATGGGGACATAGCCGGATAAATAAGTTTGGCTACCAGAATTTTGATGACGCCTTTGCTTTAGATCGTACTGACATTAGAGAAAGACGCCAAACGTTGTTCGATGTTTGCGAGCCCTTTTTCTTTGTCAAAATTTTTTAAACTTTTTACACCAATACGGAGTGAATAGATATGTCAGAAGTCGGGGCAAAGCCTGGAGTAGCTGCTAAGAAAAAACCAAGTCCTATTGGCGGGTCGCTGGAGCCTTCGAAAGAGATTATGGCTCTTTGGAAGAAAGTCCACCAGGGCATGAGAACTGAGTTTGGCGAGGCTATTTTCCGCAGTTGGCTTAAACCGCTGGTGTTGCAGGCCTATTATCACGGCACGATGGAGGTTTCCGTCCCCACACGCTTTATGCGCGACTGGATACAGAATCACTATGCCGAGCGCATTCTTGCGATGTGTACGGCTGCCGATGAAAATATCAAAAAGCTCCAGATCGTTGTGGTTCAGAACGCGATCGTCGAAGCCGATGATTCCGATGCTACCGAAAAGAAAGCCGTGAAGGCCAACCAGAACAAGAAGGATGAGATTGCCTCGTTGTCTTCGCCTTTGGATATGCGCTTTACGTTCGACAGTTTTGTCATAGGCAAGCCCAATGCGCTGGCGCATGCAGCAGCGCGGCGCGTTGTCGAGAGCATGAGCGTTCCCTTCAACCCTCTCTTCATATATGGCGGGGTGGGGCTTGGGAAAACGCACCTGATGCACGCAATCGCCTGGCAGATGAATGAGCACTGGCCGGAAAAGACGGTCATGTACCTGTCGGCCGAGAAGTTCATGTACCAGTTCGTCCGTGCGCTCCGTGCCAACGACACCATGAATTTCAAGGAGCAATTCCGTTCCGTTGATGTGCTGATGATCGACGATATCCAGTTCATCGCCGGCAAGGAATCGACGCAGGAAGAATTCTTCCATACGTTCAATGCTCTGGTGGATCAGAACAAGCAGATCATCATCTCCGCCGACAAGGCGCCGAGCGATCTGACCGGCATTGAGGAGCGCCTGCGCTCGCGGCTGGCCTGGGGTCTGGTGGCCGATATCCACCCGACGACTTATGATCTGCGCCTTGGCATTCTGCAATCCAAACGCGCCCAGCTTCAGGCCAATGTGCCCGACAGCGTGCTGGAGTTTCTGGCCCTTAAGGTGACAAGCAATATCCGCGAACTCGAAGGGGCGCTGAACCGCATTGTTGCCCATTCCGACGTGGCCAAGCAGGAAATCACCCTTGAGACGACGCAGGAGGTTCTGCAGGATCTTTTGCGTGCCCATGACCGCCGGATCACGATCGATGAGATCCAGCGCAAAGTGGCCGAGCATTACAACCTGCGTCTGACGGACATGCACTCGGCGCGCCGCGCCCGCAATGTGGCTCGTCCTCGTCAGGTGGCGATGTATCTGGCCAAGCAACTTACGGCGCGTTCGCTCCCGGAAATCGGGCGCAAGTTCGGCGGTCGCGACCACACGACGGTCATGCATGCCGTGCGCAAGATCGAGGAGCTGATGGACGAAGATGCCCAGATCGCACAGGATGTCGATATCGTCAGGCGCGCCCTGACAGGCTGATTTTAAAAGAATAAAGGGCAGGCCGGGGGCTCCTCCATTGGTCCCGGTCCGCTCTCTCCGGCGCGGGTCCATGTCTCCTGGATCCGCGCTTTTTTTTCGTTTTTTGAGGCTTTGATTCACAGGAAAGTCCTGCTAATCTCCGGTCATTATGAATTTGGAAGAAGTAAAAGTTTTATACGGGCGCCCGTTGCTTGACCTCGTGTTCGAGGCCGCGCAGGTTCACCGCGCCCACCACGCCGCGAATGAAATGCAGATGTGCACGCTGCTCTCGATCAAGACGGGGGGCTGTGTTGAGGATTGCAAATACTGTTCGCAATCCATTCACAACAAGACGGCCCTTGAAAAAGAAACCCTGCTCAAGACCGATGAGGTGTTGGCTCAGGCCCGCAAGGCCAAAGACGCCGGATCGACGCGGTTTTGCATGGGTGCGGCCTGGCGCGACGTCAAGGACGGACGGGGATTTGACCGCGTGCTTGAAATGGTTAAGGGCGTTTCCGGTATGGGCATGGAGGCGTGCTGCACGCTTGGGATGCTCACGGAAGATCAGGCCGTAAAATTGAAAGAGGCGGGCCTCACCGCCTATAACCACAATCTCGACACCAGTGAGTCTTTTTACGATAAGGTCATCACAACCCGCACATATGCCGAGCGCCTTGATACCATTGCGAACGTGGCAAAAGCAGGAATTTCGCTTTGCTGCGGCGGCATTTTGGGGATGGGCGAATCGCAGGAAGACCGCATCGCCTTGCTGCACACATTGTCCAATCTTGACCCGCAGCCGGAATCGGTGCCGATCAATATGCTGGTGCCGGTGGCGGGAACGCCGCTGGAAAAAGCCGAGGCACTCGATATCTTCGAATGGATACGCTGCATCGCCGTGGCGCGGATTTTAATGCCCAAGGCTATGGTGCGTCTGTCGGCCGGGCGTTTGACGATATCCAAAGAGGCGCAGGCGCTGGCGTTTCTGGCCGGGGCGAATGCGATTTTCACTGGCGAGAAACTGCTAACCACGCCCAACCCCGAGAGCGACGAAGATTTCAATCTTTTGGAAACGCTGGGCCTCAAACCCCGCCCGCCCTATAAAGATGAAAAGCAAAAAGAAGCGGCTTAAAAAGATAACCGCAGAGGCGCAGAGTGCGCGGAGGTTTTTTAAAGCAATATAATCTTTGCGCTCTCTGCGCCTCCGTGGTGAAAAGTAAAAATGGATCAATTTAGGAACAGGCTGGATATTCTTCGGGAAAAAGGCCGTTACCGCGCCTTGAAACAGGGCGAGGGCGTAGACCTGACTTCCAACGATTATCTGGGTTTTCGCAATCATCCGGCGCTGCGTGCAGAGGCAGTTGAAGCCGTCGAATCAGGCGTGGGCCTCGGCAGCGGCGGTTCGCGGCTGTTAAGGGGCAACCACGAAGCGCATGAAAGCCTTGAAAATTTTGCTGCACAATTTTTCGGTTATGAACGGGCGCTTTATTTCGCAACGGGGTTTCAGGCCAATTATGCGCTGTTTACCACGTTGCCGACGCGCCACGACGCGGTTCTCTTCGATTCGCTTGTTCACGCCAGCGTTAGGGACGGCATTCACGCCGGGCAGGCCAAAGGCGTTAAAATCCCGCATAATGATGTGAATGCCTGCGAGGATGCCATCAAGCGTCTACGTGGCGAAGTGCAGCAAATTTATATCGCGGTTGAATCGCTTTATTCGATGGATGGCGATTTTGCGCCGCTGGCGGCGTTTCAGGAACTGGCGCGGCAATATGGCGCGACCCTGATCGTCGATGAGGCGCATGCCACGGGCGTTTCGGGAGAGGCTGGCCGGGGCTGCGCCTCTGCGTTGCCGCGTGATAATCTGATTGTGCTTCATGCCTGCGGCAAGGCGCTGGGCGGCGCGGGTGGCCTTGTGTGCGCTTCGGCTGAAATCATTGATATTCTTGTTAACACGGCGCGCCCGTTTATTTTTTCTACAGCCCCGCCACCGCTACAGGCGCATCTGGCGCAAAAAGCATTGGAGTTATGCGCGTCGGAGGAAGGGGCAGTGCGCCGGAATAGTTTATCCGAACGCTGCGAACAGGCGCAGCAATTTTTCGGCGGCGCGGGATCGCATATTGTCCCCATTATCTTCGGCGACGATCAAAGGACGGTGGAAATAGCAGAGGCTTTACAAAAGAAAGGCTTTGACATCCGCGCCATCCGCCCGCCGACCGTGCCGGAGGGAACGGCGCGTTTGCGCCTGTCGCTGAGCGCGAACCTTGATAAGGGGATGCTTGATCGTTTCTTCGGTCATCTTGCGCCGCATTTTCAGGACCGGGCAGCGTGAGCCGTTTCATCATCACAGGCACGGATACCAATGTCGGCAAAACGGTTTTTGCGGCGATGCTGGTGCAGGCGCTGGGCGGGAATTACTGGAAGCCGTTGCAGTCGGGTGTGGGGGACGGGATCGACACACGAACCGTGCAGAATTTGACCGGGTTGCCGGACGAAAGATTCTTTCCCGAATGCCATATTTTCACCGAATCGCTTTCGCCGCATCGCGCCGCCGAGATCGATGGTTTGTCGGTGGACATCAATTCACTAAATGTTCCGCAGTCCGAAAGGCCGCTCATTATCGAAGGCGCGGGCGGGCTGATGGTGCCGCTGACGCGCAAGAACCTTCAGATTAACCTGTTCAAAAAATGGGATATTCCGGTGATTTTGTGTGCCCGGACGGGGCTTGGCACCATCAACCACACCCTTTTGTCGCTGGAAGCCCTGTGGACGCGGCGCATAAAAATTCACGGAATAGCCTTTATCGGACCGGAAAATGACGATAATATCCGTACGATTGCAGAATTTTCAGGTGAAAAGGTTTTGGGGCGGCTGCCGCAGCTCGGGACTCTGGATGCCGTTTCCCTGAAAAAGGCTTTCGAGGGGAATTTCAAGGTGGGGGATTTTATTTGAGAGAAGTTTCACCCATATGGCATCCGATGACGCAGCATGCGTTGCTGCCGGAGTCGATTCACATTGAGCGGGCCGAAGGCGCGTATCTTCACACAAAGGACGAGCGGGCGATCATCGACGGGATTTCGTCGTGGTGGGTGAACACGCACGGCCATTGCCATCCCAAAATCGTCAAGGCGGTTCAGGCGCAAGCGGCCAAGCTGGAGCAGGTGATATTCGCCGGGTTCACGCACGAGCCGGCAGAGGAGCTGGCGCGGAAATTGTTGCGCCTCGCGCATGACGATCTTGAATTTGTATTTTTCTCCGACAGCGGCTCAACGGCGGTTGAGGTCGCGCTTAAAATGGCGATCGGATATTTTGAACACATCGGCGCGCCGCGCCGCAAACGGATCGTGGCGCTTGAGGGCGGTTATCACGGCGATACGTTCGGCGCGATGAGCGCGGGCGGGCGCGGGGTCTTCAACAAGCTCTATGAGCCTTATCTGTTCAATGTCACGCATCTGCCTTTCCCGCACGCGGGCGAAGAATCCAAAACCATCGAAAAGCTCGAGATTCTGCTGCGCGGCGGCGACGTGGCCGCGCTGATCGTCGAGCCTTTGGTTCAGGGTGCGTCGGGCATGCGGTTTTATTCTTCCGAGACACTCAAGGAGATGCGCAAGCTGTGCAGCGCGCATGGTGCGTTGCTGATTGCCGATGAAGTCATGACCGGGTTTGGCCGTACGGGCGCCATGTTCGCCTGCGAGAAGGCGGGTATTGCGCCCGACCTGATGTGTCTGTCCAAGGGCCTGACCGGCGGATTTTTGCCGATGGGCGCGACGCTGGCGAGCAAGGAAATTTACATGGCTTTCTATGACGACGACCGCAGCAAAACTTTCTTCCATTCATCGTCCTTTACCGGCAATGCGCTGGCTTGCGCGGCGGCTGTTGCTAATCTTGAGGTGTGGGCGACCGAGCCGACCTCGACCTATATCCGCAGCATCGAAAAGGCGCATGACAAGGCCGCCGGGTGGTTTTACGCACGGCCTGACGTTGAGGCCGTGCGCGTGATGGGCAGTATTTTCGCGATGGATATCAGGGATAATAACGGCAAGGGTTATCTCTCTGAAATCGGCCCGAAAATCTATGAATTCATGCTGGAAAACGACATTCTCTTGCGGCCTTTGGGCAATACCGTCTATATTCTGCCGCCTTACTGCATAAAACCGGAAGATCTGGAGACGATCTATGAAACACTCTGGCGATGCCTGGACCATATCCGGGATGAAAGAAGCCAACGCGCGGCATGAGGATTCGGTCCGGGCGTTTCTGGATAAGATCGTAAAAAGCCCCCAGGATCATGCGCGGTTCATGAACATGCTGTCCATGCTTGAACACATGGGCAGCCGCAAGATCATGCTTTCCCAGATGAACAAGACTCTGACCGAAGATAGCCTCAAGCATCTGGCCGAAGAAGCCCGCCATGCGTATTTCTTCAAGCGTCAGGCCGAGCGTGCCGCCGGGCATAGCCTTGACGGCTACACAGAAGAAAACACCATGTGCCGGGTTCCGGCGCTGATGTATTTCGGCCGCATGGATGCGGGGATTACAAAGGCGGTTTCTCCGGCCGATCCGTACCCTTGGGTGTCGCTGGTGATTGAGCTGCGGGCGTGCTGGCTTTATGCGATTTATCAAGAGGCGCTGGAAAGATCGGGCGTGCAGATTTCGCTTAAAAGCCTGTTGGCCGAGGAGGATTTGCATCTTGCCGAAATGTTCCAGATGTGCGGGGCGGATGGAGACAGGCTGAGAGCCTTGAGTGCCTATGAAACGGGTCTTTTTGAAAAACTGTGGGCAGAGTTGTGCATAAGTCTTGCTGCTGCCCGGAATAGCGCTCTGGCTGCGTGATTTTAGGCTTCCCAGCGGCTTTTTCTGTGTGCTATGCTCCGATTCCCTAGATAAATTTTAACTGTCGAAAGTAGCCGCCATGAAACTGAGCATCGAACGCGCAGCCCTCCTACGGTCCTTGAATCACGTGCAGAGCGTCGTCGAGCGCCGCAACACCATTCCAATCCTTGCCAACGTCCTGATCCGGGCGGAGGACGGGGTTTTGACCATGGCGACGACCGACATGGATCTGGAGATCAACGAATCTGTGGCGGCCAAGGTTTCCACGCCGGGCGCAACGACCGCGCCGGCGCACACGCTGTTCGATATCGTGCGCAAGCTGCCAGATGAGAGCGATGTGCAATTGACGCTCAACAAGGAGGGCACGCTGATGACCGTGTCGGCGGGGCGCTCCAATTTCAAACTGAGCTGTCTGCCTACGGCTGATTTCCCTGAAATCGGCGGTGGCGAGTTGCCGACCGGATTTTCCATCCCGGCGGCGGATCTGCGCGCCCTGATCGACCGCACGAAATTCGCGATGTCGACCGAGGAGACCCGCTATTACCTCAACGGCATATACATTCATCAGACCGAAAACGACGGCGTGGCCGTTCTGTGCGCTGTGGCCACGGACGGTCACCGTCTGGCGCGGTTTCAAATGCCGCTGCCCGAGGGTGCCTCCGGGATGCCCGGCGTCATCATTCCGCGCAAGGCAATCGGCGAGCTGCGCAAGCTGGTCGATGAGGCTGCCGATTCCATCGAAATCAGCCTGTCGGAAAACAAGATACGCTTTGCGTTCGATCATATCGTCCTGAGTTCGAAGCTGATCGACGGCACATTCCCCGACTACCAGAAGGTTATCCCGCAAAAGAACGACAAGGTTGTCGAGGTCGATCCGAAAGTCTTCACCGGCGCGATCGACCGTGTCTCGACGATTTCGGACGGAAAATCCCGCGCCGTGAAAATCACGCTGCACGGCAAGACCATGACGTTGTCGGCCAGCTCCCCGGATGCGGGCAGCGCCACCGAGGAGGTCGAGGTCAATGGCGATACCGATATCGAAATCGGCTTCAACGCCAAATATCTCCTGGATATTACATCGCAGATCGAGGGTGAAGGCTGCCGCCTGATGCTGGCCGATGCGTCCTCGTCCACGATCATTCAGGATAACAGCGATCCTTCGGCGCTTTATGTTCTGATGCCGTTGAGGGTTTAGCGATCTATCTTGTCATTTCGAACCCTTCAGGGTGAGAAATCTCATGAGGCAGCATAACTATTACGTTTATATTCTCACGAATGACTTTGGTAACGTCATGTATATCGGCATGACCAATGATCTTGAGCGCCGTATGCAGGAGCATAAGCAAGGGCTTTTGGATGGATTTTCCAAGAAATACAAACTGAAAAAATTGGTATATTATGAACATACACACGATGTGAAGGCGGCCATTACGCGGGAAAAGGAGATTAAAAAGTGGCGACGCGAAAAGAAAAACGGGCTTGTCGAAACTTTAAATCCTCAATGGAGGGATTTGTCTGAAGATTTTATTAGTGAGATTTCTCACATGCGTTCGAAATGACAATTTCTTATGATTTCTCTGTGGTTAGAATAGAGCATGTCTTACCTATCATCACTCAAACTCCATAATTTCCGCTGCTACAACCATGCGGCGTTGGAGGCGCTTGGGCCGGGCCTGATCGTGCTGCACGGGCCGAACGGCGCAGGAAAAACCAACGTACTTGAGGCCGTGTCGCTGCTCTCGCCGGGGCGGGGCTTGCGCGGGGCGCAGGTCATGGAGATGCAGGCGCGTGCCGCGTCCAAACCATGGGCCGTATCGGCTGCTGTCGAGATAACAAAGAACGAAAGCGCCCGCATCGGCACCGGGCTGGATGCGCAAACCCAAAAGCGCGTCATCCGTATCAACGAAAAACCCGCCAAAAGCCAGAATGCCTTGGCCGATTATATGGCCTGCGTGTGGCTCACACCGCAGATGGACGGGTTGTTCATTGATGCCGCACGCGAACGGCGGCGCTTTCTCGACCGTCTTGTCTTTGCCTTCGATCCCGGCCATTCGGGCCGTACGACAAGATACGAAAACGCCATGCGTCAGCGCTCGAAACTGTTGCAGGACAATGATGCGCCGGACATTGCATGGCTCGAGGCTCTGGAATCGCAAATCGCGGAAACGGGCACGGCCATCGCGGCAGCGCGGCTGGAATTCGCCCAGCGTTTGCAACGGGCCTGCGATAAATCAGACGACAAATTTTTTCCGCGTGCGCATCTGAACGTGACCGGAACGATCGAGGAATTGCTGCACAACGTTCCGGCGCTGGAGGTTGAGGAAATGTTTTCATACCAGCTCAAGCAATCGCGCGCGCATGACGCCGTTGCGGGCGGCGCGGCCACCGGCCCGCATAAAAGTGACCTTCTGGTGCACTATGCGGCGAAGAATATGGCGGCGGAGCAATGCTCGACCGGAGAGCAAAAGGCGCTTTTGATCGGCCTTGTTCTGGCCCATGCGCGCCTCATTGCCGCCGAGCGCGGCGCACCGCCGGTCTTGCTGCTCGATGAAGTGGCGGCGCATCTGGACGAAGGGCGGCGGGCGGCGCTTTACGGTTTGTTAGAGGGTCTCGGCGGGCAGGTCTGGCTGACCGGGACGGATGAAAAACTTTTTGAATCTGTCGGCAGCCGCGCGCAGTTTTTTGAAGTGCGTGAGGCGCATATCATGCCGCAGAGATCGCTTACTGCGCTTCGAAGCGTTTCAGGAGTTTGAGAAGGGCTTCGTTTTGCTCCGGCGTGCCGGCGGTGATGCGGAGGCAATTTTCTGTGCCTGGCTTTGAAGAAAAATCCCGCAGCATCATGCCGTTTTCGGCGGCAAAAGCGCAGAACGCTTTCGCGTTTTTCATCTGCACCAAAAGGAAATTGGCATCTGACGGATAGATATGCGTAACAAGCGGCGATTGCGCCAGCGCCTTTTTTAGTTCATCCCGCGCCGCCAGAATTTTTGTGACGTTCTTTTTGACTTCCTCCGTCATGCCCAGTGCCTTGATGGCGGCGGTGATAGATGGCTTGGGCAGCGGATAAATCTCCGCCACTTTTTCATTCATGAAGCGGATGAAATCCGCATCGGCGCAAAGCGTCACGCCCATGCGCGCCCCGGCCATGCTGTAGGCCTTGGACATGGTGCGAAGGATCATTAAATTCGGGTGGCTCCCGAGTTTCGCCGCGAGGCTGCCGCCTTGCGAAAATTCGACATAGGCTTCGTCGACCACGACGATGCATTTGTCCTCAATCTGTTTGCAGATGCGCAGAATATCCGCCTGCGCAAAGGCCGTTCCCGTCGGGTTGTTGGGGGAGCAGATGTAAATGATTTTGACGTTGCCGCTCTGTGCCGCCGCAATAATTTTATCGGCATCCAGTGCAAACGTTCCGTCTTTTTCAATCAACGGAATTTCGGCCACGTTCACCGGAAGCGAATGCGCATCGACCTTGTAAATCCCGAAAGTCGGCGGGTGGATGAGGATGGCATCCTTGTGCGGTTCACAGAAAACCCGCGTTAAAAGTTTAATCGATTCATCCGCGCCGCGTGTGGCCAGAATATGTTCCGGCGCGACGCCGTAAGCCTTGCCATAGGCGGCCAGAAGCTCCGGCGGCTGCGGGACGGGATAGCGGTTCAGACCCTCAAGCCCCGGCAATTCATAGGGGCTTTCATTGGCGTTGAGGAACACCCTGCTTTCGTCCTTGCCGGATTCCATTCCCGCCGAAACATAGCCGGCCATGGCGTGATAATGGGGGCGGATCAGTTTTTTCAGTATCCCGTTCATGGCCGTGATGATATTAGAACGTTATGGATTTGTCTTGGATTTTCTTTGCTGTTCTGGCCGCCGTAACGCAGGCGGCCTTTCCGCTCCTGAACGAATATTTTCAGGTGCGCCCGCTTTACCTGATGTTCTGGATGCGCGCTTTTGCACTGGCGGCGTTACTGCCCGTTCTTTTGTTTTTACCGCTGCCGGAAGACCCGCTGTTTTATCTTTTTGTTTTGGCGGGGGCCTGTATTTTCTCGTATTTCGACATCGTCTATGTCGGCGTCGGCGCCAGCAAGGGCGCAGGGGTCGTCACCCGGATCGAGCCTTTGATCGTCGGGGCGACGTTTCTGATCTGGCTGGCGATTGTCCCGGCGCAGATTGGCGAGCTGGCCGCAAGCCCGTTGCGGACCGCAGGGATCGTGGCCGGATTTGCGGGAAGCCTCTATTTTGCGCTGCGGCTGCGTCATTGCGCGGTCAGCGCCTCGGCGCTGCGCGAGATGGCGCTGCCGATTGTTCTCGGCGCGATGGGTGTAATATGCGGCAAGCTGGCCATGAACCATTCCGAGGCGCTGAGCGGCACGGCGTATTATGCCGTTTTTCAAAACCTGTTCGCGCTCGCGATTTATCTGGTTATCCTTGCGCTTCCTTCAGTAAGGGCCAGGCTGGCGCGGGAGGGCGGCGATTCACTGTTTGACAAAAAGGTTCTGCTGGCCGGTGCCGTTATCGCCGTGAACTGGATTCTCCATACGCCGACGAAATATTTCGCCATCGATCAGGTCGCCAATCCCGCCTATGTCACGGTCATTACGCTGACCTCGCCTCTATGGGTTTTGCTTTTGTACAGGATTGCCGGGCGGCAGGAAAAAGCCGATATCGTATCGGGTCTCGGTATCGTTTTTTGCGCGGCGGTACTGGTGCTTTTTTCCTCCTTCTGAGGCCCGCCGGAAAACCCCAAAAAACCCCCGGAAAAAGGCTGGAAATCCTTGCGATTTGCCTATGTTTTTGATGGGCGCTGTGCTATAAAGAAAGCCACC
>DIHF01000032.1 GCA_002420015.1 Micavibrio sp. UBA5703
TTCTGCGCCTCGTCCAGAATGACGAAAGCGTTGGACAGTGTTCGCCCGCGCATAAAGGCCAGCGGCGCGATTTCAATCTCGCCCAGTTCTATTTTCTTCTGCACCACATCGAGCGGGAGCATATCGTGCAGCGCGTCGTAGATGGGGCGGAGATAAGGATCGACTTTTTCCTTCATGTCGCCGGGAAGAAAGCCAAGCCTTTCGCCGGCCTCGAGTGCCGGGCGGCAGAAGATCAGACGCTCGACCTTGCCCTCAAGGAACATGGAAACGGCCACCGCAACGGCCAGATAGGTTTTGCCCGTGCCGGCAGGCCCGAGGCCGAAGACCATTTCATGGTTGCGGATGGATTCGATATAAAGGGCCTGATTGGGCGAGCGCGGCGCAACGTCCTTTTTTCTGGTTTTGATCGTTATGCCGCTGCCGTTCATTCTTGCCGTGTCGTTGAATTTCACGCCGTTCCTTTTATCTTCTTCCATGAAGCGGATGGCCGCGTCAATCTCGGCGATCCCGACATCCTGTTTATCGCCCAGCTTGCGCCAGAGCGATTGCAGGACGTGCTCGGCCATTTTCACAGCGTGTTTCCCGCCCGTCAGGGTCAGGGTGCTGCCCCGGTCGGCAATGGTGATATCCAGCTTGTTTTCGATATAGCCCAGATGGGCGTTGTGCTCGCCAAAGAGGAGGGGGAGCAAGTCGTTGTTATCAAATTCTAAAATGCGTTTTTCGGTCAATAATGCGGCCCTTGTGTCATGTCCTTCAGGCCCCATTCTACGTGAATTTGTTAAAGAAAGGTATAATACCGTTACTGCTCAGGTCGGGGGGTGTTATTGCTATTATCTCTGTAATTTGCAATGTTTTTCAGGACAACCGAAATAATCGGGTGTCGTATAACGTCATCGTTGCTTAGATAATGGATGCCAATTCCTCTTGAATCAAGTGACATGGCGTCAATAAAGCCTTGAAACCCAGACTCTTGGGGAGGAAGCAGATCAACCTGACTGGGGTTGGGGTCACCAACAATAACCATCCTGCTGCCATGACCTAGGCGCGATGTGATCATTGTGAGTGTGCCAAAAGTGCAATTCTGAGCTTCGTCTACGACAATGAATGAATCCTTCAGTGTGCGCCCCCTGAGAAACGCGACAGGACAAATCTCGATTGTATTATTACTGATATGAGATTTGACTATTTTAGCATCCATGAATTCGTGAAGAGCGTCAAAAAGGGGGCGAAGGTACGGATCGACTTTCTCTTCCGGGCTGCCAGGTAAAAAGCCTAGCTTTTCGCCTGCTTCCACAGCAGGGCGCATGAGTATTATTTTCTTCGCGAGATTTTTTTCTAGTGCTTCGACGGCTTTCGCAACCGCCAGATATGTTTTGCCCGTTCCTGCAGGACCTGCGCAAAAAATAAGGTCGTCGCCGTTGTTTAAACCCTGTATGTATCCGCGTTGACCGGGAGTTTTGGCTCGTACGGAGGATTTTTTCTGTGTGAAAATGCAATCCTGGATGTGAGAGGATGCGCTCGAAAAAGATTGTTTCGCTTCAATAAGATCTGTCATTTTATTCACTCAGTTACACAGTTTTTGATAAGGCCTCTGACGTTTCTATAATACCCGTAAGGGAGTTGTCAAACCCTTCTGTTACCTTGACGTCAATTATCTGGTTCAGGAGGCGGTCGGGGCCGTTGGCGTAAACGGATTGGTTCCAAGGGGAGCGCCCTAAAAGCTGGCCGGATTTCTTGCCCTTGCGGTCGAAAAGAACGGGCATGACGATCCCGGCGCTGCGCGCGTTAAAGGCGCGCTGCTGTTCGTTGATGAGGGCCTGGAGCCGCGCCAGCCTTTCATCTGCAACGTTATCGCGCACTAGATTCTTCATGTTCGCACCGGGCGTGCCGGGGCGGGCGCTGTATTTGAAGGAATAGGCCGAGGCATAACCGACATCGCGGACAAGACGCAGGGTTTCCTGAAAATCTTCCTCCGTCTCGCCGGGGAAGCCGACGATGAAGTCCGAGGAAAGGGCCAGATCAGGCCGGGCAGC
Source organism: Micavibrio sp. UBA5703 (assembly GCA_002420015.1). Classification (GTDB taxonomy): domain Bacteria; phylum Pseudomonadota; class Alphaproteobacteria; order Micavibrionales; family Micavibrionaceae; genus UBA5701. Next base: position 2,034 of record DIHF01000032.1, read on the forward strand.
GCGCAACTTATCCACAATGCGGCGGTAGTCGTCGCCTGTGTGTTTTCTGTTCATGGCCTCCAGAATGCCGTCGGAACCGCTTTGTACCGGCAAATGCAGGAAGGGCATAAGCTTGTGGATATCCCTGTGGGTGTCTATCAGGTCATCGTCCATGTCGCGGGGATGGGAGGTCGTGTAGCGGATACGCTCCAGCCCGTCGATTTCGGCAACGGCGCGGATCAGGCGGCCAAGCCCCCAGACCGTGCCGTCCGGCCCTTCGCCGTGGAAGGCGTTGACGTTCTGGCCAAGCAGTGTGATTTCCTTTGCGCCTCTTTGAACAAGATTATGCGCTTCATTAAGTACCTCATTGACGGAGCGGGAATATTCCGCGCCGCGTGTATAGGGCACAACGCAGAACGTACAGAACTTGTCGCAGCCCTCTTGTATTGATAAAAAAGCGGCTGCGCCCTGTACGTTTTGCTCCTCAGGCAAAAAGTCGAACTTTGATTCAGAAGGAAAATCCGTGTTCACGATGCGGTTTTTGCCGTACGCGCCGGTGGCCTTGGCGACCATTTCCGGCAATTCGTGATAGGTCTGCGGCCCGAACACCATATCGACATAGGGCGCACGTTCGAGGATATAATCCCCCTCGGCCTGCGCCACGCAACCCGCCACGGCGATCAGCATATCCTTGTTGGTGTCTTTGTGCGGGCGGATGCGGCCAAGATCGGAAAAAACCTTGTCCGTGGCTTTTTCGCGGATGTGGCAGGTATTCAGGATCACCATATCGGCATCCACAGGGCTGTCCACACACTTATACCCCAGCGGCCGCAGGATATCGGCCATGCGGTTGCTGTCGTAGCTGTTCATCTGACAGCCCCAGGTTTTAATGTAAAGTTTCTTGTTTGCGTTCTGGCTCATGGGTAGAGTAGAAACCACAGAATCCAGCGGAAAATCAAGCCTCATGAAAAAAACCATCCTGGCTATGCAAAGCCTTCTCCCCGCCCAGATGAACGAGCTGGAGGCGCATTTCCGCGTGATCCGGCTGTGGAAGGAGCGCGACCCGGAAGCCACTATTCAGGAAGAGCGCGAGCGCATTGAGGGTATTCTTTCGACTTACAACGCCACGCGGGTTAGTGAGAGCCTGATTGAGGCTTTGCCCAATCTCGGGATTATCGCCCAGTTTGGCGTCGGGGTGAACAATATCGATGTGGCCGCCGCTGCAAAGCGGGGCGTTGCTGTGACTTATACGCCCGATGTATTGACCAATGACACGGCGGATATTGCGGTTTCGCTGGTGCTGGCGCTGGCGCGGCGGATTGTCGAGGGCGATATGTATGTGCGCGTCGGGAAATGGCAAGGCGGGCCGTTGCCGCTGGGTACGACTTTGAGTGGGAAAACGGCAGGAATACTGGGGCTGGGCCGGATCGGGCAGGCCATCGCAAAGCGCCTGAGCGCTTTTGAGATGGAAGTCGTCTATCACGGTCGCCGGGAAAAGCCTGAGCAGCCGTATCAGTACTACGCCGACCTTGAAGAAATGGCCCGCGCATCGGATTTTCTGGTCGTGGCTTGTTCCGGCGGGGAGGAAACCAAAAATCTTGTGAATTACAAGGTGCTGGAAGCTATGGGGCCGAAAGGCTATCTGGTAAACATTGCCAGAGGTTCGGTGGTCGACGAAGAAGATTTGTTGATTGTTTTACGAAATAAAGGTATAGCAGGAGCCGGACTTGACGTGTTTGCCAATGAGCCGCACGTGCCGGAGGCGCTGCTGACCATGGATAACGTGGTTTTGCTGCCGCATATCGGATCAGCGACGGTGGAGACGCGAACCCGGATGGGGCAACTGGTGGTCCGGAATTTGCTCGCGTATTTCAACGGCGAAGAGTTGTTAACACCATATAGGGAATAAATCATGAGACTTTTACTGGTTTGTGTTTGTGTATTTTTGCTCGGGCTGTCGCCTGCACTGGCCGGGCAATGCTTTTCCGACAAGGAAGCCGAAGCCGAGCAGGGGATCCGCATCCACAGCGAGTTGATGGTGATCGGCCTCAATTGCCAGCATAACTCGACGGCCAACGGTAAAAACCTCTATATGGCTTACCGTGATTTTACATCGGCGCATGAAAAGCTTTTTGTTGCTTATGAAAAGATTTTGCTGAAAAGTTTCAAGGACAGCGGCGAGAAAAACCCGGAAGCTGCCCTTAACACGCTGCGCACGAATTTCGCCAATAAAATTTCCAACGATGCGGCGCGCATGCGCCCGGATATGTTCTGCCAGCGTTATGCGCCGCGCATCGAGAAGGCTTCCGTTATGAAGTACGAGGACGTGCGCAAATGGGCCGCGACGATTTTCGAGTCGCACCCGGTTTCCAAGCCGCTTTGCGCTTCAGCCAAGCAAGGGGGATAGTTCATGGGGATCGATGAGAAAATAGACGTTTTATTCAAACCTGTAGCCGATGCCGTTTCAAATGTCGTATTTTTCTCCATCCCCTTCAGTCCGGACGTTCAGGTCAAGGTCATTCTGATCTGGCTGGCGGCGGCGGCGGTCTTTTTTACTTTCTATCTGGGTTTTGTCAATTTCCGCTATTTCTTCCACGCCATCGACGTCGTCAGAGGCAAGTTCGACGTCAAGGAAGACAGGGGACAGATCAACAATTTTCAGGCGCTCGCGGCTTCCATCTCCGGAACGGTCGGGCTTGGCAATATCGCCGGGGTGGCGGTGGCGGTTTCGGTCGGCGGGCCGGGCGCGGTCTTCTGGATGATCGTGATGGGCTTTCTCGGCATGTCCTCCAAATTCGCCGAAGTTACGCTGGGCGTGAAATACCGCAAACACATGGACCCCAAAAATCCCGAGGAAATTTCGGGCGGGCCGATGTATTACCTTCAGGCGGCCTTCGATCAGCGTAAAATCCCCTATCTGGGCCGGATCATGGGCGTATTCTTTGCGGTGTGCGTGATCGCGGGCGCTATAGGCGGCGGCAACATGTTTCAGGCCAACCAGACCTATTACCAGCTTTATCTGGTGACAGGCGGCGAAGCCGGAATTCTGGCGGGCAAGGGCTGGCTGTTCGGGCTGGCGCTGGCGTTTCTGGTTGGCATTGTCATTATCGGCGGGATCAAGTCGATCGCCAATGTATCGACCAGGCTGGTTCCTCTGATGTGTATTACCTATCTGGTGGCCGGGCTGGTAGTGCTGGGTTATCACTACCAGAATATTCCCGGGGCCTTGATGACGATTTTGCACGATGCCTTTTCTATGGAGGCGGGTATCGGCGGGTTGATGGGTGGCTTGCTGGTCGGCGTTCAAAGGGCGTCTTTTTCCAACGAGGCCGGGCTTGGCTCTGCCGCTATCGTTCATGCACCCGCAAAGACCGACACTGCCATCAAACAGGGCATGGTCGGCATGCTGGGGCCTTTTATAGATACGGTTGTCATTTGTACCATGACGGCCCTGATGATCGTCGTTTCCGGCGCTCACCTCGACGGTACCGGCGTGGAAGGAGTTGAACTGACCTCCCGCGCCATGGCTTCTGCGGTCAGCTGGTTTCCCTATGTTCTGGCCTTTACCGTATTCCTTTTTGCCTACTCGACGCTTATTACCTGGGCGTATTACGGCCAGAAAGGTTTAACCTATATTTTCGGTGAAAAGCCGTGGCTGGAAATGGCCTATAAGATTTTCTTCTGCGGTTGCGTCGTTATAGGCACTTCGGCGAATTTCGACAATATCGTCAGCTTTACGGACGCGATGATTTTGTCGCTGGCGTTTCCGAATATCGTCGGCCTTTATATGCTGGCACCGGAGATCAAACGCGACCTGAAAGACTATATCGCAAAGCTCAAAAAGCAGCGCTGAAATTATCCACAGGGTTATAACCCGCACGTTTCAACGTTTTTACGGCATAGTATCCCCGTTATTCACAGGCTTGTATAACCTGTTTTACATCCTTCTTGCGCGGCGTGAAGGAACGTGGATAAATCACGGCAATCTCTGACAAAAGCCGATCAACCGCCAATCCGTGAAAAGGAGTTTTCCTCATGAATGGTCTTTCCGCCATCAAGCCGAATAAAGAAAACAGCGAGAGCGATGCGCAGAAAGAAAATTCCGGCCGCAATGTCCCGGATGTCAGGGCGACGAAGCTGGAGCAGATGCGCAGCCGCATATCCGGTCTCGGCGGTTTGCGTATTTCGGCGCCGTCCAGGGTTTCGGCCCCTGCCGATGTTGCGGAAAATGCAGAGGCTCAGACTCCGGTGCAGCTTGCTGCGATGGAAGAAGAGCCCTTGTTGCTGGTTGAGAAGCACGCTCAGGTTGAGGGCTTAACGCATTTTGACAACCCGTCGCGTGTTCCCGCTCTTTATATCGCGGCGGCGGGGCTGACGGCGGCGTGGCTGGGGTTCAGCGTATCTTATGCCTTCATGAATTTATCCGCGATGTCGATGGCACCGCATGCGCTGGGCGCGTTTTTGGCCGGGGTGTTTTCACCTCCTGCGTTGCTGTGGTTGCTGGTTACCTCCATGAACCGCCGTGCCGACGTGAGGACGTATTCGGCAGCTTTGCGGCTTGAACTTCAGAACATGCTGTTTCCTGAGCAGGAAAATTCCGGGCTTATTAATAAGGACATTGAGCGCCTGTGCGCACAGGCGGCGGAAGTGTCTTCGTCTTCCCGCGCCGTTCTCAAATCGTTGCAGCGGGCGCGGCAGGGGCTGCGCGCCGAGATCCGCGATTTCTCCGGCGTGTCCAAAAAGGCCGAGTTTCATATCGACCGTCTGGCCGAAACTTTGCACGAACGCGCCGCCAAGCTGGTGACGCTCACCGATGAAATTGAGCAGCGCGTGGCCGGGATTGATGCCAAGACCAAAGAGGGCGCGGATGCATGGGATCAGGCAACGCTGACCGTGTTGGAAAGAGCCGGAGAAATTGAATCCGCTATGGGAAAGGGTGCCGACAAGATTCTTGAGGCCGCGAACAAGGCGCAGGAAAAGAGCGCCGAGATCAAGGATCATTTGGCGAAAAGCTATGACTCCCTGAATGAATCCATCGACAACACCGCCGCCCGCCTTGAAGGGTTGGGCACGCGCTTTGACGGTTACACGGAAGGGCTGGCCGAGGCCGCTGAGCGCGTCAACGCGGAAACCAGCCGCCTGGGCGACATGATCAAAGGCCAGGTCGAAAATCTTGAGGGCGTAACCGGGCGCACGGTCGAGGCGATGACAAAGTCAACCGAAACCATCCGCGAGCACCGCGAGGAGCTGGACAAGGGCGCAGCCGCCGTTGCCGAACAGGCGGAGAAAATTGCCGCCACGATCAGCGGCTCCATCGACCAGCTTCACGATGCCGTCGATCAGGTCATGATCAAGAGCGAGGGGATGGAAGAGCGCCTCAACGAAAAGGCCGTGGCGCTGGGCGATACCGTCAGGGATATCGGCAAGCAGGCGGGCGTGATCGAGGAAGCCGGGACGTTTGCCGCCAACAAGCTGGGCGAAGCGTTGTCCGTCGCCGTATCCGGCGCGGAAGGTATCAGCGCTGCCGTGCGCCGCGCTGTTGAATCTCTGGAGCAATCCACGGATAAAGCCAAGTCGCAGGCCAGCGCGTTGATCGAGGATACGCAAAAGCGCATTCAGGATCTTAATGAAGCAGGGGCCGGCAATGCCGAGCAGATCAAGGAAATCGTCACCATGCTGGAAAGTTCGCTGACGCAGGTGGAGAATATTTCCCAGACCTCGCGCCGCCACATCGAGGAAATCTCTGAGGCGATTGCCGAGCAGAACGAAAAAATAACCTTGAGCGGAAGAACGCTTGCCGAGCGCGTCGACGACGTGCGTAAGGCGCTGGAGCATCCGCTGCGCGATATCGGCGCGGCTGTTGCCGAAGCCGGGGCGCGTCACGAGGAAATCGAGAACGTCCTGCGCCGCCGCGTCAGCGATCTGAACGAGGCGAGCGAAAAGGCGACGCAAAGCGCGGAAACGATCCGTACCACCCTGCGCGGACAGGCGCAGGAGATATCCTCGCTTTCCGGCCAGATCGCCGGGCAGGCACGCACCATCAACGAACAGATCGCCCGCCAGAAGGACGAGCTTTCTGGGCAGGTGCAGGAATCTATCGACACGCTTTCGCAGGTTAGCGAGGCGCTGGATGAAAAGGCGCAAAGGATCAGCCGTATCTCCAGAACCGCCATCGACGATGTTGGCGAGCTGGAGGGCAAGCTGGCTGGACGCTGCGATGAAATCACGGCGTTCACGGACAGGGCTTTTGCACAGCTTAAAGGTATCGACGAGACTTTGGGCGGCAAGATCGTTCTGCTGAAGGAACAGGCCGACACGGCGCTTCAGTCGGTTTCCTCCATTAAGGACGCCCTGAAAGACACGGCAACGGAAATCGAGCCGGTCTATCAAAAGGCCATTGAGCAGGCGGGCGCGGCGCAGGAGCGTTTTGCAGCGCTTAAAACAGGCTTTCAAAGCACGACCGACAGCAATCTGGCGAAATTGCAGGAAATCGGCGTTGTCTTCGATGAACGCCTGAACAGGCTCAAGGAAGGTGCGGGCGAGGCGGCAGATGTTTTGCGTTCCTCAAGCGACCACCTCAAGAGCCGCGTCGAGGATATCGAGAGCGCTTCGCGTTCTGCCGAGAGCCGGATGCGCGAGATTGCCGCCGCGATCGACGGACAATCTTCGGATATTCACCTGATTACCGATCAGGCGCTTTTGAAGGTGGAAACGATCCAAAAAGCGATCAATGAGCAGTTCCACGAATTGTCGGCTTCGGTCGGGCAGGCTGTAGCGCAGCTTGAAAGCGCGGGCGATAATTTCGTCAGGCAGGCAAACGCCGTGGAGCAATCCGCAGATAAGGCCGCCGGAGGCTTTGAACGTGCTGCAGAAAAAGCGCGGGATGAAAGCGTGATCCTCAACAAAGCGGCTGCGGAAACGGCGGCCTATACAGAGGAGTTGATGAGCAGCGTACAAAGGGAGGCCGAAAACCTTCTTAAACGCGCTGCCGAGACTTTACATGAACTCAAAAAGTCCGGCGACAGCTTTGCCATCCGCGCCCGCGAAGTGGCTGAGCAGATGCAGGGCTCGCTGCTAACTTCCGAGCGTTATGGTGCCGCTCTGAAATCTCAGGCAGCGAGCGTTGCCGACGTTTCGACGCAAACGGCTGAACGCCTCAGCAAGACGGTATCCGTCCTGCTGTCGCAGGTCGACAATATCGGCAAGGCGGCCAATGACGTGACAGCGAAGGTTGAAGGTGCCCGCAATGAGTTGTCAAAGGAAAGCGAGCGTTTGCTGAATGTATCCGGCAAAGCCGTCGAGACAACAAAAATCGCGGCGGCAAGTTTCGGCAAGCAGTCGGAATCCCTGTTCAAGGCGGCGCAGGATGCTGCGCATTACGCAGGTGAAATCCAGCGTGCCGAAACGCGCAGCCAGCGTGAGGCGTTCTTATCCTCGGCCAAGTTTGTGGTCGAGAGTCTCCATTCAATGTCGGTCGACCTGACCCGCATGATGGAAGGCGAGATTTCCGAAAAGACATGGAAGGCTTTCCAGCGTGGCGATATCGGCGCTTTCACGCGCCGCCTTGCCGAATTGGGCGACAAGGTGCCTTTGGAAAAGGCGCGGGCCAAATTTGCCGGAGACAGCGAGTTCAGGACCTATGTCCAGCGCTATATCCGCCAGTTCGAGGAAATGTACGAGCAGGCCCTGGCCAGCGACCATGGTGCTTTGCTCAGCGCGACCTTCGGTTCCAGCGAAACTGGCAGGCTTTATAATATCTTATGCCAGGTAGCCGGCCGGGAGTCCAAGCTCAATAGTGCGGCGTTAAAGGTTGCTTAAGTGTCTTTCTGTTAAAAAGGAATGATGGTACAATTCATCGGTTTAACAGAGGGATAGCGAAGGCGGCATGAGCGCAGAAAACGTAACGACCAAGTTTTGTCAGGGTATTTCGGATATTTCCGACAGCTATATGGGCTTTATCATCGACCAGTGGGGTGTGCTCCATAACGGCGAAAAACCCTATGACGGGGTCATTGAGTGCCTGAAAGAGCTTAGGAACAGGCATAAGTTCATTATCGTTTTATCCAATTCGGGCAAAAGGGCGCAAACCAATATCGAACGTCTAGAAGAGATCGGCATCAGCCGCAAACTTTACGATGTGCTTTTGACCTCCGGCGAAATGGCCTGGCAGGGGATCAAGAACCAGGACGACAAATATTTCGAAGGGCTTGGCAACAAGTGCTTTCTTATCAGCCGTGGCGGCGACCGCTCTATCGTCGAAGGGCTGGATGTCGAGGTGGTCAAGGATATCAAGAAGGCTTCGTTTCTTCTCATCAGCGGTGCCGACGCGCCGGATATGACGATCAAGGATTATGAAGCCATTTTGAAAGAGGGTGCGCGCCGCAGCCTCAAGGCGATTTGCGCCAACCCCGACAGCCTCGGCGTCATGGGAGGCGGCAACATTATGGGTCCCGGCACGCTGGCGCGGCGCTATCAGGATTACGGCGGCGTGGTCTATTACATCGGCAAGCCGCACCAGCCGATTTTCAACCACTGCATCAAACTGTTGCAGGAGAAGAACATATATCCCGGCCAGACGGTCGTGGTCGGCGACACCATGGCGCACGATATTCTGGGTGGCGATCTGGCGAATATGGATACATGCCTTGTCCGCAGCGGTCTTCACAAGCCTGCCTTCAAAAACGTCAAAACACCCGCCGAGCTCAACAAGGCGCTCAACACTCTTGTTGCGCAGTATAACGGCGTGCGGCCGAAATACATGGTCCACAAGCTAAGCTGGGGCAAGGCGCTTCCCGACCGCAAGCATAAGAAACGGGCTTCACGATAGGTTGATCTACACCGAAGGCGGCAGGAGGACGGTCATGGCCGCCTTGATTTCTGGCATGGCGCGTTCGGTGGCTTCCTCGCCCAAAATGATAAGCTCTTTGGCTTTTTCAAATTCCAGCAAACCGATATGGCCGATATGCGGCTTGAT
>DIHF01000054.1:0-6885 GCA_002420015.1 Micavibrio sp. UBA5703
TGGCGCTTTTCCTGCCAGACCTGCCGCAAAGCGCGAACCATGCTCAGGATCAGCGCGTTGGAATAAAATGGCGAGTCCGCCAGAGCTTCTGGCGCAAGGGCGTTATTATCGAATATGATCTGGCGCGCCTGCACATCGATGCAAAATTCTTCGCCGGTCATCGGGCCTGTGAATTCTTCAAACCCCGCCGACCATTCCAGCGCGATGGCTTCCTTCAGCATGGCGCGTCCGGCCGGGCTGGTTGCGATTATCTTCAGAGCTTCGCACAAAATATTTTCGTAGGGGCTGGCTTCACTTTCATTCAATTCGAGCAAATCCGCCAGAGAACGGAATTCTCCGTTTTCCGTTGTTTGCGCCGTAAGATCATATTGATCCGGCGCGTAGTCGAAGAATTTTCCGACCGCTCTGCTCTGTATTCTTTCGATTTTCACAGCGTCTACTCTGTCGTCGTAAAGATTAAATATCGCCGGGGAGTCGGCTGAGATATACGATATCGGCGCTTCGCTGGCCCACGCGTTTGGCTCCATCGCCGCTTGCGCTTGCTTTACGAGGCTGACTTCCGAATAGCGAAATGATTTCTGCGCTTTGTCGTTGTGGCACATGGCGTTGGTCCTGCTGGGGGGTTGAGCCATGAAAGAAATCACGGCCGGTAGGATCGCCTCCAGTTTGCAACTCCTGTTCCGTTTCCTTGAACGAGCGCTCAAACTTGATAAACCATAGGAAATTCGCGTTGGAACGGTCGCGGACATCGGTAAAGATCGGATCGTTCATGATCGTATTGGTATGGGCCGAGAGGTAATTTTTGCCGAAGGGCAGGCTGCCCAGTGCGGAAATAAGCGCCGGGGTGATGGTCTGCGCGGCGGTTTCCATATCGAACACGTAGCCCTGATAATCGGCCAGCATCTGCTGGATAAGGGTTTTATCCTGCTGGCGGCAACGCTCGGACAGGAACCAGGCCTCGAACGCGGCGGCGCAGGCTTCGCCGTTATTGATGGTACGGAAGTCGATATAGGCTTCGCGGGCAAAGGCGCGCGCGATATCGCCCATCGGTGAAATCTCAAGGCGGTCCCAGGCTTCTTTATGCCCGGATAATTGCAGCTCCCACGCACCGCGCACCATCGCGACGGCAAGGTCGGCGATCTGGGCACGGTTGACCAGCACGGCATTGTCCGGCTGGAAGGTCAGCGGATGGATAAGTGCGCCCTGGCGATGCTGCCAGTGACGGCGCAATTCGCGGATGCATAAGAGGAGCATATCCGTTTTGTCGGTATTCGGATTGATGAGGATCAGACCGGCGCGGCGGTCGTAGAAGGCTTTTTCCACCTGCGTGCTGAAGGAAATCTTTACGCCGTGTTTTTTCGCGGCTTCAAGATGCGCGTCGATATTCCGGCTTTGCGAAAGAATGGCTGTAATTTCACTTAGCAATTCTTCTTCGCTATTTTCTTTTTTGGATGGCTTGATGATTGAATCCAGATTCGAGAAAAACTCCGCGACACGTTCTTCGGTGGAAACACCGCCCTTTGCGGAAAATTTATCGTAAGCGGCGATTTCTTCTTCGAGCGTGCGCAGCTCGCTTTCAAGAATGCTGATGTCGGCCGAGAAAAATTCGCTCTCATCTTCGGCGTTGTATTCGAAATCCATGTAGAACAGCGGCTGGTCGCCGATGATCGTGCAGCTTACGGGCTGCGTGTTGTTCAACGTATACGCAACGCGGCACGGCGGGCGTTTTGCCTCGCTGCCGATACCCGGAATTTTTTCAAAAATATCGCTCATGAACCCGTGAACCCTGATCTTTTGTGTGCCCCTGATTGCCGCTTGGAAATGCCCCACAATTTCCGGGCGGCAGACCGCCGTTATTGCTGGCGGTATAGGTTCATTATGCGGGGGAAGTTATTAACGTTTTCTTGCTAAAACGCAGAAAAACAAGGCTTTATCGAAATTGCGGCACGATTTTTAAACGCCCATTAACATATCATGGCTGTTTGGTGATGTTTTGTTAACTTCTTCAGCGACGTCATCCCCGGCCAGCGAGGCCGCAAGGCCGAACGCCGAACGGGGATCTAGGAGTTATGTGCGGCGCAAAGCGCCGCTCTTTGTAATCGGCTAGATACCCGCCTTCGCGGGTATGACGAAGAAGGGGGTAATGGTACTGCTATTGCCCGAATACATCATCGAGAACGGGCATATCCTCAATGAGTAGTTCTTCGTCGGTCAGGGTAACCGTGCCGTCCGGCTTGACGTAGATATCCGTCTTAAAAAGCGAGTCCTTGAACATCACCCGCGCCTCAAGGCAATAGGTGCCCTTTTCGTCCTTCTTCTTAATGCTGACAGGCCCCAGCATTTTGCCGATCGCCTTGCGGGCTGCCGGCGGCGGGTCTTCCTTCCAGTTAATGTCGTCGACATTTTCCGTGATGATAAAGCGGCCGTGGCGTCCCCTGATATAGGTGAAGAAAAACCGCGCATAATCGGCAACGGTTTCATCGTCGAGCTTGATGGGAACCTTTTTGTTCAGCGCGTAAATCGGGCCGTTCGTCCAGTCGAGAATTGTCGCGCTTCCGCGCTTGTAGATGACAAAGCGCCGCGCCGGGGGATTGACCGAAAAATCCGCGATATCAAGAAATGTGTAGCCGGGATAAAACGGCAGATCATGGGCCATAACAGTGGCCTCCACCGGATCGAACAACGTGCCATCCAGCAGCGGATTGACCTCATCCAGCACCGTGGCGGCTTCGGCAAGTTCCAGCTTTTTAAAGGCTTCGGCGAACATAACGATTCTTTTCTATCCTATGGCAATAACCCAACCCTTCATGCTTAACACATGTGATAGCTCTGTGAAAGAATCATGAATGGTTTCGGTATGAAATACGGGATGAAAATACCCCCAAAAAAGGGTTTTTGGTCCGGGGGTCTTATTCACGCCCTTTGAGGTTTTCAATATCGGTTTTTGGTCCCTCGGGACGAATCATGGCGAATCGTGGGATCTGCTTTTTGAGGGCTTTTTATAGATCTGTGAGCGAATCTCCGCATAAATTTTATACATGTTTTGCGGCGTGCCTATCACTATCCAAAACCTTTTTTAAAAATATATTTATTTTTTAAAAAATCCCGTAAGGTCGCTTCTCGAAGATTGGAAAAATTCATGGAAAATAATAAACCGTTTCTGGAAGTTTTACAGGGAAGAAAAACAGATCGCATACCGTTCTGGTTCATGCGTCAGGCCGGGCGTTATTTGCCTGAGTACCGGGAATTGCGCAGCCGGAAAAACGGATTTCTGGACATGGCGTTTGACTCAGGTGCCGCATGCGAAATCACCTTGCAGCCCATCCGGCGCTTTGGGATGGATGCGGCGATTATTTTTTCCGATATTCTGGTTATTCCCTATGCGTTGGGGCAGCGTTTAGAATTTCTCGAAGGCGAAGGGCCAAAGCTTGAGAGGCTGCGGACTGGCGCAGATATCGCAAAACTTAATCCCGGTTTGATGGAGAGAAAACTCTCCCCCGTTTACGAGGCCATCGCGAAAGTTTCATCGAAGCTGGATGATAAAACCGCGCTCATCGGTTTTGCCGGCGCGCCGTGGACGGTGGCGACCTACATGGTTGAAGGCGGCGGGAGCAAGGATTTTATCGCCGTCAAGAAAATGGCCTATAGCGATCCGCAGACATTCGCTGCGCTCATTGATCTTCTTGTCGAATCAACAGCCCATTACCTGATCCGTCAGGTCGAAGCGGGTGCGGAAGCGCTCCAGATTTTTGATAGCTGGTCTGGTGTTCTGGACAGTGATGAATTCAGGAAATGGGTGATCCAGCCGACAAAACAGATTGTCGATCTGGTCCGCGATTCGTACCCACAAATTCCGATCATCGGCTTTCCAAAGGGTGCCGGATATAATTACATGGCCTATGCGGAAGGCACGGGGGTGAACGTTTTGGGCCTTGATAGTCAGGTGCCGACGAAATGGGCAGCGCGTGTCTTACAACCCCTTAAACCTGTTCAGGGGAACCTGGATCCCATCGCGCTTCTGGCCGGTGGCGATGCGATGAAACTGGCGGCGGAGCGCATTATCGCGGATTTGTCTTCTGGTCCGTTTGTTTTCAATCTTGGCCACGGTATTCACAAAGACACGCCCGTTGAACATGTCGAACAACTGGTGAAAATGATACGGTCATGAAAAAAACGGCGGTAGTTTTGTTCAACCTCGGCGGGCCGGATTCGAAAGAATCGATCAAGCCGTTCCTCTTCAATTTCTTCATGGACAAAAACATCGTGCGGCTGCCTTTGCCGTTTCGTTATTTGCTGGCAAAAAAAATCAGCGTGAACCGCTCAAAAAACGAGGCGAATGACAGCTACGGATTGCTTGGTTACAAATCCCCCCTTCTCGAAAATTCACAAGCGCAGGCGGATGCCCTCGAAAAAACTCTTGAAAAAAACTTCAAGGTCTTCGTCAGCATGCGTTACTGGCATCCGATGGCGAATGAGGTTGCACAGGAAGTTAAAAACTACGGGCCGGATAAAATCATTCTGCTACCGCTTTATCCGCAGTTCTCAACCACCACCACGCGCTCCTCGTTTCAAACATGGAAAGCGGCGGCACGCCGTGCCGGGCTTGATGTTCCTACCGTTGAACTCTGCTGCTATCCGCTGAACGAAGGCTTCGTCAAGGCCTCTGCGGAAAACATCAATACGGTTTATCAAATCGCACAAAACGAAGGCCACAAAAATATCCGCATTCTCTTTTCCGCGCACGGCCTGCCGGAAAAAATCGTCAGGGACGGCGATCCGTACCAATGGCAATGCGAGCAAGCGGCCGAGAAAATAGTTGAAGAGCTAAAATTTGTCATTTCGAACCCTGCGCAGCGGGGTGAGAAATCTCAAATAATAAAAGGAGATTCCTCGGCTTCGCCTCGGAATGACAACAAAGGGATCGACTGGCAAATCTGCTATCAATCCCGCGTGGGCCGCCTGAAATGGATTGGGCCGTCGCTGGACGAGGCGCTCGAAAAGGCCGCGCAGGACAAAAAAGCGGTCATCGTTTACCCGCACGCCTTCACCCAGGAACATGTTGAAACGCTGGTCGAGCTGGACATCGAATACAAGCACAAGGCCGAAGCGCTCGGTATTTTCGGCTATTACCGCGCGCCGACCGTTGGTACGCATCCGGCTTATATCGACGGCCTTGCCGCCATCATCCGCAAGCACATTGACAGGTCCGGCGTTTCACCCGAATGTGGGAACGTTATCTGCCCGGCATCCTTTGGGCATTGTTACGCGAGGCAATATGGCTGAGACATTGATGCAATATTACGACTGGCTGCGCGCCCTGCACATCATCAGCGTCATCGCGTGGATGGCGGGGATGCTCTATCTGCCGCGCTTGTTCGTCTATCACGCCGACGCGCAAAAGGGCTCCGATAAATCCGAGACGTTCAAAGTCATGGAAAGAAAACTTCTCAAAATCATCATGAACCCGGCTTTTGTTTCTTCATGGGTATTTGGCCTTTTAATGCTCTGGGCCAATCCATCACTGCTGTCCCAAGGCTGGATGCATGTAAAGCTGACCGGGATTATCGTGCTCAGCGGGCTGCACCATGTCTATGCCCGCTGGGTGAAGAAATTCGCACGCGACGAAAACATCCGCCCGGCCAAATTCTACCGCATCTGGAACGAAGCCCCCGCCCTTGTCATGGTGATTATCGTCATCATGGCGGTTGTCGAACCTTTTTAGCAGCTTTTCTTAACCGTCATTGCGAGGAGGCCCAAGGGGCCGACGCGGCAATCCAGAGCCTTTTCGTGCGAGTTCTGGATTGCTTCAGCCCTTCGGGCTTCGCAATGACGATATAAATCGTTGTGCTCGCCGTGACCGCTGTGGTTCAAAACAAGAGCTGTTAGAGCAACGGAGGAAATTGTTACGGTTCATTCGCTAAAAGAGTGGCGCATTGATCGACGTTCATGCCGTCTATCTTTATCCTTACGCCCTTTATTTTCGCGTCTTTACAAAGCGCGGTAAATTTTTCCCGCAATTCGGAAGATTTGGCCAGCAACTCTGCTTCTATTTTTTCAATTTCCGGAGCAAATCTTTCCTTGATTTCAGATTTTGATATTTTGCCCTCTTTGATGGCGCTGACAATGGGTTCTGGCAGTGGCACGGCATTTTTTAATTCTTTTACATCATGAACAGTAAGAACCAATGACAGACAGGAAAGGCCAAGGGAAGTCACAGCGAAGTCTAAAGAGAGTCCAGCCTCCTTACAGGCAGCGGCTAAAATAGACAAAAGGGCAAAGCCTGCCCCTACGCTGGCCGCAGTGTCAGTATCGGGATAACTTGTTACAATACTCCCTACAGTACCTGCGCTGGCGATAACAGCGCCTATGACGCCTACAGCAGGATGAATTCTTTCACTCTTTTCATTTTCAGCCATTTTCGTAGATTCCTATGTAAGTAAGCGGGGTCATCGTAGAGAGACAGGGGCAATATGTCAACAATAATTATTGAAATTCCCGGCCTTTAAGGGTAGAATAAATAATAAGGCATAAGTGCTTGACACCCCATGATAGTGTGGTTATAAAGGGGCTGTCTTATTAAGAAATCCATGAAAATTTGGGTAATCGAATAAGCGCCGGAGAACCGGCCTGAGACAGAAAAGCCTTGTTTTTGCGGCTTTTGGCTGTTTCCAAGTGGAACAACGAAGAAAATTTCATGAACCTTACCGAATTAAAAACACGCTCCCCTGCCGAGCTATTGGCTTTCGCTGAGGAGCTTCAGATCGAAAACTGCAATGCCATGCGCAAGCAGGACATGATGTTTGCGATCCTCAAGCAGCTTGCCGAGCAAAACGTGCCGATTTCGGGCGTTGGCGTTCTTGAGGTGCTGCAGGACGGCTTCGGCTT
>DIHF01000054.1:7172-109278 GCA_002420015.1 Micavibrio sp. UBA5703
GAAAACTACCTGCCCGGCCCGGACGACATTTACGTTTCGCCCAGCCAGGTCCGCCGTTTCGGCCTGCGCACCGGCGATATCGTCGAAGGCGAGATCCGCGCCCCCAAAGATTCCGAGCGTTATTTCGCGCTGCTGCGCGTCGGCTCCATCAATAACGAAGCGCCGGAGAAAATCCGCCACCGCATCAATTTCGACAACCTGACGCCGCTTTATCCGGACCGCAAAATCAAGCTCGAATTCCCCGACCCCACCAAAAAAGGCTGGGTCCAGCGTGTGATCGAACTGACCGCGCCGCTTGGCTTTGGCCAGCGTGCGCTGATCGTCGCGCCGCCGCGTACCGGTAAGACCGTGATGCTGCAGGAGATCGCGCATTCCATCGCTGCCAACCACCCGGAGGCTTACCTGATCGTTCTTCTGATCGACGAACGGCCAGAGGAAGTCACCGACATGGCCCGCAGCGTGAAGGGCGAGGTTATTTCCTCCACCTTCGACGAGCCGGCCTCGCGCCACGTACAGGTCGCCGAGATGGTCATGGAAAAGGCCAAGCGCCTTGTCGAACACAAGCGCGACGTGATCATTCTGCTCGATTCCATCACGCGCCTTGCGCGTGCGTATAACACCGTCGTGCCAAGCTCCGGCAAGGTTCTGACGGGCGGTGTCGACGCCAACGCCCTGCAGCGCCCGAAGCGTTTCTTCGGCGCGGCGCGTAACATCGAACAGGGCGGCTCGCTCACCATCATCGCCACTGCGCTGATCGACACCGGCAGCCGTATGGACGAGGTTATCTTCGAAGAATTCAAAGGCACGGGTAACTCCGAAATCGTTCTCGACCGCAAGCTCGCCGACAAGCGCGTCTTCCCGGCCATCGACATTCAAAAGTCCGGCACGCGGAAAGAAGAACTTCTGGTCAATCAGGGTGTCCTGCAGAAAATGTGGGTGCTGCGCCGTATCCTCAACCCGATGGGTACTGTGGACGCGGTGGAATTCCTGCTCGGCAAGATGAAGGACACCAAGTCCAACGACGACTTCTTCACCTCGATGAATCAGTAAAAATTTTCCTGCTTTCCTTTTCCGTCATTGCGAGCGTTAGCGAAGCAATCCAGAATTTTTAACGCAGAGAAACAGAGACTCAGAGTTTTTAAATTCTTTCTCTGAAACCTCTGGAACTCTGCGTTAAAAATATATGAGATCCTTCAGGGTCTTCGACCCTTCAGGATGACAAAGAGAGAAGACTCGTCGCGTTCGCCCGCGCGCGTTGCGTTTTAAAAACCTCCGCGCCGCTGCAAATTAAAACCTCCAAATCCCACATCCCTAAAATTATCGCTAAATCTTCAATGTTTTTGCGGGAAAAGCGCCATAAAATCGAAACGAAAGTGTTTGCCATAACATCAAATTTATGTTCAAAATGAAATATAGAGAGGTCGCTGACCGGAAGCATAGGTCCGAAGATCTCCGCGATGAAAAGTCGAAAAGATAAACAGGCATACGGTGGGATAGAGAAATGAATACTCGGAGAAACACAAATGCGGCGACGGCAGCGATTAACGCGCCCTCCTCCGCAAAAATAATCAGCTTCAAAAAATTTCTTACACTAGCCACAATTATCACGCTTTCTGCCGGATCGGTTCAGGCGTTCGAACTGGAAGATTCGGCATCATCGGTTGAGACTGCGGAGCGCTCTGCTCTGGTCTCAGATTTTCCCTCCTCTGCCATGGCGGATTCGTGCCTTCCCCTGCTCAAATCCATCCACGAAACCACTTCTGTGTCTGCCATGGATAGAAACCAGCGCTCGGCTGGAAAAGCGGCGGCTCTTGGCGTCGTCTTTGGTGTCCGTTTTGCCCTCGGCCCCAAGGAAGTAGCCAAGCCACGGCACGGACAAGTGCGTCTTGATCTCTGGCAAACTGCAAGCTCGATATCCGACAATAATCGCCATGCCCTCGCGATTTCGGATTACCGGGCGTGCCGGAAAGAAAAGGCACTTAACGCCCTGTCCGAATTCCGCTGGCAGCGCTAACGGTCGCCACAAAAAAGTAAACGTGTCCCTCGCGTCGCTGGTCGTTCTATGGTCCTCCACACGGACTGTAGAACGACCGCTTTTTTTTGGGGTATTGCCCCGAGACTTTTATTGAATATCAAAAGTTGTTTTCAGCATGTCGAAAACAGGACGTATTTTTTGATTGTCATTGCCGTAAATCATCTCGAGAGTGTACGGTAAAACAGAGTTTACGATATCTTTCTGGTTTAAAAAGGTTTTTGCTACACGTTTTTCTTTGTCTTTAACATACGCAGTGCTGTAGCGGAAAACCCCATCACTAAGATAATTAATCTCCAATGCATAGCTGCTTTCAGGAAAAAGATCATCGTTAAAATTCATGCAAATTGCTTTTTTAGAGCTATAGTTCACGGAGACATTCTCACTCACAGCTGCACTTATCGTGGACGTTGCGGTTTTCGATTTGGTTGTAACCTTGATAAGCCTGACGGGTGTACCAGTATTGGTATGGGACGGTGGTATATCGCGTATTTTGATCTCTGCTTCCAGACCAGCCGCCTTTGACATGGCGACGGCCAGATGGAAAATATTTTCAACTTCATCTAAAAAATTTGCTTGCACGGCTTTTTTAATAAAATAAACTGAAAGCGCGTCTTTGGTTTGAGAGCTTAACCCGTAAACATTAGAAGCGCCGTTCGAGCCGGAAAAATGTGAGGGATCTGTACCCTGTTCCAATTGTGCACATGCAGCCTGCACCGCCTGTAATATCTGATTTGGTTTTAGTCTGGCTTTCGTCAGTTCCGTTTTCATTTCTGCCAAATTTTTGGCTGCGGTTTCCGAGTCGGCTTTAAGAGCTGCATATTTCTTGTCAGAAGCGGTCAGTAGCGCATTTTTATCGCGCAGCTCATTTTCAAGATCGGCAATGCGCTTTGCTGCTTCGGCCAATTGTCTTGTTTGATCCGGAAAGCCGCTTGCGGCGGCGTTAAATTGTTGACCTAATCCTGATGCTGCACCACTGCTGCCGGGACCGCGGGTGGTTTTTTTGAGCGCCTCATTTGTGGTTTTGAGCTTTTCATTTTCAGCTTTAAGGCTATTGACGGCGGCTTGAAGGTCGGTTGCCACTTTTTGCCATTCTTCATTGGCCCCATCAAGCTCCGCAATTTTATCCAGCAAAGCCTCATCGCTAATCCTGCTGGCCGGGTCCAGGGAAGCTTTGACAAAATCCTGAAAGGTCAGGCCGTTTTTTTTCAACGCCTTAAGAAACATATCTATGGCATTGCTGCGCTCACCCTCTCCGATAGAGGTTGTCGCAATACCGGCAAAGTGGACAAGCCTGTCCTGCAACTTTTGATCAAGCGAAGATAAATCTACAGCCATTGTAAAAACCAACTCTCTTTGTCTTTATCCGCGGTTTGGGCCTTCAAGCGCGGGAGGGTTTCTTAAATCACTCAGCCGCAAAATATTGGGGTTGTCCCTGGTCAGGCGCTCCATAACAATCCTGGCTTCGCCCGTAAGGTCTTTTTGTTTGCCTTTAAGCAGGGCGGCAATCGCTGTAACGACGGCCTGGTAATTTTCAAGTTCATCAAAGGCCGCGCCCGTGGCATGTGCCAGGGCACGAAATACTTTCTTCCCTTTGTCCGCGCCATGTCCAGTGTCTTCGTGCAAGGCAAAGACCGGAACATTAAGCGCAGTAGCAGCTTTAATAACGTCTTCGGGGTATTCCTCGCAGCAATCGCCAAACATGATGGTGACGTCTGCCGTGTTGCCTTTTCGGACTTCTTCTTGAAGGAGTGCAAACGTATCAATGTAATTGGTATCTCCGGCATTGCAATCCAGTTGGCTCATGGCGTGTGCGGCATCGGCCGGGTTGTCATGCCACCCTAGAAATTTTGCGCGGCCGCCGCTGTGGGCAGCAATACCGACAACAAACTTGCCGATATCCTGCAAAGCTCTTGCTGTGCTCATTTGCTGGCGCATTGCCATTTGCCACGTGGGTTCACGGCTGGCCGTTGCATCAAAGACCAGAAAAATTTTATTTACCTGCGCCATGCTCGCTTCTTGTGCCGCCGCTTCTTTCATCTGGACGCTGGGCCTTTTTGGTGACTTTGTAATGTCCTTATTTAGTAGGGATAAGGCACGTGAACGCTTGTCGTCAGGTAGATTGCTCATTGTATTAGGCCCTTTCTTTTTGAATTGGCGACTCTTACCATAAGAAAACAGCGGGCGTCAATATGAAAAAATATGGGGCTGGATTATCCATTATAACTGTGTGAATCCCGAAGCACTTCATGTTAGAACCAGACTGTAAGGAGCCGCGCCATGAAATTCACCGTCGATGTCGATTGCACGCCCGAAGAGGCCCGCCGTTTTATCGGCCTGCCCGATGTTGCGCCGCTGCAGGAAGCCATGATGAAAGAGCTTCAAAAACAAATGATGGACAACATCAAAAGTTTAGATGCCGAATCCATGATGAAGACATGGATGAACCCGACCATTCAGGGCTGGAGCGAAATGCAGAAAATCTTCTGGGCACAAATGGGCCTGACCCCCCCCGGTGCCGACGCTTCCAAAAAACAGGCGAAGTGATTATTGCTATACTTATGTGGAAAATCCAGTAAAACCCGTGTAAAAGCGGGGTCATGAGCAATCAATATACAATCGACACTATCTTTGCTTTGGCTTCCGCGCCAGGGCGCGGCGGAATTGCTGTGGTGCGGGTTTCAGGGCCCGCCGCCGGGCGCGGGTTGCTGGCGCTCACGGGCCGGAATGAATTGCCGCCGCCGGGGTTATTGGCGCTTTGCGCAATTAAAACTCCTGCCCCCTCCGCTTCGCTGATCGATAAAGGCATGGCTGTGTATTTCAAAACGCCCGCCAGCTATACGGGCGAGGACGTTGCGGAATATCACATCCACGGCGGCCCGGCGGTGATCGAGGAATTGCTTTCGGCGCTTTCCGCCCTGCCCTGCCACCGCCTGGCCGAGCCGGGCGAGTTTACCCGCCGCGCCTTTGAAAACGGCAAGATGGATTTAACCACGGCCGAAGCCGTTGCCGACCTTATCAACGCCGAAACGCAGGCGCAAAAGTCGCAGGCGCTTGCGCAACTGGAAGGCTCGCTCTCTCGACTTTACGATGGCTGGCGCGAGACGCTCACGAAATCCCTCGCCCATGCCGAAGCCGAAATCGAATTTCCCGACGAAGACGTGCCGCAGGATTTAATCGCCGCCATGCGCCCGCGCCTTACGGAGATGATCGCCGCACTTGACGCGCATCTTGACGACAACCGGCGCGGCGAAATTCTGCGCGGCGGCGTTCAGGTCGCCGTGATCGGCGTGCCCAATGCCGGAAAGTCGAGCCTTGTGAATGCGCTGGCGCGGCGCGACGTGGCGATCGTCTCTGATGTTGCCGGCACGACGCGGGATATCATCGAGGCGCATTTAAATCTCGGCGGTTATCCCGTGATACTGGCTGATACCGCAGGGTTGCGGCCCGAGCAACTCGGCGCGACGGGCCATGACGCCATCGAGTCCGAAGGCATTCGCCGCGCCCTGCTCCGTGCGCAAAACGCCGACATTAAAATCCTTTTATTTGATGCGACGCAAATGCCAGACGAATACAGCTTGAATCTTATTGATGAAAATTCAGTCATAGTAGCGAATAAAATAGACTGTCATCCTGAAGGAGCGCAGCGACTGAAGGATCTCATGCGGCACGGAGATTCTTCGCCTGCGGCTCAGAATGACATTGTTGAAATTTCTGCGGCCACAGGTAAAAACCTCGATATGTTGATTGATACTCTCATCGCAAAAATCAAAACCCGCATCGGCAACAGCGAGGCCCCTGCCCTCACCCGCCGCCGTCACCGCAGCGCGCTCGAGGATTGCCGCGCCGCCCTCCTCCGCGCCACACAAGCCAAACTTCCTGAGCTGATGGCCGAAGACATGCGCCTTGCCGTTCGTGCGCTCGGCCGCATCACCGGCCGCGTCGACGTCGAGGATTTGCTTGACGTCATCTTCCGCGATTTTTGCATTGGGAAGTGACGGATTTCTTAATGAGCGCGTAAGCGCGAATTTAGCAATCCGTCATCCCCGCGCAGGCGGGGATCTAGTGAAAAACCATGGCTTCGCCGCTTAGCAAACTGTCACCCTGAGGAGCCTGAAAGGCGACGAAGGATCCCACGAATTCAAAAACAACAGCTTTAATAATCCAGCGTATTGTCCGCGCTTGCATTATTACCAACCTGATCGAACCAGGGCGCAAAATTTCTATTGATAGACACGGCAGCGTCCTGCAGGAATTGAACGTTTTTGCTCCTGAATGCATTCAGATTTTGTTTTTGCAGGGTTTCCACCAGAGTTGGAACCTCTTCTCTCCATGTAACACTAAGTCGTTTCATCGTAGGGACAGGAATTCTTATGTCTGACAACTCTCTGGAGGCATAACCTGACTCGAATTTTTTTACTTCCTGATGATCGGCATCGCATATCAAGGCCGCCACATGTACTTGATCATTAAGCAAAACAGATTCATCCAGATTTGGAAGGCTGCAATAATTAAAAGCGCTTTCAATTGTGCGTCCCAACTTTTGCCAGATAAAAGCGGCTTTGTAGCTGTCACTTAGCGAGTGCCCCAACTCTTTTGTAAAGGGCTCGACTGTTTCCAGAAATTTTTCTTTGGGAACGTCAATGCCGGAACGTCTACCTGTGGTTATGCTGTAAGGAAGATGCGCTTTATAATAAAGTTTTTCAAATCCAATGGGGTCAGCCCAATGTTTCATTTTTCCATCGCGTACAGATGCGCCAAGAATTCTTAATGGCGTAGCAGATTCGGAAAGTATGCCCAGTAAGGCTGTTGGGATCGGAAAATAAGGTTTCTTGTCGACGCTATAAGCCCTGATAATTTCCGCAATTTTTGCGATGGCGTCTACGGTTTTTTGGGCTTTGTTGCGATCTTCCTTTTCCTGAATGGTTGGTATGTATTTCTTAAGTACGCGCGCGCATCTTTCCCAAAGAGTCGCCAGGTCCTCATCTTCAATATGCTGATCCCAGTATTCCCCCACAAATTCTTTTCCCGTTACAAAAGCGTTTAGCGCGGGACGCTCTACATATGAGGCATCTTCATAATCCAGTGTGCCAACTTTTATTTTTGCCAATAAAGCTTTCCCGCGGCTTATGATTCCGGGGGAACGTTCTTGTGAATTTTCTCGGTCTGCACTCATTATTGCCATCTGTTTTAGGTTATGTGGGACACAACATATCATTATAGAAAACGAGAGGGCAAGAAAATTATGAAAACAATTTGCCGTACAGGAAAATAATCTTGGAAACATTGCGGGGTTTCAGTATATAACCGCCCCATGGCGCAAGGTGGATAAGAGGCGTTGTGAGTATGATGAGCCATTCATCCACAACCGATCTTCGCACGCCTATATTTTATGTAAAATATAATGGTTGGAGGTTTTCAGAGGTACCATTAGCCAAGGGTTTCAGGGTTCATGCCCAGCTCTTTCATTGCCTCCAAGGTCCTTTTTTCTCTGAGGCTTTGGAAGCCCGGGTTTTTCTCAAGGGCTTCCCATGTACCATCGTCTGTAATATTTTGCTCCAGATAAAGAGCTACATCAGGAAGATGCTCAAGTGCCGGGTTGCCAATAAGAGCTTGGCGAATTGCAGCCTCTTTGAACTTTGTCAACAGCATGGCGGTGGCAGGAAGTTCGGCAAGAGCCGGGTTTTTGGCGAGGGCACAACGAATGCCGAGGTCATCATCGACCAGTTCGGCTGCTGCTTCAGGAAAGTCCTTGAGCCGCTCACTGCTGGCTAGGGTATACCTCGCCGTAAAATTTTGGCTTTGGGTTATAGATAGGGAAACCCTATGACTCAAGGTTGGATTGTCGATGAGGGCGAGCAGCGTGGCATCATCATAAAACTCCGCAAGCGATTCGGCGGCTTTGGGAAAAGCCTTGAGATCAAGGTTTCGTGCAAGTGTTGCCCGAACCTGAACATTTTTATGCTCTGCAAGACGTTCATAGACTTCTGTAGCCACTTGCAAGTCTACGTTGAACAATTGTCGCAGGTCTGCTCCAGCAAGGTTGCGGCACAGTTCCGGGTCGCCATAAGATATGGCTTCGAGCGCTGTTTTTTGTTTTTCCGAAAATGAGGCTCCGGTGGCTTGTTTTTTGCGGGACTTTCCCATTATACGCAATCCTTCCACGCAGTGATTTTACACAATGTCGTTTGCATAACAAATTTACATGGTAGTGTCAACTCAAAAAAGCTCTTCGTGGATGTTTGTGGTGAATATTCTTGGAAATCCGGCGGGGTTTCAGTATATAACCGCCTCATGGCGCAGGATAATAAATTTGACGTAATCGTTGTCGGAGGCGGGCATGCGGGGTGTGAGGCTGCCGCCGCCGCTGCACGCACGGGGGCTAAAACGGCGCTTTTAACCCATAAGATCAATACGATAGGGGCCATGAGCTGCAACCCTGCCATTGGCGGGCTGGGCAAGGGACATCTGGTGCGGGAAATCGATGCGCTGGACGGGCTGATGGGCCGGATTATCGACCGGGCCGGGATACAGTTTCGCATTTTGAATGCCTCAAAGGGTCCGGCGGTGCGCGGCCCCCGTGCGCAGGCCGACCGAAAATTATACCGCGAAGCCATGCAAAGTGAGCTTTCCAATTACCCCAATCTTACCCTTATAGAGGGTGCGGCGGATGATTTGATTCTGGATACGGCGGGGCAGGTTGCGGGGCTGAAAACTCTGGCCGGGGAGACGATTTCCTGTGGTGCGGTGGTTCTGACCACAGGGACTTTTTTGCGTGGGATGATCCACCGGGGGCAGGAGCAAATCCCGGCCGGGCGGGTAGGGGAGGCACCAACCATAGGGTTGGCACAAACCCTTGAAAGGCTTGGTTTTCCGCTGGGGCGGCTCAAGACCGGAACCCCGGCGCGGCTGAACGGGAAAACCATTAACTGGGCCGCTCTGGAAGAGCAGCCGGGCGATAATCCGCCCGTGCCGTTTTCCTATATGACGGATAGGGTTTTGGTGCCGCAGATTCCCTGCCATATCACCTATACCAATGAAAAGACACATAAAATCATCGCCGATAATATTCATCTCTCGGCGATGTATTCCGGCAACATCAAGGGGACGGGACCGCGCTATTGCCCATCTATTGAGGATAAAATCCGGCGCTTTGCCGATAAGCCCCGGCACCAGATTTTCCTTGAGCCAGAAGGGCTTGACGATGATACCGTCTATCCCAACGGCATTTCGACTTCGCTGCCGGTGGATGTGCAGGACGCCTATATTCACTCCATCGAGGGCCTTGAAAATGTTGAGGTTCTGGAGTGGGGCTATGCCATCGAATACGATTATGTCGATCCGCGGGATTTGAAAAACACCCTTGAATCGCGTCGGGTCTCCGGGCTTTTTTTGGCGGGGCAAATCAACGGCACCACTGGATACGAAGAAGCTGCCGCCCAAGGTTTGATGGCCGGGATTAATGCGGCGCTTTTGTGCTCTGCTTCAGGACGGGGTGTATCGAATGTTTCACGTGAAACAGTTTTCACCCTCGACCGGGCCGAGGCCTATATCGGGGTTTTGATCGACGACCTCATTACCCGGGGTGCGCCCGAGCCGTACCGGATGTTCACCAGCCGGGCTGAATATCGTTTAAGACTCCGCGCTGACAATGCCGACCAGCGCCTGACGGGTAGGGGGCTTGTTATCGGGTGTGTGGGCTCGGCGCGGGAAAAAATATGGAACGAAAAAGCTCAAAAACTTGAGGCAGCGCGGGTTCTGGTTTCCGGGCTGGTGACCACCCCCAACCAACTCGAATCTTACGGCATCGGGGTCAATAAAGACGGTGTCCGGCGCAGCGCCGCCGATCTTTTGGGCTACCCGGATATCGACTGGGAACAGCTTCAAAGTGTATGGCCCGAACTTGAAAAAATAGAGCCGGGCATCCGCGAACAGATTGAAATCGATGCGCTTTACGCCGGGTATATGGATCGCCACGAAGCCGATATTCAGGCCTTTAGGAAAGATGAGGCTTTGGCGCTCCCCGCCAATATGGATTACGCCGCCATCGGCAGCTTGTCCAACGAAGTGCGCCAGAAGCTGGAGCAGGCCCGCCCCGCCACGCTGGGCGCGGCATCGAGGATTCCCGGCATGACCCCGGCGGCAGTTGTGGCGCTTCTACGCCACGTCAAAAAAGGGCACAAATCCCATGCCGCCTGAGTATAAGTTAAGGCCGGGGTCTCCAGCAGATTTTGATTTTTATAAGTTCCTTCACCACGATCTATTCAAAGATCATATCTCTGCTATATGGGGTTGGGACGAGGCGCAGCAGGATAAAATTGCAGCAGAAGAATTTGCCGAATCCGGCATCATTATAATTCAGGCCGATGGCAGGGATGTTGGGGTATTGCAAGTCGAGGAAAAGGCGCAGCAAATTCACATTTCCCAGCTATGGATTTCAAGGGAATTTCAGGGCAGGGGAATAGGGTCCGCTGTCACAATAGAGCTGCTGAAATCCGCAGAAATAAAGGGGTTCTCAGTTCGTCTTCACGTCCTAAAAACCAATCACGGGGCCAAGAGGTTTTACGAGCGGTTCGGGTTTGTGCCGGATGGTGAATCGTCACATGGCGGCGGTTTTTATATGAGGAAAGATTTTGTTTCATGAAAAATATTTCAATCGAAACTAAGGAAAAACTGACCCAATATCAGGCGCTTCTCATCAAATGGCAAAAGGCGATCAATCTGGTCAGCGGCAAATCGCTGGAGGATATACAGCGCAGGCATTTTGATGATTCGCTGCAGTTGGCAGGGCTTCTTCCTGAAAAAGATTCCCGCTTGCGCGGGAAAGGCAGATTGGTGTTGATGGATATTGGGAGCGGGGCGGGGTTTCCCGGTATGGTTCTGGCGATCGCGCGGCCGGATTTGAAGGTGCATCTGGTCGAATCGGATGCGCGTAAATGCGAATTCCTCCGCACCGTTTCACGTGAAACAGACACCCCGGTCGAAATTCACAATATCCGGGTCGAGAAATTTCAGGAGAGGCCAGATCCTTCGACTGCGCTCGCTGGCGCTCGCTCCGCTCAGGATGACAATGTTATTGACGTTATCACGGCCCGGGCGCTGGCTGATCTGGAGATCCTGTGCGGGTATTGTCTGCCGTTCGCGCAGGAGAATCCAGCGTTGGAAATGCTGTTTTTAAAGGGTGAAAAGGCCGCTGGGGAAATAGAAAAAGCCCGTGAAAAATATGCGTTTGATTGTGAGGAATTCCCCAGCCGGACGGATAGCGGCGGGGTAATTTTACGGCTTCGGAATCTGCACAAAAGTTGACTCCTGCCGCAAAACCCGGCATGATCGCCTTCTCACGCGAAAACCCATATCCGAGGCAAAGCCATGATCCAGCCGCGCACAAATCCCGCCGACAATAAAATCCCGAGGCTTTTGGCGGTGGCCAACCAGAAAGGCGGCGTCGGCAAAACCACCACAGCTGTTAATCTGGCGACGGCCCTTTGTGCGGTCGGGCAAAAGGTTTTGCTGGTCGATCTGGATTCGCAGGGTAACGCCTCGACGGGTTTGGGCGTGCGCCGCGCCGAGATTCAAAAGAGCACTTATGATGTACTGTTCGGCGAAGCAGATGTGCTTGATGTTGCTGTTAAAACCAAGGTGCCGCGCCTTTCGCTGGCGCCCAGCTCGCTGCATTTAGCAGGCGCGGAAATTGAACTGGTAACAGCCGAGGAGCGCGAATATTGCCTGAGGAAAGCGCTCCGCAAACCGCTTCCGTATGACTATGTGATTATTGATTGCCCGCCATCGCTGAGCCTTTTAACGCTCAACGCTTTTGTCGCGGTCGATTCGATTGTCGTGCCGCTGCAATGCGAATTCTATGCGCTGGAGGGTCTCAGCCATCTGGTGAAAACCATCGAGCGCGTCCAGCGCAGCTTCAACCCCGGCCTTGATATTCACGGCGTGGTGCTGACGATGTACGACCCGCGCAACAGATTGTCGGGCGCTGTGGCATCCGACGTGCGCAAATATTTCGGCGACAAGGTTTACAAGACGGTCATTCCGCGCAATGTCAGATTGTCCGAAGCGCCGTCTTATGGGCTGCCGGCGATTGTCTATGACATGAAGTGCCCCGGCGCGCAGGCCTATATTCACCTGGCCAGCGAAATCATCCGGCGCGAGCGCGATCTGCGGAAGGAAAAGATTATTAAAGAAGAACAGGTGGCATAGTTGTAGTCGCTAAATTTTAATATCCGTCATTGCGAGGAGGAGCGTAGCGACGACGCGGCAATCCAAAGCCAAGAGAAAAGACTGGATTGCTTCGCATCCTGCGGATGCTCGCAATGACGGGGTTTATTGAGAAATAAAGGAAAGAAAGAAATGATCGAAGAACAGGAAAAAACAAAAGAACTTAATCCAAAAAAACGCGGCCTGGGCCGTGGTCTGAACGCATTATTTGAGGACGACGAACCGAGCGCCGCATCACCCGTGAGGGCGGTTCCTTCTGAGGCCGCTTTGTCGCAGCCGGAAGAGCCTTCGGCGGTATCATCCGCCGCGCCGGGAGCGCCGCGCCGCATTCTGAGCATCGATAAAATCCTTGCCAACCCGCACCAACCGCGCCGCCAGATCGACATGGATTCGATCGAGGAGCTGAGCAATTCCATCCGCGAGCATGGCGTGTTGCAACCCTTGCTGGTTCGTCCAGCCAAGGGCAAAGACGGGTTTTTTGAAATCATCGCGGGCGAGCGCCGCTGGCGCGCCGCCGGCCGGGCGCAGTGCCATGAGGTTCCGGTCATCGTGCATGATCTTGACGATGCGGCGGCTTATGAAATTGCGCTGATCGAAAACCTTCAGCGCGTCGACCTCAACCCGATGGACGAGGCCGAAGGGTATCAAAAAATGCTCGGGGAATATAACTACACCCAAGATCAACTGGCGCAAAAAATCGGCAAAAGCCGTTCGCACATCGCCAACATGATTCGTCTGATCGGCCTCAGCGATCTGGCGCAGGCGCATTTGAGCAACGGTTCGATCACCATAGGTCATGCGCGGGCGTTGCTGCGGGCGAAAAACCCGGACGATCTGGTGAAGAAAATTGTCGAGAACGGATTAAGCGTTCGCCAGACGGAGCGCTACGCCGCCGCCGATGCGGCGCTCGGCCCGGTGAAGAAAAAAACTTCCGGTCCCCGTTCACGCAGCGCCGAGCACGAAAAAGATGTCGACACGCTGGCACTTGAAAAAGAAGTATCAAATGCACTCGGCATGGCCGTTACGATCGACGGAGATGGCAGCAATGGCGGGATGCTTAAGATCGAGTTCAAATCCCTCGATCAGCTTGATGAGCTTCTCCACCGCCTGTCACACTTTCCGGGAAGCCGTTTGAGCGGTTAGGCGTCGTAGGTTAAGGGTTCTTGTGCCTTGTCTTTGGCTGATTGCCTTGCTTTATCTGTGCTTGTGGGAGCATTTTCCAGCCGCTTACGCATGTCGGCGGCTCCAGAAGCTACGAAGGTATTTGGAAGCGATCTTTCTAAAAATTGAAGTCGAAGAATCGTTTTATCGGATCTGCCATCGTGCTTGGCGTAAAGTAAATATGCAGCAGCGGCAGAGTTTGCCAGGCCCTTGTTCTTTTTCTTAAGAGCAAATGCAAGCGCCGCCCACGCTATCTTTGCGGCCTTTGCGGGTTCCTTGGTTCCAACCAGCTCTTTAATATGTTCAGGAAGAAAATACTTGAAATTCTGATCCTCGGCCATTTCAGCGAATAAGGCGTCAATTTCATATCCGTCCTTGCTCCACTGGCTAATCAGGTGTGGGAGGTGTCTTTTGTTAGGCGTATACATGTTAATTTACCTTTTTAATTCTGGTCAGCGGCTATTGCGCCGAGAGCTTGGTTATTGGCCGCGTTGGTTTTTATCCATTCGATAACCAAACGTGAAATCGGGGTCATGTTGTTTGCGTGCATAGTCAGTGTTTCCTTAAAAATAATACTAATGCGCGGGCTATATACATATATTTTAGATATGCGTCAACGGAATGAATGGTGCAAAAAAGAAGACCAGATATGCATTTAATGCAATTCAAGGTGCGGCAGGCAGAATTTGACAGAAAAGCAGGTTAAATTTCCGGATAAGCGGCTTCGCCGTACGCTATACCTTCCTGCAAGCTGGTCAGGTGGCTAAGACGACAAACGGCAGCAGCGCCTTGTTTCGGAGTTAATGCGAAAGGATCCAGCCCAGTTTGGGTAACGGCAAGGTAATCTTCCAGAGAAGTCGGCGGCATAGGTCCTCTTCTCGCGACTCTTTTTGTCAAATCATCGATTTCGGCCTGGGTAATATCAAAAGGATAGCGGGCGCGCTGGTTTTTCCATCGGCCATTGACATCCGGCAACAGCAGATCTTGAGACGCCTCTCCCGGCACGAGATTGAAAATCGGCCCCTCATAAACGGTGTTTTTGAATACGCGTTGGTTAAAATTTCCGGAATTACGCAGGGCAACTTTTGAGTACAGCAATGCGTGAATCCGGCGTGAAAAAAAGGAAAGCGCCTCCCATCTTGACAAAAAGAGAATGTCTTTATCAAAAGGTTTTGCAGGAACCCGGAAAAACTGGGAGGAATTTGTAATTGTTTGAACGTTGTTTAGCCTGTAGATAGAGAAATTTCTTGGATCTAGAGCCTTGTTTTTATCGTTCGAACTCAAGGCATACAATGCCATAGTTGGATGTACATCCTGCAGCTCCGTGGTGGCAGGCGCGATGGAAACGCCTTCGATCTTACCGTGCTGATGAAAATATCCGTAGATCAAGGCAGGACGAAATCTATCACATAATTCACCGTGATTGAGTGTAGTTGGAGGCGTGCAAGGATAGCGCGTCCACAGTTCCATATTCTTTTGGTTGAAAGGTCGTGCCGTCGTCGATTCTATCTGGGCAATAGGCTCGCCATATCGTCTAAATTCATGCCGCATCCGCTTTTGCCGGTCTTTCAAATGACGGTTGAACGGGGTTTCGGTTCTTGCAAATTTTTCAACTCTGTTATCGTAGTCCATCAAGGCACCTCATCAATTCCCGGCGTGGGTGGCTGGCATGTAAGTTGCGGCTCAATATGAGCCAGGAATAGTTGTAACTTGTGTGTTCTCAGGCGATTGATCTGATCGCTATATATTTTGGATCGGGGCAGTAAGGCGGCGGCCCTCTTTTCCAGCGCACTGCCGGGATTTGCGTAGCAGTAGACACTGATAATGTCGTTGTTTGACGATTTAATCCCTTTTCCTGCGCGGATGTTTTCTTCGGCCTGATCGAGCACCCAAGACAACGCTTCTTGTCCTGTTTTGCTGGATTGTCCGACAAGAGAAACGAGATCAAAGGCCAACGTCACGGTATAAAACTTGCTTTGAAGCTGAAGCGCAATTTCAGAAAAATATACAGGGAGCATGGCTGCAAACTCCCAATTGTCGGCGAGCGAGCGTGTGCTGTCGAGAAGGTGAAAACGACTCTCTTGCCAGGTAGAAAGCTGTGCGTCCAGAGGGTCTTTATGTTCGGACGAAAATTTTTTCTTGTTATCAGATACGCTCATGGAACTCTCAGTCGTTACGCAGGCAGTGGGTATAAGGGCGAACATCCGGCGGCGCGTCATCGGGAAAAGCGCGGACTTTGTAAAGCGCAATGCCCGAGTCAACCATTTCCCGAAGTTTATGATTGCTGAGCATCTCCGCATATTCCCCGTAAGCAGGGATCAGTGCCTCTGCATGTGCCCTGATGTGGGGCTTGTGAGGCGAAAGCCTGTAGATGTCAAAGAGAGCGTTATTGGCCTTATCCATGTTGAGGCCCGCGTTTTTGCAGGCTGTCGCGAAGCCGATTGCTTTTTCAAGAAGCGAATCCAAGAGTTTGTCGGACATATAAGATTTTGCCGCAACTTTCATGCAAAGATCCAGCGCTTCTCCATTGGAGGTAATCCGCGCATAATTGTCGATGTTCTCCAGCGCGTTTTCACAAAACTCCGGCATGGTCGACAGCTCAATCATGTTTCTCGGAATAAAGGGGTCGCCCTGCGCCCAGCATTCGAAGACCTGCTTGGCCGTGTGCGTGCTTCTTCTGGCAGATAGCCGCATGGAGCGGTTGCCGCGACTTTTGTCGTTAAATTCCTGGCTATTGTCGCCCATACCCATACTCCTGAAAAAGAATAATTATTTTCATAAGCATCAATGGTGCTGTTGTCAATACCGGAAATTAACGGGCGGATTTGCTGATGGCCAGCAGGGCCTGGGAGCAAAGGGTTTCGGGGACGGCCCCGGTCTGCTTGCACTGCGCCTCAAGGGTAAGGAGGCGGGCGGCGATTTGCTCAAGGGCCGGAAGGGTCCAGCGCTGGACCTGCGCTTTGAAAGCATTTTCTTGCTTAAAGAAAATCGGCGGGTTGAGCTTTTTCATGACGGCTTCCAAAGGCTCACCAGTGCTGGCACAAGATTTCGTAAAGTGTAACTTTCTAAAGTGATTTTGCAGGCTTCTAATGATGGCCATAAACGACACACCTTCGGCCAGCAGGCGATCATATGTCCGTAAGCAATCAACGACATTGCCGCCAGCAGCGCTATAAACAAGCGTATCCAGAGAACCATCGCCGGCCTCGCCGCACGTGGCCTGAACATCATCCAAGGTAATAACGCCAGACGAGCCTTTGTAAGTAACTAATTTCTCTATCTCGCTACGGGCACGGGCGCGGTTTCCGGCGATATTCCCTGCCAGAAACTGCACAGCGTCAGGTTCAATTGACAGACCTTCGGCCTGAATACTTTCACGGATCAGACGTGACAAATCGCGCTCATCCTCGACATAGCAAGGCAGGGCGGCGGCATTCAAGGCTGATTCGCACAGCTTGCGCAATGAGGAACGCGGCCCCAGCTCTCCAGCTTCAAGAATGACAAGATTATGCGCCGAGGGGCTCTCGAGATAGGCCTTGATAAGCGTTGTCAGCTTGTCGCCCGCATCCTCGACCCGCACCAGCCGTCCGCCGCCCATCATGGAAATGGCATGGGCTTCATCGGCCAGCCGCGCCGGATCTTCGGCCAGTCCGGCTGAGGAAAGAACCGCAACATTGAAGGGATCGCTGTAATCGTTCACCACCGACAGGCCGATGGTTTTGGCGCGCTCGCGCATCAACCCGTCATCGGGGCCATAGACCAGCACAACACGCGCCGCAGGGTCCGGCTTTTTGACAAAGGGCTCTATTTGTTTCCATGTAAGCTTCACGATCCTTGAAGTGTAAAACAAAAAAATGATACTTAGCCAGTATGAAAATCGCCTTTCAGATGGAATCTCCCGAAGATGCGGACCGCGCATACAGCGCTTCGCTGTTGTTGGTGCAGGAGGCGTGCAAGCGCGGGCATGAGGTTTTTCATTATCTGCCCGAAGATTTGTCGCTCGATCATAAGGACAATATTCGTGCCCATGCTGCGCCCGTTGCCGTGGATCTGACGAAAGACCCGCATTATACACTTGGAAAATACAGCACGGTGGATCTGACGCAATTCGACGCGGTGTTTTTGCGCCAGGACCCGCCCTTCGATATGGGATATCTTTCGACGACCTATATTCTGGAGCGCCTGCACCGGCGCGGCGTTTATGTGTCGAACGACCCGTTCTGGGTGCGCAACATGCCGGAAAAACTCTCCATTTTTGATTTCGCGGAATACATGCCGCCGACGCTGGTGACGCGGGATATGAACGAAGTGGAAAATTTTTTCAGCGTGCATAAAGACGTTGTCATCAAGCCGCTTTATAGTTTTCACGGGCATGGCATTCTGCGCTGTTCTTCAGTGGCGCAGGCGCGCAAGGAGATTGAGGCAACAAAAGAACCCCTGATGTTCCAGCCTTTCCTGAAGGAAATATACGAAGGCAACAAACGTATTGTTTTATTTGATGGTGAAATTGTGGGTGCGCTCTGTACCGTTTTGGGGCAGGGGGAAGAATTTCGTATCTTCCGTGACAGCGTCGATGTGGCGTATGAGCCTTCGGAGAGCGAAATCGCCATGTGCAAAAAAATCGGCAGGGTTTGCAAAGAGCGAGGGCAGGCTTTTGTCGGCATCGATCTGATCGGGTCTTATCTGACGGAAATTAACGTCACCAGCACGGGTAGCATTGCGCGCCTTAACAAAATTTATGGCGGTAAATTTGAAGAAAAGTTGTGGGATGTTCTCGAAAAGAAAATCTGGGCGCATAAGATTTTTTAAACCACGGATAATGAGAACACTGCTTTTCCCGCGAAAGCGGGAATCTTCAGCCGTTATCCTTAAAAGATCCCCGCTTGCGCGGGGAAAGCAGAAACGGGAGCAGACGTTTAGGCATACGCCCCGCAGCATGCGCCTTTGGATTTTTTGCGCAGTTCCTTTTCAAAAACCATGTGCGCGCAGGTGTTGGGGTCGTCGAATATCGCCGGATCAAAATTTTTCTGGTGCCGCATGGTTTCCTCAAACGTCGGAAACAGAATGCGGTTGACTTTGCCGTCCGTGCAGCCGCTGCGGCAGATGGAAAGTAGCGGCTCAAGTTCTTCGTCGAAATCTTTTCCGATAAAGGCATTTTCAACGAGGTCGGCAAAGGCCTTCGCAAAGTCGGCCATTGAGCCGCTTCCGTAGGTGATATCGAAGAATTTTCCGTTATGCTCGCGGGCGGCGCGGTAGGAATTTTCGAGTGTTTTTTGTGCCGAGGGTAAATCATTCGCATCGAACCCGTATTCGGACAGCAGTGCATCTACATCGGCCGCAAAGCCATCGTTGAAGGCCAGTTCGGAGGTAATCAAAAGGGCTGTCTGGTGCTGGTGGATGCCAACGCCGAACATGCGGGCCTCAAAGCGGTGGCCGTTTACGGTGCCGCTTGCATCTTTTAGTGCGGCGATTTTCACATCGGGCCAGAGAACGCTCTGCGCCAGAAAATAATTATTGGCGGTGTTCAGGCCGCGTTCGCGCAGGGCATTAAAACTTTCCCATGTGCCGGAGGGGACGCGGGTAAGTTTTCCCTGCCCGTCGTAATACATGAACAGCTTGTTGTTCATCACGGCGTCGATATGTTTGCGGATGAAGTCTTCCCCGTTTCGAGCGGTGAAAACATAGGGCAAAACGCCACCGCGATCTTTAAGCGATGCGCGGTGCATCATGCCGGAATGACCTGCAAAAGCGCGGCCTTGATCGAAACCCGAAGTATTGTCGGTGAGCATGAACAAAAACGGCGCAAGGAAATAAAGCCTTCGCATGTTGCGCAAAAGATGGTCGGGGTTTTTATAGCTGACGGAAATCTGGTTCGACTTGCACACGGCAAAGTAAACCACGATATCGGTCATGTCCTCGCGGTAGGGCCAGTACATGATCTGATAGCGCTCGTTGTCCACGATGTGTTCAAGAAGCTCCTTGCCTGTGCGGTCGGGGAGTTCCTGAAAGTAGGAGCGTTTAAGGCCCAGCTCGGTGGCCTTGCCGTTTAAAATTTTTGTCTTCTCGTTGATGTCGTGCAAAATGTTTTTGCGCTCATGGGCTTTGCCGGGAATGGAAATGGCCTCAAGAATATCGGCGGTCGGCTCCGTATGAACCCATACGCCCGAATGCCGCGCCTGCGCCGCGTTCTTCAAAAGCTTGTTTTGAGCCAGACTCATGGGCTTGAGGGTTACGGGGTCGAAGAACGAGATTTCCGTCTCCAGCCCGACCTTCATATTCGCGCCGGAGCCAAGATAAAGGTCGAAAACATCGTTTTCGCTTTCGATGACCCTGCGGTCGCTGGCGTTGACTTCCGACATAAAAAAATTGCTTCCCTGTTTTTCCTACAGGGAAGCAATATAGGGACTAACCCCCGGAAAGTAAAATGCCGGGGGTTTTTGCGCTTTTTACAGCTCTATATGCGCATATTGGTCTTGATGAAACATTGAAGACAGTTCAGAGGCCGTAGCGCGGGGGTTTTGATCCTCCCACTCCTGTGCCTCGTTGATGTTGTTTGTATGACCATGCAGTACGGCATCATTACCGGTGCCTGTCATTTCATATTTATCCCACCCGCCAAAAACCAAGGCGTCCCCTTCTACCTTAAGAGACGCGACGGCACGGAATTGGCGACTTGCGACATGGTTGTTTTGTCCAGACATTTTTTCTCCTAACGGCTATAAGTCAGATCTCTGGGGAATTTATTGGGCTGCACGAACGTAATGTCGTCGGCGATCTGCTGACGGAATTGCGGCGGGTTTTTGTCTTCCCAGCCTTGCGCTTTTTTGAGGCTTTTTGTGAAGCCGTGAATTTGATAGTCGCGTGGCTCGGACCCGGTTTTCTCTACGAGAACCCAGCCGTCCTGCTTGATGTTGCTGTCCGGTCTGGCCAGTACGAGATTGGCCTGAAACTGGCGGGTTTCAAAGCTGGTCGGTTCATATTCATCGGCGACGTTAACGATGGGTCTGGTGGCGCCAAATGTCTGCACCAACTTAATTCCTTCGGTTCCATCAATGTAATGTTTTTTTGTAGACATAGTTTTACTCCTTATAAGTTTAACCCACGCGGAAAACCGCGTGTGTTTGTTGTGACAATACGGATGGAATGATTGCGTAAAGCAAAGAGGTTCCGCCCGGTTTCCAAAAATGGATACCACAGCGGAACTCAATAAATCTGAGAGGGGCTGTGGCGCTTTAGCTTTGTTAACGCGGTGCAAGCTGATCCTTCAAATGCCGCGATTACATGTTTTGTGTAATGGAATACCTTTTAAATCCCGCCGGCGCAGGAGTCAAGGCCTTTTCATAGATTTTTAACCGCAACGCACGCAAAGGGCGCAACGATTCCTGCAGAATATTGATTTGTGATCTTTATTCGTTGCGTTCGTAGCGAGCGTCGCGGTTCTATTTTTTATGAGATCCTTCAGGGTCTTCGACCCTTCAGGATGACAGCAGGGGAAAACGCTTAAGGGCAAAAGGAACACCCGTTATTGACGTTGAAAATAAAGCCCGAGTTGAAGTTCGATCTGCTGCGCCAGATCGTTCAGGGCGTTTTCACGGGCGTTTTGCTCCGATACGCGGTTGGTGAACTCGCTGCCCAGAATGTTGTAGCTGCCGATGGCGCTGAGGTCGCGGTCCAAAACCGCCGCGCCTGTTTTACGGTCCGTCAGGGTTAGCTTTGTCAGCAAACGAATTTGCCGCCGCGTCGCATCCGAGCTTTTGGTGATATCGAGGTCGGTATGTCTTTCCTCGATCGTGCTGACCGAGAGCGTGTAGGCGGCGGTGCCGGGCCGCGCATGCGGGTACAGGCGGTCGATCAGCGCATTACGGAGATACTGCCCATTGCGGTCGGGGATAGCCGCGATTTCAACCTGTGAAAGCCGCGTTTCCACGGCGGTGTATTCCGTCTTGCTGCCGAGATCGCCGTAGACGGGTTCGAAGCCACAGGCGACAAGAAGAAAAAGAGAAAGAAGAAAAGAAAAATTTCTCATCCCACCACCACATTGACGATTTTTCCGGGAACGTAAATAAATTTACGCACGGCTTTGCCTTCCATGAATTTCACCACGTTGTCTTGTGCAAGCGCCGCTTCGCGGGCTTCGCCTTCCCCTGCGTCAGCCGCAAGAGTAATGCTGGCGCGCAGCTTACCGTTGACCTGCACGCCGATCGTGACGGTTTCCTGCGTCAATAATCCGGCGTCGAATTGCGGCCATGCTTCATCAACGAGCAGCGTTTTATGCCCAAGCATCTGCCAGAGTTCTTCAGCAAGATGCGGCATCATAGGATTCATGAGTTTAACCAGAACCTCCAGCGCCTCGCGCAGCACCCAGCCATCACCTTCGTAAGTGCCGATGGCATTGGACAATTCACGCACTTTGGCGACGGCCTTGTTCATCTGAAAGCTTTCGATGTCCTCGGCCACGCCTTTGACTGCCTTGTGTGCGGCACGGCGCAGGGCAAGGGATTTGTCGTCAAAGTTTGACGGTTGCGCAGCGCCCGCCGCCGGCAAATTGTTTCCGGCATCAAGGATGATTTTGTGCAGCCGATTGACGTAGCGCCACGCGCCCTCGATGCCGCTTTCGGTCCACTCTAAATCGCGCTCGGGCGGCGAGTCGGACAGGATAAACAGCCGCGCCGCATCGGCGCCGTAAGTATCCATGATATCTTCCGGGTCGACGACGTTCTTTTTCGACTTGGACATTTTCTCAATGCGGCCGACGGTGACCGGATTGCCGTTTTTGTCTTTTACCTTGTCACCATCAATAATGACATCGGTAGGCAGCAGCCATTTGCCGTCTTTATCCTTGTACGTCGCGTGTGTCACCATGCCTTGCGTGAACAGGCCTGTGAAAGGTTCGTCGCAATCGACATAGCCGCAATCGCGCATGATCTTGGTAAAAAACCGCGCATAGAGCAAATGCAGCACGGCGTGCTCGACGCCGCCGATATATTGCTCGACAGGCATCCAGTATTTCGCCCTGTCTTTGGCGACGGGAAGTTTTTCATTGTGCGGGTCGCAGTAGCGGAACTGATACCAGCTTGACTCGAAAAAGGTGTCGAAGGTGTCCGTTTCGCGCCGCGCCGCCGCGCCGCATTTTGGGCATTTGACGTTCTTCCATGTCGGGTGGCGCTCCAGCGGATTGCCGGGCTTGTCGAAAGTCACATCCTGCGGCAGCGTCACGGGCAAATCTTTTTCGGGGACCGGGACGATATCGCACGCATCGCAATAAATAATCGGGATCGGGCAGCCCCAATATCTTTGCCTTGAGATACCCCAGTCGCGCAGGCGGAATTGGGTTGTAACGGTGCCGATTTTCATCTCGACAAGTTTTGCTGCAACCGCTTGTTTTGCTTCTTCGACATTCATACCGTTGATAAAGTCTGAATTTATCATGATGCCGTCGCCGGTATAGGCTTCTGTCATTCCGAGCGTATGCGAGGAATCTCCCTGATTGTCTTGAGATTTCTCCTCGCTTCGCTCGTTCGAAATGACAGGTAAAACAGGTAATTTATATTTTGCTGCAAATTCAAAGTCGCGTTGATCGTGACCCGGTACGCCCATGACGGCACCTGTTCCGTAATCCATCAAAACGTAGTTGGCGACCAGAACCGGAATTTTGCTCTTAGGGCGGAGCGGGTTGATCGCTTTAAATCCAGTGTCAAAACCCAGCTTTTCCGCCTTTTCTATGGCTTCTTCAGAGGTGCCAGTGGCTTGGCATTTCCTTACAAAATCCTCAAAGCCCGGTTTGCCTTTGCAAAGTTTTTGCGCAACCGGGTGATCGGCTGCGAGTACGATGAAACTGACACCGAAAATCGTATCATGGCGCGTGGTGTAGACTTCGATTTTTTCAGAGGCGTCTTCTAACGCGAAGGAAAAACGTACGCCCTGCGATTTCCCAATCCAGTTTTCCTGCATGATGCGGACTTTTTCTGGCCAGCCGTCGAGCTTCTTCACGCATTCGAGAAGTTCATCGGCGTAATCGGTGATTTTCAGGAACCATTGATTGAGCTTGCGGCGCTCGACTGGTGCCCCAGTGCGCCAGCCCTTGCCGTCGATCACCTGTTCATTTGCCAGCACGGTGTTGTCGACCGGGTCCCAGTTGACCATCGATTCCCTGCGGTAGGCGATGCCTTTTTTGTAGAAGTCCAAAAACATTTTCTGTTCGTGGCGGTAATAATCGGCATCGCAGGTCGTGACTTCGCGGCTCCAGTCGATGGACAGGCCCATAGACTTCAGCTGCGCGCGCATGGCGTCGATATTTTCATGTGTCCATTTGTCGGGGTGCTCGCCGCGTTCGATGGCTGCGTTTTCCGCCGGAAGGCCAAACGCGTCCCAGCCCATCGGGTGAATGACGTTGAACCCTTGCGCCCTGCGGTAACGCGCCACCACGTCGCCCAGCGTATAGTTGCGTACGTGCCCGACATGAATCCTGCCCGAAGGGTAGGGGAACATCTCAAGGACGTAATATTTGGGCTTTGTTGAATCTTCAGAGACTTTAAAGCTTTCACGCTCGTCCCAGATACGGCGCCACTTCTTTTCGGTCTCTTTTATGTTGTAACGCGAGGACATGGCGCGTTAATCGTCCTGGCCGAGCTGGCTGATGCGGAGCTGGCGCGCGCGGGTGAGGATTGTGTCCTCAAGTTTTGTGCCCATGTCGCCGGCAACATCAGAGTCGCGCCATGCGCCTTTTTCCTGAACCTGACGGAAGACGCGTACACGTATACCGTCCGAGCGCAATTGCCGCCCGAGGATGAACACGTTGACCTTGAAACGCTCGGCCGCGTTTTCCGGCGGCGAGTACCAGTCGGTCAGGATTACCCCGCCGAACGGATCGGCGCTGGCCAGCGGCATAAAGGAAACCGTATCGAGCGAAGCACGCCAGAGGAAGCTGTTGACGCCGATTCCGGTCGAGCCGTCCCCTTCGCCCTCTTTTCGTTCACCGCCGAGGATGGCAAGGCCACCCGGTCCGAAAACGCTCTCTTTTTCGGCGTAGATGTCGTCCTTGGCCCCGTCGCGGTCATGGCCGCTCGGGTATTTGGCCTCGCTTTCCATATTTGTGCAGGCCGTCAGGCCCGCAATACAAAGAAAAATCGAGAAAATAATTGCCAAAGAACGCATATTCATCATGGCTTAAACCCTTCCGACGCCGAGGTTATAATGTCTGAACGCTTTAACTAGCATGCCGCGCCTTTCCCCTCAAGTCTGGTTTTACAGGAAGGGACAATGTGGCAAAATTGCAACAAAAGAAAAAAATTGTGACATATTTGTAAAAAATCGCGTTGACCCTTTCACGAAACATTGGCTTACTTGCTGTAGCCTTCCGGCAACGGGGGCTATTCCAACGGTTCCCCACAAAGGAATCAATCTTGTTCAACCCAATAAATCATTCTTTTAACGAAGTTTGATTGGAGGAAATAAAATGAAAAAACTACTACTCAGCACCGCCGCTTGCGGTCTGGCTCTGGCCCTCGTGCCGACACCTGCTGCAGCGCAGCTGGAAGTTGGCGTTGGCGGTCATGCCAAGATTTACGGCGTGTATATCGACCAGGATGAAGAATCCGCTGCAGCGACTGCTGCAAATGGCGACGAAGCTCGCGAAATCGACATGATCCGCGACACGGAAGTTCATGTTTCCGGCGAAACGACGATGGACAACGGCCTTGGCGTCGGCGTTCACATCGAAGCCGAAACGGATGGCGATGAAGGCTTCAACGTTGACGAGAGCTATGTTTACTTCTCGGGCGACTGGGGCCGCGTTAACCTTGGCGAAGAAGACGGCGCTGCTTACCTCCTGCAGGTAGCTGCTCCTTCTGCTGATGCCAACATCGACGGTATCCGTCAGTACGTTCAGCCGATCAACTATGCTGTTCTGACCGATATCACCACCGGCGTGACGACCCAAGGTCTTGACTACGATCAGGATCAGGCTCGCAGCACCGACAACCTGACCTACCTGTCGCCGGTATTCAACGGCTTCCAGGCTGGTTTCACCTATGCGCCTGACGTTTCAGACAACAGCGGCAACGCTCAGGGTCTGGGCGGCGTTCGCACCGACAACGAGATCGAGTTCGGTTCCCTGTATGAACTGGCTCTTCGTTACGAAGGCATGTTCAACAATATCGGCTTCATCCTCGGCGGCGGTTACACGCATGTCGATCATGAAAGAGACGATGATCCGATAGGTGCCGGTGACGTAACTGACGACCGCACGGCTTATAACGCCGGTCTCGACATTGATGTCGGTCCGTTCGGTATCGGTGCGGCTTACGTTGTCGACGATAACGGCGATGTTCGTAACGCAGCCAACACAGATGACATCGACGAAGAAGAAACGATGGT
The DNA here is from genome assembly GCA_002420015.1 of Micavibrio sp. UBA5703. Lineage (GTDB taxonomy): Bacteria > Pseudomonadota > Alphaproteobacteria > Micavibrionales > Micavibrionaceae > UBA5701. The sequence goes on from DIHF01000054.1 coordinate 32,968, forward strand.
TGTCGGCGTTGACTACACGACCGGCCCGTTCAAAATCGGCGGTTCGTACCTCGACTCTGAAAACACCAACGGTAACGATGACGTTGACTCGCAGCGTTACATCGGCGGTGTGGTTTACACAGCCGGTCCGGGCCTCAGCTTCCGTGGTTCTATCCAGCACGTCGAGCATGAAGATGCTACGGACGAAGCGGATGCAACGGCAGTTGTTGTCGGTACGCAGGTCGATTTCTAGTCTTACGACTGGAATCTAATCTTTTCGGAAAGGGCGCCCGCAAGGCGCCCTTTTCATTGTTCCCTTTTTGTCATTTCGAACCCTGCGGAGCAGGGTGAGAAATCTCATGAGATTTCTCCTCCTTTCAGTCGTCGAAATGACAGGTTTGGATGATTGCTTTTGAAATATTTATGTTCATTCATGTTCATTCGTGGTTTTAATAAGCGCATGCCGATAGCAGAAAACATCGCCCGTATCCACCAACAAATCAAAAAAGCCGCGCAGGGTGCAGGGCGCGAGGTTTTATCCGTGCAACTTGTCGCCGTCAGCAAAATGCAGCCGCCCGAAAAAATCCGCGCGGCGCTGGACGCGGGTCAAAGATTATTTGGTGAAAACCGGGTGCAGGAGGCTCAAGCTCATTGGGCCGCGTTGAAGGGTGAATATCCTGATATAAAACTCCACCTGATCGGCCCGCTTCAGACCAACAAGGTGAAAGAGGCGGTGGCTCTGTTCGATATGATCGAAACGCTGGACCGCGAAAAACTGGCGATAGCGCTTTCAAAGGAAATAAAAAAGCAGAATAAAAACCTGCCCTGCCTTGTTCAGGTCAATACAGGTGAGGAAGTACAAAAGGCCGGGATCATTCCGGCGGCGCTTCCCGGTTTTCTGGATTTTTGCCGGAGAGAGTGCGCGCTCGATATTCGCGGCCTGATGTGCATTCCGCCGGTCGATGAACCGCCCGCGCTGCATTTTGCGTTTTTGGCGAAGCTGGCGAAGGAAAACAATTTAAAGGAACTCAGCATGGGAATGAGCGGCGATTTCGAAAAGGCGATACCGCTCGGCGCGACGTTCATTCGCATCGGCACCGGAATTTTCGGTGAGCGTTGAATAATTTTTAAACCACGGATGGACACAGATAAACACAGATTCCCAAAATCGTCATTGCACGGCTTGTCCGTGCAATCCACCCTCCTTCGCCCTGCGAGATTCGGCGGATAGGTGGATCACACGCATAAAGCGTGTGATGACGAAGATATAATTCAATCTGTGCCTATCCGTGTTCATCTGTGGTTAAAGCCAAGATCCTTCAGCGCAAGCGCTTCAGGATGACAGGTGGAGTCAGGCGGTCTTTTTATCTTCCTCAAACAATGGAAATGCGCTGGGCGCGATCAGGTCGAGCGGTGCGGCGCTGGCAACCTCGACCATGCTTTTTTCGACATGGCTTTTTCCCATCATGCCTGCTGTGCGGCCTTCGGCGGCCGGGGCCATTTCAAACACCATACGTCGCCCGCCGCCCAGATCGGCAAAAGACAAGACCGAGCCGGGCAGGGTGGAGAGAGCTTCGCTTTCGGCGCTTTTCAGGCTTGCAGCGATCTGCGTTTCGGGGTGTGCGTTCATGCTTTTGTATTGCGGTGCTTCGCCATCAAAAACAAAGGCCATAACATTGCCGGTTAAATCCTTGCCCGTTTCTTCCTGTATGGCGGCATTGACAAGCCCGCTGGCTGCGCCTACCGCGCCGCCATAAACCGCGCCGCCGATGATTGTAGAAATGGGCCTTATTTCATCGCCCGTGAAGTGACGATATAAATTTGAAACCACCGGGATGTGCTGGAGCGGGTTGACCATGTCGATCAAATCGCCAAAGCCGAAGGGTTTTTTCGCGGCGGCCGGTTCGGGCGCGTTGACACCTTGATAAGCGAGGGCGTTTTCAAAGCTTGCCGTATGCGACGATGTTTGTGCGCGGCCAAGGCTTTCTTCGATGCGCTGCGTTGCGCTCGACGCTTTTTCCCAAACGGGATACGAACCTGCCATGCGGTCATTATCGCGGGCCATGCGCAGCACTTTGCCGCTGCGCGCTTGTGCGGCAGGATGATTCTGGCTGCTGGCTTCAACGGCACCGATATCGAGCATATTTTTGTCTTTCCCTTGCAGATCAAAGGGTTGCAAGCTCTGTGCCAAAAGGAAACAGTGTAAAATCAAAGGGTTAGAAGGGTAGAGTTTTGCTGGCCCGGTGCTTATTGCCCCCGTATACTGGCTCTATGGGAAAAGAAACGTCATCAGTAAATGTCACTATTTTCGAGCCGGAAGAACGAAATCGCCAGGTCATCGCCGCCGCTTTGCGCGTGGAAGGAATGGACGGGGTGCGTTTTATCGGCGACCTGTCCGAGGCGGGCGAAGGCGTGATGATTTATATCTGCGCGCCGGGGGAACCGCCTCCGGAAGGAAAGTCATTGGCCGCCGCTGATATTTTCATGAAGCCCGTGCGTCTTGGCGCTTTGATTGAGCGCGTTCGGCGTCATCAGAAAAATTTCTCCGGCATTAAAAGCACGGGCAAAACGATAAAAATCGCCACGCAGATTCTCGACGTTGAGAATAATTTTCTGGGCACGGTCCGCCTCACGGAAAAGGAAACGGCGATCCTGACGTTTTTGCATGAAAATAAAAACAGAACCGTTGCGCGTCAGGAACTTCTGGATGCCGTTTGGGGTTATGCCGAAGGGGTAGAAACCCATACGCTTGAAACGCATATCTACAGGCTGCGCCAGAAAATAGAAAAAGACGCGGCCAACCCAAAAATTCTTCTGACGGAAGAAAACGGCTACAGGCTGTCGCCGTGAAAGCTATTGCAATTTGCCCTTTTCAACGGCTGCAACGAGGCTTTGCAGGAATGTGCCGCCGCGCTCGATGTGGAGAGTTTTTACATTCTGTTGCGCGAGGATATTAAGGTCGGAAAGCAGGGAATAAATCGTTCTGACTTCATGCGACTCAAGGCCGATCGCGTCGTTCTGAACGGGCGCAGAGTCGAAAACCGATTTATTTTTTGCTGAAAAGGAAGCCTGCCGATAGGCGCTGGCGGCATAGGCGGCCGCGCCATCGCGCATCGCCGTATTTGCGATCGCCGTACTTGGGGTGTGCTCCGCATTGATCGCGGGCGCGGCAGGCATACCCGTGGTGCTTAGAAGCGAACGCAAAAAACTCTCAAGGAAGATTTGCAGCGCCTCAACCGAAACGGTCGCTTCGTCGCCGTCATTGAAAAAAACTTTTTCCTCTTCGTCTTTGCCCTTTTTCTTTGAGCGTTCCTGATCGGGGTCGTGACGGCGAATACCAAGGCGCGTATCGGCGCTTTCGGCCTCGCGCGGCTTGACGGAGAATATGTTGCTCACGTTCGAGAACATGTCCAAAAAATCCCAAAAAAGTTTGTTGACACCTCATATTAGCAGATATGCACGTAATCCGCCAAGTTTATAGTCCTTCCAATTTGCTTTTGGACAGCGTTGCTTCGCTCCTCACGTAGCGTTTTCTACGCATCGTCGCTCGCGCCTTGTCCAAAACCAAATTGGTTTGACTATAGGGCGTGCAATTCTAACGCATTGTAATAGAATGATTATTTGTAAAGCTGGTCCCGCAGGCTGTTCAGATCGCTTAAAATCCATGGTGCAGAATATTCCCACAGCCCTTCTTCCTTACCTGTGTCCGGATCGACTGCGCTGCATTGTATGGTGGCGACATCGCCCATCATCAGCCATTGCGGAATGTTGTCGAGCATGAAGGGTTTGTCTTTATCGACCTGGGTGGGCCGCACTTTCAGGTGCAACCGTCCGGAATATTTTTTCTTGGTATCCGGCAGGAATTTGGAAATATGGTCGTATTGCGTCTGGTTCATCGGCAGTCGTGAAAATTTCGGTAAATCCTCTACAACCAGCGAAATCCACTCATCGCCATAGGGGAAAGGAAAATAAGGGATATAATCGGCATCATTGCCCGGAAAATGAAAGATAATCGAGGCGGTGCCCGAAGAATCTTTTTCTGTGACCTGAAGCACGACATCCGTCTTGATCGTAATGAAGTCCTGTTTTTCCTTGTAGTCCTTGAAGCCCCATTTGAGGCGGTAACTTTCGGTTTCGTAATATTCCGTAGCCGCCTCGGCGCTTTGCGCCTTTTCATATGCGTCGTTGGCTTGTATCCAGTTGACGTAGTCGGGTGCTGTCCCAGTCAGTGAGAAAAATGCAAAAACGGCCTTTTCTTCCTCGGAAAATTTGGTTTCAGGAAGGGCCTGGGCAAAGGCGTACAGAGGTAGAGCCAGGTTAACGGCAGTTATTAGGAGAGCGCAGAAAAACAAACAAAATTTCAAAAGACGTACCCCCAAAGCTTCAACTTGTTCTATTATACACCGCATGAGTGAAAAAGACGATAAAGATAAGGAAGGCAAGGATTTGTGGGCGCTGGCCGTGTCGGGCGTAAAACCCATGCCGGGGAAAAAAGCTGATGATGTGGCGACGGGACGCAATCACACGCAGCCCGTACGCGTGACATACGGCGATAAAACTGCCACAAAAGATAAATCCGGCGAACGTTTGGAAATAAAGGATCCGGGGCGGGGTATCGACAAACGTACGGATGAGCGCTTGCGGCGGGGTGAGATGGAGATTGAAGCGCGGCTCGATCTGCACGGGCTTGATCAGGACAGGGCCCGCGATGCGCTGGAGAAATTTATTATGGGTGCTCACGCTGCCGGGAAACGTTGTGTACTTGTGATAACAGGTACGGGTAAAAGGGCGGGGCAAGATGACAACGAAGAAGATTGGTTCATGCCGCAAAAAGGCATACTTAAGCAAAAAGTTCCAGAATGGTTGGCAGGCGAAAAATTAAGACCTTTGATCGTGCAAACTCACCCTGCGCAAAGAAAACATGGCGGGGAAGGGGCAATGTACGTGCTGCTGAGGCGACAAAGATTGACATAACCATATAAAAACGGGTACAACAACCAAAAGAAATACAGATTTGTTATTCTGGAGTACTGCATCATGCCTGACCTGAAAGGAAATAGCGCCGGGATGGCGTTCAGGAGTGCGCAAATCCCTGTCGTTAATCCGGACCAATTGAAGGACAGAAAAATTCTGGTGCGGGCGCTCGGCTTGCAAGCGCATCAGACTGCTGCCGATTTAGATGTGCACAGGAATTGGTTTAAGGTCCGTGGAAAAACGAACATGTACAAGATTGTCGAAATTCGCGGTCTTCAAGAAGTTTTTGATTTCCTGGAAAGAGAAAAAAATCTCGGCGTCAATCAGGACAAAATTAAGATCTTCTTTAACGGCAAAGTCCACGAATACAGAGAATTCGTAAAAATATTCCCGCCTTCGATTTCGGACCTGGATAAAAAGAACAGGTGCAATCCTCTCTTCGTCCAGCATTGTCAGCCGAAAGAATCGCTTGATTAAAAAGACTAAAGAATGAATCTGCTTAAGTCGGCGGATTTTGCCAGTTCCTCGACATTTTCACGTACATACGCGGCTGTGATGACAATTTCCTCGCCGCCACGGTCCGAGGCCGTAAAGGATATTTGTTCCAGAAGTTTTTCCATGACCGTCAAGAGGCGGCGCGCGCCGATATTCTCGACGCTCTCGTTAACCTCGAAGGCGAGGCGGGCGATTTCATCAATGGCGGCATCCTCGAATTTAAGTGTAACGCCTTCCGTGCCGATCAGCGCGATGTACTGCTTGATAAGGCTGGCTTCGGTTTCGGTGAGGATGCGTTTGAAATCTTCTTGGGTCAAAGCATTCAACTCGACGCGGATCGGCAGGCGGCCCTGAAGTTCGGCCAGCAGGTCCGAGGGTTTCGCGTAATGAAACGCGCCGGAGGCGATAAACAGGATGTGATCTGTTTTGACGGTGCCGTACTTCGTTGTGACCGTCGTTCCTTCGATCAGGGGCAAAAGGTCGCGTTGCACGCCTTCGCGGGAAACATCGCCGCCGCGCACGTCCTGCCGTGCCGCGATTTTGTCGATTTCATCGATAAAGACGATGCCGCTTTGCTGCACGAGATCAAGGGCAGATGAAATGATTTTATCTTCGTCCAGAAGCTTGTCGGCTTCTTCATGAATCAGGATTTCATGGCTTTCATCGACGCGCATCTTGCGTTTTTTCGTGCGCCCGCCGAACGCCTTGCCGAACATATCGCCCATATTGATCATGCTCATGGACGCACCGGGCATGCCGGGGATATCAAAGCTCGGCATCGGATTTGAGTTGTCCAGAAGTTCCAGTTCAATCTCGCGGTCGTTCAACTCTCCGGCACGCAGCTTGTCACGGAAATTCCTGCGTGTGCCATCGCCAGCCGTGTTGCCGACCAGCGCATCCAGCACGCGCTCCTCGGCGTAAATTTCTGCCTGCGCCATGACGGTCTTGCGCTGCTTTTCGCGCATCATGTGGATGGCGGCTTCGGTCAGGTCGCGGATAATCGATTCCACATCCTTGCCGACATAGCCGACCTCGGTGAATTTTGTGGCTTCGACCTTGATGAAAGGCGCGCCCGCGAGTTTAGCCAGACGCCGCGCAATCTCTGTCTTTCCGACGCCTGTCGGGCCGATCATCAGGATGTTTTTGGGGTAAACTTCCTCCTGCATTTCAAGATCGAGCTGCATCCGCCGCCAGCGGTTGCGCAGGGCGATCGCTACGGATTTTTTCGCGGCGGACTGGCCGATGATGTAACGGTCCAGCTCGGAAACGATTTCACGCGGTGAGAAGGCAGGAATTTCGGTTTTTTGTTTTGTGGCGGCGGCCATGACGTTTAGATCTTTTCAACAGTAATATTGTTGTTTGTATAAACGCAGATATCGGCTGCGATTTTCATGGCGCGGCGGGCGATTTCCTCGACGGAAAGATTTTGATCAGCCAGCGCCCGCGCGGCGGCCAGCGCGTAATTGCCGCCCGATCCAATGCCGATGATGCCGTCTTCCGGCTCGACCACATCGCCTGTGCCGGTCAGGATCAAAGAGGTTTCCTTGTCGCAGACGACCATCAACGCCTCGAGGCGGCGCAGATATTTATCCGTGCGCCAGTCCTTGGCCAACTCTACGCAGGCCCGCGTCAGTTGTCCTGGATGGGCTTCCAGCTTGGCTTCAAGGCGTTCAAAAAGCGTGAAGGCATCGGCAGTCGCTCCGGCAAACCCGGCGATGATCGCGCCGTCCTTGCCGAGCCTGCGCACCTTACGGGCGTTGGATTTAAGGACCGTTGCGCCCATCGAAACCTGGCCGTCGCCCGCAACGACGACCTCGCCGCCCTTGCGGATCGAAACGATGGTGGTGCCGCGCCAGTTCTGTGCTTTCGCGTAATCTTGGTTCATGGGAAAGGATATGTGGCATTTCAGCCGCAAAAGTCAAGGCTATCGGGGCGCCAATTGCACCGGCGGTCCGACATTCAGGGATTTGGCGGGTGCCATAGCCGAAGTGTCGAACGCGCCTTGGGATTTCTCTCCGTCTTCAATCCCTATATCCAGCTTTTCCAGCGCATCGCCGATGGGGATAAAGTAATTAAGCCCCGTCGAAAAATCGGCATTGGGGTCGCCGAAAGACATACCGGCAACACTGATGGCGACGATATTGCCGTTCCTGTCCAGAAGCGGCCCGCCGGAATTGCCGCCGTGAATATCGACATCGGCCTGAATGATATCGAGTCGTGCGCCGTGCATGCGGAACTTCTTACGATGCGCGCTGACGATTCCCTTTGTGACCGTATCCTGCAATTTTTTACTGATCGGCGTGCCGAGCGCGTAGACGTCCTCTGTGACGCCGGGCCACTCGGTGCGGATCGGCAGTGTGGTAATTTTCAGGTCGTCCGGTATCTCTTCAAGTTTTAACAGCGCAACGTCGCGCGCGGGCTGTGCGCGCAAAACCTGAGCAACAAGTTTTTCTTTCCGCTTTGATGTCACAACACGGACACGCTGGGCATTACCGACGACATGAGCATTCGTAAGAATATGGCCGTCTTGTGAAATAAAAAACCCGGAGCCATGGCCGACCCCGCCCTCGATCATGACGACGGTCTGGCGGGCATTGTCGATGAATTGCGGAAGGGGCGTTGAAGATAGCGGTTTTGCAGGTAATTCAACCTCCTCCTCTGCCTCGTATTTCATAGGCCGGTCGTCCTGCTTTTTGGGCAGGGGCCAGCTTTGGGGTTTGGTGCCGCTGACAAGAAGATCGTGAAATTCCTTGTCCGCGCCAAGATTATGCGCCGCCATTTCAAACGCCGCATTCACCAGTAAAGTCATGCCTTCGGGGTCGCGGCGGTTAACCTTTCCCGTTCCTTCCGTCACGGTTTTGTAAACGACCCTTTGCCGCAACGTGTCGTAAACGCCCCACTCGATTTTTAGATAAAGTTCGCCTTCGATGCCTTCCCTGCCAAAGCCAAGCCCTCCCAAAATCGGGGTTGAGGCTTTTTCTTTTCCATCCATGCGCGCTTCAATGATTTTTCCGCCGACCCGGTATTCCGAGCGCAAAAATTCATCAAGCTCCTCATCCGGAAAGATGACATTGACGGTATCGACAACATCGTAACCCTGCCCCTCAAGCGTTTCTTCAAATACCCGCTCGATGTCTTTCTGAGAAATACCGTCGCGCAAAAGATTGCGGTTGGCGGGTTTCATAAAAAATCCATCGACACCACCGCCGGATTTCGTCATGTAGCCGACATCGCTGCCGGGCGGCAGAGCCATTTTAAGCTGTGAAAACATCATCGGTGAGGGGTGGGCATCTTCGGGCAACCCAAGCGCATCGCGGTATTTGGCTTGCGGCACATCGACGCAGGCCGCCAGAAACGCTGTAACAAACAGTAATAGAATATTGAATAGAACCCGCATGGCGCCCTGTGCTAGGATATGGCCTGGTTACAACTTTAGTCTATAAATGAGTGAGAGAAAAGAGCCATGCCCAGCGATAAAGGCCGTCAGCGCACCGCCACCGTAAACCGCAAGACCAAGGAAACCGAGATTGCCGTAACGGTCGATCTGGGCGGCACGGGGCGCAGCGAAATCAAAACCGGTATCGGCTTTTTCGATCACATGCTGGACCAGCTCTCTAAACACTCCTTGATCGACGTGAACCTTCAGGCCAAGGGCGACCTGCATATCGACGCGCACCACACGGTAGAAGATTGCGGCTGGGCGCTGGGTGCCGCATTGAAACAGGCGCTGGGCGACAAGCTGGGCATCCGCCGCTACGGGCATTTCGATCTGGTGATGGATGAATCGCGTTCCTCCGTGGCGCTGGATTTTTCGGGCCGTCCTTATTTGATCTGGGATGTGATGTTCACGATCGACCGCATTGGCGAGGAAATGGAAACCGAGCTGTTTCAGGAATTCTTCAACGCCTTGGCGCAAAGCGCGGGGTTGACGTTGCACTGCTCGAACTATTACGGCGAGAATAACCACCACATCATCGAAAGCGTCTTCAAGGCCTGCGCCAAGGCCCTGCGCATGGCGGTGGAAATCGACCCCCGCGCCGTCGGCCAGTTGCCGAGCACGAAGGGTGCACTTTAGACCTTAGAAAATCGCAACGGCGATCTGGCCGCATTCCTTGATTTTATCGGAGGAGCGGTGGGGCATAGTTGCGAACCGCGCGTGTTCCACAACTTCGCTGTCCAGGGCCATGGGGCCGAGCCCCTTGATAAAGGCCACATCACCGATCCGTGTCTCCAATATTCTATTTTTGAATGCCTTTTCGTTGGACTCCAAGGTTTCATTTGCAATCAGTTGCCATTCTTCAATTGTAGGGACTCCGGAAAGCCATTGCAGGGGCGTTAAATAGGAGACATGCGCGTTAAGATCGAACATGTCGACGTGCATTTTTGGTGTGCAACCATAGGCACCGTTGGCAACAACGTTGAAATCAAGGCGGTTCGCGGAAGGTTCCCCGGTATATTTCAGAAGAACCTTTTGGTGCAAACGGCGCACATCTTTGATGTCGGCAAAAATTGCTTCCGCTATTTCGGGGGACACTTTAATTCCAAATCTGGAGGTCTTATTATAAACCTGCCGCCAGTCGCCGTTTAAATCAAGCTTGCGGAAAAAGTCGTAACGTTCAGCGAAAGGGTTGTTGAAGTAGTCGGCATAATCTGACGTGATTTTTTGGTCTTTTCGCGCCACAATATTGCCGGTGGCGGTGAAGAGTTTAGTAAGCTTAGGGCGGCTATAAAATACAGCACGCGTAAGGGGATTTCGCAGTTCCGGTACGATCTCGGCTTCTTTTGTTACAACGCAGACGGTTTCATCATCATCGTGGGCTTTTATGGTCATTGCGTTAGTCTTTCTGCGCACCCAAGTTACATGCGTAATTCAGGAGAGTCTTCCTTGACAATATCATAGCTACCTAGTGAGGCTTTGTTAGAAAGGCCATCGGAAAAAATAATTAATGAGCGCTGTGTATCGCCCATCGCATTGTCAATTCCTTTGTAGAGGCAGTGAAAGAACACATTTGTTCCCCTAATGAGATTGGACAGTCTTTCTTTAAAGAATGGAATGCTCCATTCCTTCTCAAAATCATCAAGAATATTTGGTTCATCTGCCACCCTCTGAAGCAATTCGGGTGGGGCGACGCTTCGCATGTGTTCAATGTAACCAATAACATAGTCGGAGGCTTTGATAGAATGTTTCTGATTGTTGATGATAAAATCGAGATTTGGATCTGCTTTGTATCCGCTTAAAGACACAAACAAAACGCAAGGTCCGCTAGCACCAAGAGCTACTGCTTCAAAATCGGCATCGTCATCAAAGGATACAACATGACTGCGTATTGTTGGCGTTATGTGGTCCCTATAGGTATAAAATGTCACCCCGCCTTCATCGATAGGGGCGTTGTGCTGTGTATAAGGCGAATGCCTGAATTTTGTTTTGTCGAATTCAATCGCAATAATTTGGCCGGGCATAAAAACCTCACTTGTTATGGGAACGATACGTTTATGCCGGGCCAAACGTTATGTCAACAAAATTGTGAGGTAAATTATTTACGCTCCAGCAAAACCGCGCCGTGGGCGGGGAAGCCCTCGTAATCTGTCAGGGTTGTCACGGGGCCTTTTAAGGAATTAAAGCCCCGCGCATCGCAACGGGAAATGGAAGTACGCTTGAGGAAATCCCAGACCGAGGTGCAGGAATAGCTGTGCGCCCAGCCGCCGGTGGGCAGGACGTGGTTAACGCCAATCCCGTAATTGCCGAGTGAGGAGGGCGTGTATTCGCCGATCAGGATTTCGCCCGCGTGCTTGAGTTTCGGGACAATGGAATCCGCATCCGCAACTTTCAAATGCAAATGCTCCGGCGCCCAGTCGTTGGCAAAGGCGATGGATTCTTCAAGGCTGTTTGTCAAAATGATACCGCCATAACCCTGCGGCCCCATGACATGCGCGCAGATCGAACGGTGCGGCTCAGGCAGGCTCTCGATAACGGCGGGCATGTTATCACGCACGTAATCAGAAAGTTTCTTTGAATGCGTCACCAGAAGCGCTGCGCTGTCTTCACCGTGTTCGGCCTCATTAAGAACGTCCAGAATGGTGTTGTGGGGATCGGCGCTCTCATCCGCGAGCACGATGGATTCGGAAGGCCCCGCCGGCATGCCGGGATCAAGCACATCAGAAAGAATGCGCTTGGCCGCCGCCACATACGGGCTGCCGGGGCCGAGAACCTTGCGCACCTTGGGAACAGTTTGTGTGCCGTAAGCCAGCGCGGCAATGCCCTGCGCACCGCCGCATTTGAAAACATTTTTCACACCGCAAAGCTCTGCGGTGAAAAGCGTCGCGTCATCGACCTTTCCATCCGCGCGCGGCGGCGTGACCACGGCGATATTTTCCACGCCCGCGATGACGGCGGGAATGGCCAGCATATAAAGGGCGGAAGGAAACGCGCCCTTGCCGCGCGGTACGTAAAGCCCGACGGATTCAATCGCGTTCACCTGCTCGCCGGCGAAAACGCCGGGTTCGATTTCCTCCATCCAGTATTTTTCAACGCGCTTCATTTGTGCTGCGTGGAATGTGCGGACGTTTCCGGCGCATTTCTCGATGGCCGCTTTTACTGCGGGGTCCAGCGTTTTTGCGGCTTCGTCAAATTCCGTTTCTGTGACCTTTATTGAGGACAGCTTTGCCTTTTCAAATTTCGCGGCGCAATCGATCAGCGCCGCATCGCCGCGCTCCCTCACATCTGCGATAATCGGCTGAACAGCCTTGATAACCGCGTCGATATTGGCCTCGGCGCGGCGCATGATCCGCAATTTTGCGGCCTCATTCAGCTCTTTCCAGTTGTAAACGGCGATGGTCATGGTCTGCATTTCAATTTTATCTTTAACTCAGGAAGGACATACACTAAAACTGCTGCCTATGGCAAAAGAATCCATCGTTATCATCGATTACGGCTCCGGCAATCTGCGTTCGGCGGCCAAGGCGTTCGAGCGCGTGGCGCGGGAGGAGGGGCTGGACCGTGAAATTACCGTTTCAAACCGCCCCGAGGATGTCCGGCGCGCCGGGCGGGTTGTCCTGCCGGGTCAGGGGGCTTTCGGCGATTGCATGCAAAGCCTTTGCGCCATACCGGGTATGCGCGAGGCGCTGGAGGAAACGGTTATAAAGGCGGCGCGGCCTTATCTTGGCATATGCGTGGGCATGCAATTAATGGCGGATAAAGGGCTGGAGCATGGCGAGCACAAAGGGCTTGGCTGGATTCCAGGCGAAGTCGTCCCGATGAAACCCGCAGACAAGGCCCTCAAAATCCCGCATATGGGCTGGAACGAGCTGCACGCGCCGGTTTCCGGCGATCCGGCGAAAACGCATTTTGTGCTGCGCAATATAGATTCTTTAAATAATTACTACTTTGTTCACTCTTATATGTTCAAATGTAAAGAGGAGAGGCACATACTTGCACATACGGATTACGGTGGCCCGGTAACGGCCATTGTCGGGCGGGACAACATGATCGGCGTTCAGTTCCACCCCGAAAAAAGCCAGAGTGCAGGTCTGAAACTGATTGCGAATTTTTTGCAGTGGAAGCCGTAAACGACAGGCGGCTCAAGTGAAAAGGGGCATTCAATGAGCGAGCAAAACCAGATTAAATTGATGAAGGCCGTGCCGAGCGTAGAGCGCGTGACGCAGCCGCTTTCCGTGCCGGACCTTAACGACCTGTGCGATGCGACCGATGCCGCTATCGAAGGCGGCGGCGGGTTCGGCTGGGTTGAACTTCCCTCCCGCGATATTCTCGAGCGCTTCTGGCGGGGCGTGATGGCGATGCCGACGCGCATATTGTTTGTCGCAAGGCTGGACGGCGTGATTTGCGGTACCTGCCAGATCATCAAACCGCCCGTCAATAACGAAGCACAGGCACATGCCGTGCAACTCACCACAAACTTCGTTGCGCCCTGGGCGCGGGGGCATGGCTTGGCGCGTATGCTGGTTGAGGCGGCGGAAAAGGCGGCGCTGGACGAAGGCTTTTCCGTCATCAATCTCGACGTGCGCGAAACGATGGAAGCAGCGATCAAGCTTTATGAAAGCCTCGGCTATCAACGCATCGGTACGCACCCGTGCTATGCCAAAGTGGACGGCGAAGCGATCCGGGGTTTTTACTATTATAAAATCATCGGTCCGAAGGTCGCCGATTAGAAAAAGTGGCTATAGTGCCAGAGTTTCCGGTTGAGTACTGCGAGGTATAGCCAGTTCCCTGTAGCGTACGCCTTCATTGTGCGCGCTGATGGCGAACATGAAATTCTCAAGCATGCGCGGCATATTTCCTTTGCGGCCCTCGTGCTCAAAGCCCTCAAGCATCATTCTTTCTTCAGGATCAATCTTCATGCGTTCGCGAATTGCGGACGTATACAGGCCGTGGAATCGGGATTCTACCTCAACCCCCTTTGCCATCGAGTCGTTGATAAGGTTGCGCAGGTAATCGAGATCGGTGATCGCTCCCGGTCCCTTTTGCGATCCGTCAGGTCTCTTATCGTTATAGGCAGCGGCCATAATGAATGCTTTAATGTTGTCACCCTGTGGCCCACGTTCAATTTGATAAAACGGTCTTGTTTTCGCAAAGCGGTTTTCGGGATTGTAAATATAGAGGTCGCTCGCTCGGTCGGCGACGCAAACGATGGAGGGAACTTTGCGGCCATCCTCAGATTCCACATTGATCACTTCAAATTTATAAATCGGCATGTTCGGGGGCGCTTCGCGCTGATTGAATTTCTCAAGATAATAACAAACAAAATTCGCTGCGCTATCTGCGCCGAGATGATCGATTTTGGTTTCCAAAATTCCGCCCGGCGTTTCCGCGCCTTTTTTAAATTCGTTCCCGATCGTGATGCCGGGTTTTTCCGGCGTGCCGCGATAATGAATGTCAAAGCAGACGAAATCTTTCTCGTAGTCTTTCAATGTTGCAGGCGTGACTTTAACCAAAGATGCTTGATCGATACCGGGAAATTTATCGGCAAGATCCTTCTTGAATGTGCCGTCTGCTTCCTGAAGATGCGAATAAGACAGAAGTGAACCTGCGCCAAAAGCGCTTAACGTTCCGGTTTGCTCGACACTGCGAATGAAAGATTCCTTTGCGGCCCCATCACTTATAAAAAGATAGTCGCTCAGGGCTTGCCTGATTTGCTCTTTTTGCGCGTCGTTAAACGTTATTTTATTACTCATTGCCGCATCCCTTTTTTAAAGCAGGAGCTTATAACAAGGTGCAGCGTTATGTCAACTATATTAAAATAAGCCTTTCATTCCTTGTGCTTGGCGGGGCGGTTCTTTATACCTCTCCCCATGATTATTTACCCGGCGATAGATCTGAAGGGCGGCAAATGCGTGCGGCTGTATCAGGGCGATATGACCCGCGACACCGTCTATAACGACGACCCGTCGGCGCAGGCGCTCGACTGGGCGCGGGCGGGGTTTAGCTGGCTGCATATTGTCGACCTCGACGGTGCGGTGCACGGCGCGCCGGAAAACCAGCACGCGGTGCGCAGCATAATTGATGCGGTCGATATCCCGGTGCAGCTCGGCGGCGGCATCCGCACTCATGCGCAGATCGAACACTGGCTGTCCGAAGGCGTCAGCCGGGTGATCCTCGGCACGGCGGCTGTCCGTGATCCCGAGTTGGTCAAAAAGGCTTGCCGCGAATTTCCAGGCCAGATTGCCGTTGGTATCGATGCGCTGGGCGGTGAGGTCATGGTCGAGGGCTGGGTCGACGGCACGAACATACAGGCCACGGAACTGGCAAAACATTTCGAGGATGCGGGCGTTGCCTGCATCATCTATACCGACATCGAACGCGACGGCACCGGCAAGGGCGTGAATGTGCTCTCCACCATTTCACTGGCGCAGAGCACGGAAATTCCCGTGATAGCTTCGGGCGGCGTGCATTCGCTGGAAGATATCCGGCTGGTACGCGAAGCGGCCCCATACGGCGTGACGGGCGTTATCGTCGGCCGGGCGCTGTACGATAAATCCATCGTGCCGACAGAAGCGTTGAAAGTTGCAAGTGGTGGGTAAATGCTCAAAACCCGCATCATTCCATGCCTAGATGTAAACAATGGCCGCGTGGTCAAGGGCGTGAATTTCGTCGATCTGATCGACGCCGGCGATCCGGTAGAACAGGCAAAAATCTATAACGATCAGGGCGCGGACGAATTGTGTTTCCTCGATATCACGGCCACGAGCGACAACCGCAACACCATTCTGGATGTTGTGGCGCGCACGGCTGAACAGGTCTTTATGCCCCTTACCGTTGGCGGCGGCGTGCGGAGCGTCGAGGACATTCGTAATCTTTTAAACGCGGGCGCGGATAAAATTGCGGTCAATTCCGCCGCCGTAAAGAACCCGGATTTTGTGAAGGAAGCCGCCAATAAATGCGGCAATCAATGCATCGTCGTGGCGATTGACGCGAAAAGAAACGGCGAACGCTGGGAGGTGTTCACGCATGGCGGGCGGCAATCCACCGGAATCGATGCGGTCGAATGGGCACAGCGCATGGCCGCCTACGGCGCGGGCGAAATTCTGCTCACCTCCATGGACCGCGACGGCACAAAGGCGGGATTCGATCTTGCGTTGACACGCGCCGTGGCCGACAGCGTTTCCGTGCCGGTTATCGCCTCGGGCGGGGTCGGCACGCTCGATCATCTGGTCGAAGGTGTACGGGAGGGGCATGCCTCGGCAGTGCTGGCGGCCTCGATTTTTCACTTCGGAACCTATACAATCGCACAGGCCAGATCGGCCATGCACAAGGCCGGAATTGCGGTGAGAATTTAATATTAAACTACAGAGATAAACAGAGTGCACAGAGAGAAATTTGTTTTTCGGCAGCTATATAAAAGTCAACTCTGTTTGGCTCTGCGCGCTCTGTAGTTTAAAAATTAAGTAGGTTTAAAAAGATGAAAGAACATATTTTAAATTCCCTGTATCAGGTGTTGCTGACGCGCAAGGGCGCGGATGCGGGGGAATCCTACGTGGCCAGCCTTTATGCGAAGGGTGCGGCGAAAATCACCGCCAAGGTGACGGAGGAGGCGGGCGAGCTGAACGCAGAGTCCCTGCGCCTTGAAAAAAGCCTCGGAGATGAAAAAATCCGCACGGCGTTAAAGAACGAAGCCGCCGATCTGTTATTTCACATGATGGTGATGCTGGCCTATCACGACGTCCCGCCGGATGACGTTTTTACGGTTCTCGAAGGGCGCTTCGGCAAAAGCGGCCACGCGGAAAAAGCGGAGCGGAAGTCTTAGGGGTTTGGAAACGCGGATCTTTCATCCCTGCATGTGGCAAAAACCAGCCTCTTCCCTGAATCCGATATTCTTTCGCCTGTTACCTTACAAAATTTTCTTTTGTTTTTAGTAGGGTCGGCAAGCATGGAAAACACCTGATCCATTTTTTTAAGGCTTGTTCCCCTTTGCTCCAAGGCTTCCTCTATTGTTGATCTTCTTTCTTCAACACTCAGATGTTCTTGACCGATATTGCTATAGTAAAAATCCAGAAGGTTTCCTGCCGCCGCCGCTCTTGTGTGAAAGGGATTTTGTTCATCGTTTATCTTTAGAAGGTAATAAATTGTTTGTGCGCGGACGAGATCGCTCGGTGTTTTCTTTTGGTCGTATAGTGTTTGCAAAATTACATTTCTTATTTGCTCGTTGCTGTCGGATAGCATCTTCAGCAAAGCTATACTGCTGATTTGTCCAACGGCATCATTTTCATTGGACTTGGCAAGAAGTGTCAAAACCTGAAGATTTGCGCAGGCTTGACTGAAATCGGCAATCAAACTCTGTTCGCCAATGGTTTCCCTTTGGTACGTTACTTTTCTTTCTTCGGTAACCGCGCAATTGGGTTGAAGCGTCTGCGTGATATTCACCTTCGGCTGCGGCGCCGCGCAGGCGTTAAACAGCACCAAGGATAAAGGCAGGCTGCAAATAACCGTAGCTTTTCGCTTTATTCCCCAAGCAATGTTATGAGGCTGCTCGATATTTTTGACCGCTGCTATCATAAAAATTACTTAGCGGGAGCAGACGGCTCCCCCCACTCTGTTAGTGGGGAACTCCTGTCTTTCACGGGTTCTTTCTTTGGTTCCGGTAACTCAGAGAACATTTTGATAATAATATCTTCCGGCAATACCCTTTTGCCTTTTTCATTTCGTGCTTCTGTGAAGGCTTTAACAGTGATTCTCATGGATTTATTCAGTTCCGGATTGATTTGTGCTGCATAGCCGAACGCTGCTCCGTGCTCCAGAACGCTTCCTCCAATTTGTTCACCTGGCTTATTGCTTCTGCGATCAAGGAAGTGATTGAGCATCGCCATGCCTGTTTGATGTTTATGCATTAGATCGGCCATTTCTTTTTCATGTGCCTGAGCACCCTTTACTTCCTGAAGTGCAGTAAGTCCGCATTGGAGCTTTCGACGGTCGCCACTAGAGAGGTTATCAAAGACGATTTCTTTTCTATCTTTTGCTGACATGGCAGCAACGTCTTCAAGTGTTAGAGGAGAATCGATCCCACTGTTGTTGCTTTTACCAGCGCCCGCGCCCCCGCCACCTATCGGGCCGGCGCCGCCAAGAGAGAAAGTCCACGCATCGCCGCACTTATCACGGACGTACAGCCATGGCATGGAAGGTGCATTGAACATTACTGGTCCGCGTATGTTGATATCGTTGCTTAGGTTCGAGTTCCCCCCTGTGCCGCCAGTACCACCTGTGGCGTTACCACCATCACCGCCTCTGCCGCCATATCCGGTACCGCCTCTGGCAGTGTTATTGATGTCTATATCGTTACTGGCAGGCGGCATCGGTCGATTACCCCCCGCCTGCGCATCTGCGGCACCCATGGCGGCGGCCAGCAGTACAGGTCCCGCGACAACTTTGAAAAATGTTCCACGCATATTCAAGTTCATGATTTTCTCCCGTTTTCTGCCCTCCCTGGGGGCGGATAAATGTTATGGCTGTGGTCTGTCTATTCCATAAAAGTGCAATTTATGTCAAGGTTTATTGCATAATATTGGGATTTTATTTGCATAAGTCTAAAAAATCGTGTATCTACTGCGCCGTAAACCCTGTAAACATGGCAAGAAGACACTGGAATTGACATCAATGCTAGGTCAAACCCCCACTTTCGAAGAGCAAGCAACGCTCTTGCTACCCTCTCCCCCGGAGGTCGAAAAGCCAAGAGGGATTCGCGGCTGGTTCAGGCGCTTTTGGGAATGGCTGAGTGGCGAAGAGGACATATCTTCGGGCGAGCATCGCTCCAAAGTCATAATCGATGTACAGGAATCAGATAAAAAGGGTTTCTTTGACAGGTTTGCTATCTCAGACACAGAGGCTGAAAAGCTTGAGCGCGAGCATGCTGCGGCGGCAAGAAGACATGTGGCTGAAGCAAAGATGCGGGCTGCGGAGATAGGCCTTCAGGCAGACGGAAAACCGATTTATCTGTCTGATCTGTCCTTGAAGGAGGAAACATCCGATACCGCTGCGGCGGGCACGGATCAAAAGAAACAAGCCCACCCCGAAGATTTTTCTTTAAGAACGTGGCCATTAGGGTTTTCACAAGCGCCACAGGACTATGATAAGCCTTCCGTCGAAACCACCAAGCAAAAGGAAACTCCTGCGGTGGAACCGCAAGAGCCGGATGATGACGGCGATGGTTCTGTCGTTGCGCCGGAACCGGTCATCGTCGTCGTTGCACCCGTCGATGCAAACACTGCTGAAACAGTTGCCGCAGTTCCACCCGAAGTGCCGCAAAACCAAGGCAAACAGAACGAAACGCCCGGCCCGGCAAATGAAAATCCCGCGCCTGTGGTTGTTAAGAAGAAAAAGGGTAAGGGATTTTTCAAGGGCGCGTTCCTGAGTGTTGCCGTGCAGGGCGCTGCGAAATACGGTATGCGCGAAGGCATGACGCAGCTTGGCTGGCTCGGTGGTCCGACTGGCGTTTTTGCGACGGCGGCGGGCAGCTCTGTTGTCGTGACGGGTTTTGCCATCGGTGCCGACTACCGCGCTGCAAAGAAAAAAATTCTTGAGGAAATGAAAAAGAATAATGCCGAGAGCGTTTGGAGCAATCAGGGCCGCCGCGAAGTTTTGCGGACCATCTTCAACAAGGAAGGCCGTAGAAAGTACGGCGTTACAGCCGCCAAATCGTTCGTCGGCGGTCTTTTCGGCGGCGGCGCTGTGGCGGGTATTGCTGAGCTTGTCGAATCGCCGGATATGTTTGCAAGCCTTAAAGACAAACTCAAAATTGCCAAGGATGCCGTTGTTGCGAAATACGAGACTTTGATGGGAACTGCTCCTCCGGCGGAACCTACATTGAAAGAACGATTGGTGGGACGTGACCCAGATCCAACGAGCGTCCCTACTGTTACTGCCGCCACGATTAATCCGCAGACTGTAACGGTTCCCGTTCCTGCTGTTTCTGCTTCTCCTGTTGCACCGCCGTTGCCGGTGGGTGGGGATGATGCGCCGCTTCCTGCGGCGGCTGTAGTTGCAGATGCTAAAGAGCCGCTCATCATGCCGGTTCTTGAAAATTTTGAGGGTTTTGCCGATAAGGGCGGCTTGGAACCATCAACGGTGGAAAAAATTGCGGAAGCTCAGCATGGCGACGCCAAAGCCATCTGGCAGCTGGCCGATAATTTTGCGAATGGCACCGGCGGTGTTCAGCAGGACAAAGGCATGGCAAAAATTTTCTGCGCCGAGGCCGACAGGCTGCTGGATAAAGATTCGGTTTGTCCGGAAGGTGATTCGACGAAGGATCATAACAAACTGTTTGAAAAGCAGCTTGAGCAATGGGACGCCGAAAATGCCGCCAGCGATGTGCGTCTTGCCGAATGGGATGGGAAGATTGAAGAAGTTCGGAAAGAAAACGATGGGCACTTTGCCGAATTGAAATCACATCTTGATAAAATGGACGGATATGTCGCCGACCAGAATACCATTCTGGATGAAATTCTTGGGCCGGAAGAAGTTTCAGCCTTGCAGGAGGTTAACGCTGTAGAAGCGGATCATGATCCGGGCGAAGAATGCGCCGTGACGGATAACGGGGATGACACCTATGAAGTTGTATGCAGAAGCCGGGATCTTAACGTCGGCGACGAATTCATCGCCCATATAAAATAACCGGAAAGCTTTTTAGTATTCCGACTTCACTTCGTTGTTGCCGTCCATCAGAAGAACAGTCGGCTTGTAGTTCCGGGCCAGTTCCTTTTCCACCTGACCATAGGCGCAGATAATCACAAGATCGTCTTTTTGCACCAGACGTGCCGCCGCGCCGTTGATGCCGATCTTGCCGGAGCCTTTGGGGGCCTCGATCGCGTAGGTGGTAAAGCGCGCCCCGTTGTTGATGTTGAGGATGTCCACCTGTTCATACGGCAAAATTCCGGCGCGCTCCATCAACCCGCCGTCGATGGAGATCGAGCCTTCATAGTTCAGATCGGCTTCCGTGACTTTCGCCCGGTGGATCTTTGTTTTCAACATGGTGAGCAGCATTTTATATCTCTTGTCATTCTGAAGGGCTTTGGCCCTGAAGAATCTTCTTGATTGAACCAGGATCCTTCGCTAACGCTCAGGATGACAAATAGGTGAATCCGGCCATAACGTCAAGGGGAGAGCTCATGACCGCATACGACAAGAACAATATTTTCGCCAAAATCCTGCGCGGGGAGATCCCGTGTAAAAAGGTCCATGAGGATGAATACGTGCTGGCCTTTAACGATATAAACCCGCAGGCCCCGGTGCATATTCTGGTGATCCCGAAGGGTGCGTATGTATCGATCGACGATTTCGGCGCAAATGCCTCGGAAAGTGAAATCGCGGGGTTTTACCGCGCCGTGGCGAAAATCGCGCAGGAAAACAATCTGGCCGCCGGGGGTTTTCGTACCATCGCCAATACCGGATTAAACGGTGGGCAGGAAGTTCCGCATTTCCACGTCCATCTTCTGGGTGGCCGCTCGCTGGGGCCGATGCTCGCTAAGGCGGCTTAGGATTTGCCGCCGAACGGAAACGGGATGACATTATCTGTCATTTCCGTTGTTTGCGTTCCGGCGACAACGCCGAAATCGACGGGCTCGCCCGCTTCGTTGTCGATGACGCCCACAAATTCCTCGGCGATCAGGGCGTGTGCTCCGGCCTGAATGCACAATATTTCACAAAGTGCTGCGGCCTTCGGGTCGTGGCTGGCGAAGAAGGCGGTGTTGACCTCCAGCAGATCGCAAAGCCCTTCGAGGTCTTCGGGAATCCCGGCCAGCGTGTCGAACACCAGCGCCTCGTCGATGCGCTTCTCGCGGGCGTTCTCCAGCCACAGCGGCGCGTAATCCTCGATGATGCGGTCACATTCGATGCCAAGAACTTTCAGCGTCGCCGACGGATACGCGGCGGCCTTTGATATTTCTTTTGCAGCCAGCGCGATGGACAGCAGCGCCGAATCCGGTTGCAGATTGCTGATGGTTTCATGCAGTGCGTATTGCTCGTCGTCGGCCATCGGCTCCGTCGCCTCCAGCATGTCGCGCACGACCATCGGCACATATAATTTGCTTGTTAAAAGTGCGGAATCTTTTTTGTTCAACATGGCACACTCCTCTGTCTAATCTATCTAAAAACGCGCCCTCATATCTCCTCTCTTAAACCTAAAAAATGAACAAGTTCTTAACGCGCTTTCCTTTTATTGGGGCCTGTGCGATAAAAAGGGTGAAAATCCAGTATTTGCAACGTTTTTGATAATTGTGGGGAAAGCGAACCATGGTCGCCCGCGTTAACACCGTCGCCTTTCAGGGCATCGACGTAAAGCCCGTCGATGTGCAGGTGCAGATTGCCAGCGGCGTGGTCGCGTTCAACATTGTCGGTCTTCCTGATAAAGCCGTGGCGGAGAGCAAAGAGCGCGTGCGTGCCGCGCTGCATGCGCTGGGTTTGTCGCTTCCGGCCAAGCGGTTGACGGTCAATCTCGCCCCCGCCGATGTGGCGAAGGAAGGATCGCATTATGATCTTCCCATCGCGCTCGGGCTGCTGGCGGCGATGGAGATTATCCCGAAGGGCGAGCTTGAGGAATATGTCGTGCTGGGCGAATTGTCGCTGGATGCGGGTATTCGCGCCGTGACGGGCGTTTTGCCCGCCGCGATGCATGCCGGAGTGAACGATAACAAGCTGATCTGCCCGGAGGCTTGCGGCGGCGAAGCGGCCTGGGCGGGCGATATCGACATCCTCGCGCCGCGCGATCTGCTCCAGCTCATCAATCACATCAAGGGCACGCAGGTGATGAGCCGCCCCGTTGCGGCGCTCGGCGATCAGGGGCCTGTGCGCGTACCGGATTTATCCGAAGTAAAGGGACAGGAAACCGCCAAGCGCGCCCTCGAAATTGCGGCGGCGGGCGGGCATAATTTATTGATGATCGGCCCGCCGGGCTCAGGCAAGTCGATGATGGCCAGTTGCCTGCCCGGTATTCTGCCGCCGCTTTCGCCGCGCGAGGCGCTCGAGGTTTCGATGATACACTCGCTGGCCGGGACGCTGCCCGATGGCGGGCTATTGAAATACCGCCCGTTCCGCGATCCGCATCATTCGGCTTCGCTGCCTGCGCTGATCGGCGGCGGGCACCGCGTCAAGCCGGGGGAAATTTCCCTCGCGCATCACGGCGTTTTATTTCTGGACGAATTGCCCGAGTTCGCGCGCGCCACGCTTGAATCGCTGCGCCAGCCTTTGGAAACCGGAGAGGCGCTGGTGGCGCGGGTCAATTCGCACGTGACATACCCGGCGCGGTTTCAACTGATCGCGGCGATGAACCCGTGCCGCTGTGGCCATCTGGGCGATCCCGATCTTGAATGCACGAAGGTGCCGCGCTGCGCCGCCGATTATCAGGCGAAAATTTCCGGCCCCATGATGGACCGCATCGACATGCAGGTCGATGTGCCGGCGGTGAAGGTCGGCGATCTGGGCGCGAGCGCGGGTGAATCTTCCGCCGTTGTCGGTGCACGTGTGGCAAAGGCGCGCCGGATACAGGAAGAACGCTACGCGCAATTTGAGACAAAGGGATTTACCGTCAACGCCTATGCCGATGGAAAAATCCTGGAGGAAATCGCGCCGCTGCAGGACGAAGCCAAAACGCTTCTCAACAGAACGATGGAAAGCGCCAAGCTATCGGCGCGGGCATATTTCCGGGTGCTGCGCGTGGCCCGGACGATTGCCGATTTGTCCGGCGCGCCGGAGAGTATCGGCAAAACCCATATCGCCGAGGCGCTCAGTTACCGGCGGGTGTCGATCAATTAGGCGTTTTTGAACCACGGATAAACACAGATGAACGCGGATAACAAAAACACTGCCTTTCCCGCGCAAGCGGGAATCTTGAGTCTTTATTAATCATAGATCCCCGCTTACGCGGGGAAAGCAGAAAGAAAATCTGCGTCTATCCGTGTTCATCCGTGGTTTCATATGATTTTTTTCGAATAAAACTTTATTCAACAAAATCAACAACTTAATTGTAAACAACCACAACAAATATGAAAAATTTCTTGCAGTTTCAAGGTTTTGGAGGCATAAATTTGTAAATATTAAAGGTTTTACGGTAAAATTAACTTATTAAGAAAAAGAAACATCAACAGTTTCGGGCGGCGTGAGGCGTGAGTAAGTTTAACAGTTTCGATAGCAACCTCTTTAACGGCGTTAGTGCTCGTTCTTACGGGCCGATGGAGTTCAATCCGTTCGCGCAGCAACAGCTTCAGGAAGCGCCGAAAGAAACCATCCTGCAATCGCTGGCTCCTAATAAGAATTTCAAGGTTGAGGCAAGGCCAGTTGAAAGCGTTGACGCAACACAAAAAAACGTTCAGTCAAATATTGATCCCAAGCAAAAAGCCGCCGATTCTGTTGGCCAGCAATGTGCAAATATGAAGGCAGATATAACTGCCACTATCAAAGAGGCGCAAGGCAAGGTCCAAGAGGTAACGAAATCGCTTGGTCTAAATTTCAAAGAAGTTTTTCCTGATGAAAGTATGGCTCCGGATAGTTGTGCAGAGTTGGCTTGTCAGGCTATAGCGGGAGCTAATCCTAACGGTGCGGGCTCGCTGGCTAAAATCGCCAAAGTGGGTAGCAGCATCGACACGATGGCTTTCATCGCAAGCGACAGAAAGCAGTATGCAAGCAGGGAAGAAGCGGAAGCTGCTATTGAGCAGAAGTTGAGAGAAATATCTTCGGCACCTCAGGCAGATTCGCGTGCAATGTTGAAGGCTTCAATGTCTGCCGATGCATCGCCCGAAGATAAAAAATCAGCAGGTTTCGACTGGAATAGATTTTTTGATGAGGGGCATAAACTTAAAGACTTGATGTCAATAAATCCGGAGAACCCTCAACCTAAACTGGTTCCTGAATACACCAGAGTTTGCCAGATAGAAAATACTGTTGCTGTGGCCACAGCAACAAATATATTCGCCGAAGAAAATACGAACGAAGCACCTGTAGGAATAGATACCCGCGATTTCGATCCAAAGATGCCATCGAAAGAACTTGAAGAAAAAGTAAAGGGAATGGATCCTGAAGAACAGGGAAAATTCAGGGGGGATTTGGAGTTGGTCAGCCAGTCCCTTGGGGGGGTTAGTGGCAAACTCAAAGGCATGGATACCAAAACAACCAGCCTTGGCCGCGATGTTAAGGATTTGCTTGCGGAGTTGGAGCAACCAAAACCGCAATTCGATCCTCCCACGCCACGCCCCATGGCTATGGGCATGGTGGCTTAACGAAAGCCGCTTCCTGCGCCTATTTCCATCCTTTTACACAATTACGCTTTGACCTGCCCCGGCGGATATTATAAGAAAGGCTCTTTCTGATCGGGGTCATTCCTGCTAGAGTTTCAATAAAATAAAGGTTTACAAGGTTTTAGGCCGTGTCTTATTCGGATACCATAGAAAGAGCCAACGAATTCGCCAGCGATGCGATCGAGCGTATGCACAAGGAAGGCCTTGCGCCGACGCCGGAAAATTACGAGCTTTGGTATGTTTACTATGCAGGCCTGAACCCGGAGGTGACGCGGGCCATCGATATCCTTGTCGCCAACAGCCAAAAAATCACCGACATACAATGCCAGGAACTTCATGCGCGCTACCTAAGCGACAACCGCGAGAACGAGCGCGTGCGCAAGGCCGGATCGGAAATTCAGGCGACCATCAAAGAGGTCAGCTCCATTGTCGAAGATGTCAAACAGGCAACATCGGAATACAACGTAACCTTGTCGGATGTAAAAAATCAGCTCTCCGATGATATGGACCCGGAGTCTATCGTCAAGGTCGTGGACGATGTATTGTCCAGCACGCAAGGCATGGTGGCGCAAAACGAAAGGCTGGGGGCCGAGCTGAAAAAATCGGCCACGGTCATGCAGCATTTGCAACGGGAACTTGATACCGCCCGCAAGGAAGCCCTTACCGACGGCCTGACATCGCTGGCCAACCGCAAGTCGTTCGACACCGAAATACGCCGGATCGCAACAGAGGCGGTTGAAACCGGAACGGATTTTTCGCTTGTTATGCTCGACATCGACCACTTCAAAAGCTTCAACGACAATTACGGCCACCAGGTCGGCGACCAGGTATTGCGTCTTGTCGCGCGTGCGCTTATCGATGGCGTAAAAGGCAAGGACGTGGCGGCGCGCTATGGCGGTGAAGAGTTTGCCATCATCCTGCCGGAAACAAGCTTGCAGGGCGGCCTCAAGGTGGGGGATTCGCTGCGCAAGGCTGTGGCCGGCAAGGACGTCATCAACAAATCGACCGGCGACAAGCTGGGCCGCATCACGCTTTCGGGCGGCGTGGCGCAGTATATTCCCGGCGAATCAATCGAAGACCTTATCGGCCGCGCCGATAGCGCACTATACGAAGCCAAGAACAAAGGCCGAAACCAGATCTGCGGTTCGGCCCAGCCCACCCGTAAAAGATTTTCACCCTGAAAATCAATTGTGTCCCATCGCCAAACCCCCTATCAATAAGCCATGCAGGAAAACGCATTGGCGGCTCGTGCCGTAGAACCCGAATATCTTAAAAACCTGAACCCGCCGCAACGCGAAGCGGTCGAGGCGCTGGACGGCCCCGTGCTGGTGCTGGCGGGCGCAGGGACGGGCAAGACGCGGGTTTTGACGACGCGGCTCTCGCATCTTCTTCATAGCGGCAAGGCATACCCTTCGCAGATTCTTTCCGTCACCTTCACCAACAAGGCGGCACAGGAAATGAAGCACCGCGTCAGCGGGCTTCTCGGTGGCCAGCCGGTGGAAGGCTGGTGGCTCGGCACGTTTCACTCTCTGGCGGCGCGGATGCTGCGCGTACATGCGGGGCTTGTCGGGCTTTCGAGCAATTTCACGATTCTCGATCCCGACGATCAGTTGCGCCTTCTGAAGCAAATCATGGAAGGCGAAAATATCGACACCAAAAAATGGCCGCCCAAAACGATCATCCATTATATTGATCGCTGGAAAGATCGCGGCCTGACACCCGCACAGGTCACGATGGACGATGCCGGGGAAGTGGCCGAGGGTAAATTGCTTTTGCTCTACCGCCGTTATCAGGAACGGCTCAAGGGCGTGAATGCCTGCGACTTCGGGGATTTGCTGCTGCACATGATTACGATTTTGAAAAACCCGGAGCACGCGCAGGTTCTGGCTGATTACCACCGCCGTTTCAAATATATCCTTGTCGATGAATATCAGGACACCAACGTTGCGCAGTATCAGTGGCTCAGGCTGCTGGCGCAGGGGTCGAGCAATATATGCTGCGTCGGCGACGACGACCAGTCGATCTACGGCTGGCGCGGCGCGGAGGTCGGAAATATTTTGCGGTTTGAAAAGGATTTCCCCGGCGCAAAAATAATCCGCCTCGAACAGAATTACCGCTCGACCAACAATATCCTGAACGCCGCCGCAGGCGTGATTTCCAACAACGAGGGGCGGCTTGGCAAGACGTTGTGGTCCGAAGCGGGGGAGGGCGAAAAAGTTTCCGTCCACGCGCTTTACGATGGTCAGGCCGAGGCGCGCTGGGTGGCGGAGGAAATAGAACAGCTCCAGCGCAAAAAATGGGCCTTGCGGCAAATCGCCGTGCTGGTGCGCGCCGGATTTCAGACCCGCGAATTCGAGGAACGTTTTATCCAGCTTGGCGTGCCTTATCGTGTGATTGGCGGTCCGCGCTTTTACGAACGCATGGAAATTCGTGACGCTCTGGCTTACATGCGCGTTACCGTGCAGCCCGCCGACGATCTGGCGCTGGAGCGCATCATCAATACGCCCAAGCGCGGCATCGGCGATTCCACAGTCCAAACGCTGTATGCGCATGCCCGCAGCCGGGGGATCAGCCTGCATGATGCGATCCTTGATATTTGCCAAACGGATGAGATGCGGCCCAAGGTCAAGGCCGCGCTGATGAAAATGATGGACGATTTTTCGCGCTGGCGCTCGCTTGTCGGCGCAGCCCACCATGCGCAGCTTGCCGCGCAGATATTGGATGAATCCGGCTATATGGCGATGTGGCAGGCAGATAAAACGCCCGAAGCGCCCGGACGCCTTGAAAACCTCAAGGAGCTTGTTTCGGGGATGCAGGAATATGAATCGCTTGCGGAGTTTCTGGAGCATGTCGCATTGGTGCTGGAAAATCAGGAAGGAAACGATGGCGATTTCGTGTCGGTGATGACGCTGCATGGTGCGAAGGGTCTTGAGTTCGACGCGGTGTTTTTGCCGGGATGGGAAGATGGGTTGTTCCCCTCGCAACGTTCGATGGATGAACACGGCTTGAAGGGGCTGGAAGAAGAACGCCGCCTTGCCTATGTCGGTATTACGCGGGCGCGCAAGAAGGTTTTTATCTCGTTTGCCTCCAACCGCCGCATGTACGGCAACTGGATCAATTCAATGCCCTCGCGCTTTGTCGATGAACTGCCTCCCGCCCATGTCGAGGTCACTTCAGAAACGGGCATTCGTGCCGGGCGCTCATCGCACTGGGATTCTTCCGGCTTCAGGCCGGAGCCAGTAAAACAAACCACGTATGAGCGTAAAGTACAGAGCGCCGAAGGCATTGTATTTTCACGCGGCGATCGCGTCTTTCACGAAAAATTCGGCACCGGAAAAATCATCAATATCGACGGGCATAAACTGGACATCGCCTTTGAAAAGGGCGGCACCAAGCGCGTGATGGACAGTTTTATTCAGAAGTCAGAGTAATATAGTCTTTCCAATTTGCTTTTGGACATCGTTGCTGCGCTCCTCACGTAGCGTTTTCTACGCATCGTCGCTTGCGCCTTGTCCAAAAACAAATTGGTTCGACTATAACCTAAAAAAGATTCCTCACCGTTTCCGGTGGGCGGCAGATGGCCGCGCCCTTATCCGTGACGACGATGGGGCGCTGGATAAGGACAGGGTTGGCGACCATTGCGGCGATCAATTCTTCGCGGCTTAAATCCGGATTGTCGAGGTTCAGTTCTTTGTAGATGGATTCTTTGGCGCGCATCGCTTCGCGTGGCTCAAGGCCCATTTGATCCAGCAGCGCCGCCAGTTCCTTTTCGGATGGCGTGTCTTGAAGATAATTCACAAGTTCCGGCTCGTATCCCGCCTCCATCAATATCGCCAGCGTGTTTCGGCAGGTGCCGCAATCGCCGTTATAGTATATTTTAGCCTTCATCGCGGCCCCTTTTTTACTTTTCAACCGGAATCGTCTATTTATAGACTTTACCTCAGAAGGTAAATAACTATAAAAACCGGAGTTTCAAGTCATGAGCGCAACGAAAGCCGTTTTCACCGTTTCATCGCTGGCGTTTGTCCTGCTGTTTGGCGGCGGTGTCCTTCTTTATATGAATTTTGGCGATATCGCCAAGAAAATCGCGCAGAAAATCGCCAGTGAAACGCTGGGGGTTACGGTTTCCATCGGCAAGATCGATGTGGCGCTCAAGGAAAAAACCGTCACGGTTTCAAAGGTCAAGGTCGGCAATCCCGAAGGTTACAAGGGGCCGCACGCCGCTACGATCGAAACGATTTACCTCAAGGCCGATACGCTTTCGCAAGCCTTGCTCAGGTTCAACGACATCAGCGTCACGGGATCGGAAGTGTATCTGGAGGTAAGGGAAACCGGCACCAATTTGACCGACATCAAAAAGACGGTGAACGCAAAAGCGGCAAAGGGTGATAAAGCTGCGCAGCAGATAAAGGTTATTATCGAACGCATGAAGATCGAGGAAATGCGCGTTCATCCGAGCGTTCTTCTGGCAGGTATTGGCGATATGCAGCCTATTACCTTGCCGCCGATCAAGCTGAATGGAATTGGTGTGAAAGAAAACGGCGTTCTGGCACGCGAGGCCATTGGCCAGATCTGGCAGAGTATTTCGAGTGAGGTCAGCAAAAGCGCCAACAGCGCCGGGTTCTATCAGGGCGTTTCGCCGGAGGCGCTTGAGGATATCGGCGTAAGCCAGATCGAAACCTTCAAGGAAAATTTCAAGAAAGACATCGGCAATCTGAAGAAAA
This sequence comes from Micavibrio sp. UBA5703, assembly GCA_002420015.1. Lineage (GTDB taxonomy): Bacteria > Pseudomonadota > Alphaproteobacteria > Micavibrionales > Micavibrionaceae > UBA5701. The sequence continues at coordinate 62,868 of DIHF01000054.1, forward strand.
GCATTTTCGGCGAATAAGCGTCAGGCCGGGAATTCTTGCAATAATTTCTCTCTGGCCTTGCAGCTTTGCCAGCTTATGATGTGAAAGGCAATGCCTGAAACCGTGCCGACGGCGGCGATGGCGATGAAGATGCCCGTTACGCCGTAAAGATAATCGCCGAGATATACCGCCGGAATCATCAGAACCAGCATCTTGATGACAATCATCGCGAATGAGCGTTGCGGCATGCCCATGGCGTTAAAGGCCGAAGCCCAGCCCATGATGAGATTCCCAAACGCATAGGAAACCGGCACGATCCAGAAGAATAAAACGGTATAGCCGATAACTTCCGGGTCGTCGGAAAACAGCGCAGCGACAGGCTTGGCCAGAAATCCTAAAACGACGGCTATCAATAACGACCAGACAACGCTGAACCCGATACCCAATTTTAGCGTTTCATGCACGCGGTCGAATTTCCTTGCACCCCAGTTCTGGCCGATGATCGGCGCCATGCCGATGGACAGCGCCATCAGGACGATAAAGGCAAAAGCCTCAATCCGGTTGACGACGCCGAACGCGGCAACGGCATGAACGCTGTGCGCTGCCAGCAGGGATGTAATGATGCCGCTGACGAAAGGCTGAATGGCGTTGGTCAGTCCAACCGGAACGGCGATGGTCAAAAGGCGGCGCGCCGAATCCGAAAAGGAATTTGCCTTCAATTCCTGCCCAAAGCAGAGAAGCCTTTTATGTGCATAAAGGACATACAGCCCGGCCAGCGCGGCCATAGCATTGGCCAGAACTGTGGCAATGGCCGCGCCCTGCAGCTCAAGGCGCGGGAAACCCCACAACCCGAAGATCAACAAAGGGTCCAGAACGACGTTAACGACTGCCGCTACGCACATGATAAGGGCGGGGGAGAACGTGTCACCCGTAGCGCGGATCGCCGCATTGCCGACCAGCGGGATGGACACGAAAACGCTGCCCGCAAACCAGACGATCATGTATTCGCGGATTAATGCGGTCATTTGCTGGTCCGCTCCCATAAGGGAGAAGATCGTATCGTGAAATATTACGCCTATAGCGGCGATAGCCATACTGATGACAAAAACCAGCGCCAGCCCGTGTGTAACAACGCTTCTTACTGTCTCAATTTTCCCCTCGCCGATGAGGCGTGAGGCCACCGAAGACATGGAGATCCCAAAACCCATAGTGAAGCTGAATATCAGGTAAGTCAGGGGGAAGGTGAAGCTGATCGCGGCCAGAGGCTCGGTGCCGGGCAAAAGGGAGACGTAATATGTATCGACAAGCTGGAAACTGATGATCGCCAGCAGCCCCCAGATCATGGGGACGGTCAGGCGGATGAGGTGCTTTTTGACCTCTCCTTTGGTCAGGTCGCCTTTGCTGCCGTGGTGGGCTGCCCTTTTAGTATCCATAATTATCAAACTGTCATTTTGAGGAATGAAAAATTTAATAGAAACCGGCACCCTAGCCGATTCTTTGTAAAAGTCACCTAGATAAAAATGAAAAAAAGAAAAAGCAGAATAATCAATTATATCAATGAATTAAGGTGGTATAACCAAAAGTATTAAATTTAACCTCAAAATTACATAAAATATTAATAATATAAGGTTACCATAATACTATGGTGTGGGGTCATGCCATGTGAAGTTTGGCGCAAGTGGGGTTGGCCGACTTCAAAAAACAAAAAAATAAATTGTGGGGGCATAAAGCAATGGCAACGAACGGCGATGACATACTTTTGTTTCAGGGAACGCTGGGGCAGCTTACAACGACACTGATCAACGCTTATAGCGGCGAGATCATCGAAATCATCGACAGAGAAATGAATATCAACAACACGTCCTATGACGGCATGGACGGGCTGGATATCATGCTGTTCACGAATTTCGGCGACTATCTTTCGATCACGAATGATGTCGGCATGCAGGTTCTTCACAATATCGAGATATTCCAGGCGGGCAGCGGCGGCGACATTATCAACCTCTCCAGTAATGTTTACAGCCTGAACAGCGTTATTATTCTGGGCGGCCTCGGCGATGACATCCTCTGGGGTAACGTCAACGCAGACATTATCCTTGGTTCCGGCGGCGATGACATTATCGATGGCGGGCACGGCAATGACGAGCTTTACGGCGAAGCGGACAACGACAGGGTTGGTGGAGGCCTCGGCGACGATATCGTCGATGGCGGCGCCGGGAACGACATCCTGTATGGCGGGCATGGCGTGCTTCAGCACATCATCGACAAGCAGTTCACAGATTCGCTGATCTTTCCCAATCTTCAAAGCGGCGTGAATATCGTTAACCTCGTGCCGCCGGGCGTGCCCAATCTGGGTATCGTACAGGGCAACCTCAGTGTCGATTTTGACACGACGGTTGAGTTGACTTTCCGTCAAGGCCATGCAGGTTACAACAACACGCTGGGCGCTTACGGGATTGCCGCGGACGGCACGATGGTTTCGACCAAAGTTCTCTGGAGCAACGTCAAAACCGCCGGTGTGAACGTAGCGCATACGATCGACCTGCCGCTCGGCGAAGACGGCGGAAGCTTTGGCTTTTTCATCGTCGCCAACGGTGACCGGGTCAACAACAAATACAAAAACCTTGATATCACGGATGATGGCGTCGTCAGCTTTGTCTACGATCACGGCGGTCCGGACGAGCGCGCCGCAAAAATCACCGATCCCGCCAACAAGATTTCTCTGGTTTACGATGACGGCGTTACGCACAAGGTGATTAACGGCCATATCTATCACACGACCGACCGCGGCGGCGCGACCAACCTGAACTGGGACGGGAAAACCCATGCCGTTTCCGGTCTTGTGACGGACGGCGACAACAATTTGCTGCGCATCGGGTTCGAGGATCTCCCCAATCTGGGCGATGCCGACTTTGAAGATGTCATGTTCGATCTCGACTTCACGGCGGTCGTAGAGCCTGGCCTTGGCGGCACGGGCAACGACAAGCTTCTCGGTGGCGCAGGCGATGATACAATCTACGGCGAGGACGGCAACGATATCATCAGCGGCGGCCTCGGTGCAGACCTTCTTAATGGTGGTACGGGTTCGGACCAGTTCGTGTTTCAGGAATTTGACGGTACGCTCGATACCGTTACGGATTTTGAAGCGGGCGTTGGCAAGGATGTTCTGAACCTGACGGACATACTGACCGGCTACGATGAGGGCGTTGACGATCTCAGCAACTTCATCCAGCTCGTTGCCAGCGGCGCGGACACCATGGTTAAAGTCAATCAGGATGGCGATATCGGCGGCGTTTTCACCGATGCAATCCTGCTGAAAAACGTATCTTTGGCGGGTGGCCTTGCCGGATTGGTCAGCGATGGCAACCTCGTCGTCGACCAAAGCATCACATTGCCTTGATAAGGGTCTGAAATCTTTCTTCGTGTGGAAAGCCGCGGGACTTAAAAAATCTCGCGGCTTTTGCTTTGTTTTGCTAATGTCCCGGTATGGACAGAGCCTATGACACGCTTTTTTACGCTATCGAATCCGGAAGCCTCGCGCCGCCGGGGGCGGGCCAATCGGTTTTGTTCGTCAACGCTGCGCCTTGCGCCGGGATTGATTTTCTGGCCTCGTCGAAACTGACCCTGCAACAGCATTTTAAGCCCTACGTAGATGCGTTGACAGCGCAGGGGTACGAAGCCAGCGCTGATTTACCCGAAACGCAGGGGGTGTTTGACTATGTGTTTATAGCGGCCCCGAAGAGCAAACAGGAAACCCAGTATCTTCTGGCCAGAGGTATGAAATTGCTGCGCCCCGGTGGAATGATTATTTGCGCGGCGGCCAATGACGCGGGCGGGCGCCAGCTTGCCGGATTTTTTGAAGCGCTTGGCTTAAAAGACATCGGTCAGGAATCCAAATACAAGGGGCGGGTTGTCTGGGGGCAGGTGCCACAAAATCCAGACGAAGGAAAAATAGCGGAATGGATAACCGCCGGATCGCCGCAGTCTATATTGGGCGGAAGGTTCGTGTCGGTGCCGGGGCTATTTGCCTGGGACAAGATCGACAAAGGCTCTGAAATCCTGACGCGCCATATGCCGGAAAATCTGAAAGGTGCGGGCGCAGATTTTTGTTGCGGCTATGGCTATCTGGCCAGTCATTTGCTGCAACATAATCCGGCCATAGAGCGCCTTGTCTGCATTGATGCCGATGCCCGCGCCGTTGCGGTGTGCAAAGAAAATCTCGCTCAAATTATTCATCCGGCGAAAAAGGAATTTTTATGGGCCGATCTGACAAAGCCGCTTTCAGGTATCGGCGGTTTTGACTGGATTGTCATGAACCCGCCCTTTCATGAGGGCAAGGCAGGTGATGTTTCCATCGGGCAGGCCTGTATCCAGACCGCAGCAAAAACCCTGCGTCCTGGCGGTAAATTATGGATGGTTTCTAATGCGATGCTGGCGTACGAGACTGTTCTTAAATCCACGTTCAAAAGATTTAACAAGGAATTCGAGGGGCAGGGCTACAAGGTTTTTGTTGCGGAAAAGTAGTTCATACAGCCGATCTTAAAATTACGAACACCATTTCTCCTTTCGTCATCCCAACCGAGCGCGTCAGCGCGAGCGGAGGGATCTTCGGCATATCATAATGACAGGATCCCTCGGCTCTGCCACGCCTTCGGCGCGGCTCCGCTCGGGATGACATCGATGGGGATTCAAGTAATTGCCGTATGATTACGCCTAAACGTGATAGACGATGGCGGTTTCTTCCATCTCGGCAACCTGCTGGATGATGCGTTGCAGTTTCTTTTCATCGTGCAGGGCTTGTTTGTTGAGGCCCGTTTCACGGCCCACCATGTAATAGATCGATTCAATTGAAACTTCGCCGCCAGAGCCGCGCTCTTTCACGTGGTGCGCCATGGCCGAATCCATCGTGATAATCGATTTGTCGGGCTGGTTTCGCTTGCGCATGTGCTCGTCAGTCAGATGCACGATCAGCAGCAACAATACGTTGGAAATCTTTACCTGATGGTGCTTTTCGAATCCGGGGCGAAGCGCCTTGAGGATATTGTAGGTCTCGACTGTATTCGGAACCTTTAGAAAGACTTTTTGGAAGCGGCGGTCGAGCGCCGGGTCGGTGGCTACGTAAAGGCGGAATTCATCCAGCGTCGTTGCGCCAAGAACCATCATATCCCCCGCCGTCAGATAGGGTTTCATGACGTCCGAGAGGCCCTTATAGGCGCTGCCCGTACAATTGGGCATGATCTGGTGGATCTCGTCGATAAAAAGGATAATGCGCGGATTGCTTGGATGATGAAAACGCTCGGCCACGCCCTTACAAAGCGGAATAAAGCGCTCCTGAAAGTCGGCGGGGCCGTTGGTGCCGGCGGCCATGCGGGCCAGATCGACTTCGAGCACACGGGCGCCACGCAGATACTCCGGGACTTTGTCATCGGCGATTTTTTGCGCCAGTGCGACAACCATGGCGGTTTTACCCACGCCGGCGGGTGCCAGAAGAACGGCGTTCTTACGGCCCTTTTGCAATAGAATCAGAATGGTTTCGTCAACCTCGGTGTCGCGGCCTGAAATCGGGCCGAAACGCCCTTGTTTTGCCAGCGCGGTGAAATCGGTGCAGTACTTGCGGAATAGTTCCTCAAGCTCTTCGTTGGTGACAAGATAATGCCATTGTTCCGTCATGTGCCCTCTGCGGCGGCCAGTTCTATAATTTTAACATGATTGTACCAGGAATACGCGTCCCATCATCCTAGCGCGGGAAAGTTAATATTCTCTTTCAATGGTTTACGTAACGATTTCTTTTTTATTGTAGCCCTGCGCATAAAGCGCGGCGGTTAAATCGCCGTAAACGATAATATTGTGAATTTCTGCGGCCACGGCGGGCTTGGGGCGGTAGCCCACGCCCATTCCGGCGGCCTTGAGCATGGGGATGTCGTTGGCCCCGTCGCCGATGGCAAAACTGTCGTTCTCGCTGAGGCCTAGATCGGTCGTGTACTTGTTCAAGAAACTGACCTTGGCGTGTTTGTCCAGAATGGGCGGCACGACAGTGCCCGTCAGTTTGTCTTCTGTGATGCCCAGCGTGTTGCCGTGGTTGTGATGAAAACCGGTACGCTCGGCAATCGCGCCCGTGAAAAAAGTAAACCCGCCCGACACCAGTACACATGTCGCGCCGTGCTTGCCCATGGTTCTCACTAAACTTTCTGCGCCGGGACTAAGGGCCATATTCTCCAAAGTCTCGGCCAGCTTTGCGGCCTCAAGCCCTTTCAAAAGGCCAACGCGCTTATGCAGCGCCTGCGCGAAGTCCAGCCTTCCTTCCATAGCCTCTTGCGTAATGGCGGCGATTTCATCCTTCAGGCCGGCGTAGGCGGCCAGTTCATCCAGCGTTTCTTCCTGAATGATGGTGCTGTCCATATCGGCGAGCAAAAGCTTTTTCCGGCGGTTTTCGGTTGGCCCTGCGAAAACGTCGATTTTGTCTTTACTCAAAAAGTCGCGCAGATGGAGCATCAAGGCACCCTGCGGCTTAACTGTAAGGCTAAGATCCACGGCGCGCCCCTTATCCAGCCAGAGGGGTTTTCCGGCGGTTTCCATGTTGTAAAACCCGAGAATGCTCTCCAGCTCCTTGATATGGGCCTTGGAAACATCCGGATTGCCTTCAGAGGCGACAAGGGTAACTACATGCGTCATGATTTTTCTTTGTATTCCAAATATAATGCTGGACAGATGAAAGGGAATTTCATATCTGCTGAAACTAGGACTGTATACAATTTTATCATCAAATAGGTTAAAAATGGAAAAACCTTCGCAAAAACCAAAGAATCCCTGCTTTTCCTCAGGTCCCTGCGCCAAGCGCCCGGGCTGGAGCCTTGCCGCGCTGGATACCGCGATGGCAGGCCGCTCGCACCGCGCAGGGCCAGCCAAGGCCAAACTGAAAGAAGTCATCGAAAAGCACCGCAAGATTCTGGGCATTCCGGCCGATTACAAAATCGGCATCGTTCCGGCCTCCGATACCGGGGCGGTTGAAATGGCGATGTGGTCGCTGCTGGGTCAGCGCGGCGTCGACGTGCTGGCGTGGGAGAGTTTTTCCTCCGGCTGGGCCAGCGACATCCTGAAGCAACTCAAACTTCCGAACGTGGGCAAACATGAAAGCGACTACGGCAAGCTGCCGGATTTGTCCAAAGTGAATTTCAACAATGATGTTGTTTTCGTCTGGAACGGCACCACATCGGGCGTGCGCGTGCCGGACGGCAACTGGATTCCGGCCAAGCGCGAGGGCCTGACCATTTGCGATGCGACCTCGGCGGTGTTTGCCTATGACATGCCGTGGGACAAGCTGGATGTGACGACCTGGAGCTGGCAGAAGGTTCTGGGGTCCGAAGGCGCGCACGGCATGATCGTGCTCTCGCCTCGCGCCGTTGCAAGGTTAGAGAGCTACACGCCCGCCTGGCCGTTGCCAAAAATTTTTGCGCTGACCAAAAAGGGCAAGCTGATCGACGGCATCTTTGCCGGGGAAACCATCAACACGCCCTCCATGCTGGCGGTCGAAGATTGCCTCGATGCGCTGAACTGGGTCGAGAGCATCGGTGGACTGAAAGCCACAATCGCGCGCAGCGAAAAAAGCTTCAAGGCGATCGAGGGCTGGGTCGCCAAAACGGCCTGGGTCGATTTTCTGGGCGAAGAGGGCGCAGCGCGCTCGTTTACTTCCGTCTGTCTGAAAATCACCGATCCGTGGCTGGCCGCGCAAAACGCCGAGGCGCAGGACGCCTTTATCGGCGCGATGTGCAAGGCTCTGGAGAAAGAAGCCGTGGCCTATGATATCAAGGGCTACCGCGACGCTCCGCCGGGAATACGTATCTGGTGCGGCGCAACGGTGGAACCCTCGGACGTTGCCGCGCTGCTGCCCTGGCTGGAATACGCCTTCGCTGCAACCAAAGATGCGCAGCAGAAGCAGGCGGCTTGATTTTAGGAGGGACCTTCACCGAGTGAGGGTTGAGCAGGAGAGCTGAGTTTTTTCTCATATGCCTCCTGTGGAAGTCTTTTGAGATCCGGGCGTGCCTCCATAATCATCTTTATAGCCTCTTCATTTTGGCTGCGCCGTCTGCCGTTATGGGTCCAAGTCATCTGGTAGACAATTCCATTGTAACTATCGAATTGTGCCTGAGTAATGGTTTGGGGTGCATATTTCAGCAAGGTAAGAAGCAAGCCACCGGGGTCTCCCGAAACTTGCTCTTGTAAAGCCGGTGCCGCGAGAAACTCTGAAACTGATTTAAGCTCTTGCTCCAGCGTCCCATTGTTACGAGCTATGGTATAGCGGGCGCAGAAGATATGAGCCAAGTATAGATAGTGTTTTGACACTTCAAAGCCTCGGTCTTTGAGGGTCTCTGCAAAGCGATGTACCTTGTCGTATCTAAATGCTCCCGGTGCCTTTTCAAGCAAGGCATCCAATAACCTGAAATCCTTTTTATGAAGAGCTGTCTTGAAGGCAGTGGCAACTATTTTGCCAGCCATATCAGGCCGATTTTGTACGACCTTTAACATCCAGTCAGTGCCAAGCTGCACATTTTTTTGGTAGCGATAGTCGCCAAATGATTCGGACATAATAAATTCGATTACGCCTATATCCCTTTCGGAAGCATAAGAGACATCCGCGCTCAATATTTCATTTGCCCTGCTGAGTTGATTTTGTACCCATTCAATGTTTGAACCGCCATTAAGTTCATGCTTGTTATCGTATTGCTTGCGCAGTTCTTCATCGCCTAAAATCTCGTAAGCCTCATTGATAACAAACATGCGCTTCTTATAAGCGCTTTTCATTTCTTCGTCGGGTGCCAAATCTTCGTGATGCTGTTTTACTAGCGTGCGCCACGCAGATTGAATTTCCCTTTGTGTCGCATTTTGTGGAACGCCAAGAATTTCATAGTAATTTTTGCCTTCAAACATACTAAACGCAGCCAATCCATAAGGTTGTTAAAGAATTAGGGTGCAATTTATTCAGGTTTAAAAGTTATGTCAACGATGTGGTTGCGTGTGAATTTTAAAACGCAGAGAATCGGAGTTTTTCTTCGGACTCGTTGCGTCCGTTGCGCGCTTTGCGTTTAAAAAACCACGAATAGACACAAATGAACGCGGATTTTTATTAAACCACAGAGGCGCAAAGGCACAGAGAAACAATCAATAAAAAAATCTCTGTGCCTCCGTGTCTCTGTGGTTTTCTACTTTATTCGCGTTCGGGATGACAGAGAAGAAAGAAATCTACGTGCCTTCGCTTGCCCGTCCGAAGCGGCGTAGCCGCGAAGGCGGGTGGTAAAAAATACCCATTGACAAAACAGGAATAATATCCTATCATGTCGTCATGAGGAAGATGTACGAAAAAGAAGAGGGCAGAAACGAAAGAAAACAAAATAAAAGACATAATCCGCCCTCAAAACAAAAAAATGACGAACGAACTAATGGAAAAAGGTTTTTTCAATGTACATCAGTATCTTACACTCCTCCAAAATCCCTCTTGCATTCCCCGCCGGACCTGATAAAGCTGTTGGCCTGTTTTCCTAAACAAGACAAAACTAGGAGTTAAAAAATGGCACAGGCAAAATCCCCCAAGGTTCTTATCAGCGACGAGCTGGACCCCCTCGCAATTCAGATTTTTGAAAAAAACGGCTGCAAGGTCGATTTCAGACCCGGCCTTTCCCCGGCCGAACAACTCAAGATTATCCCCGAATATGACGGGCTTGCGATCCGCAGCGCGACCAAAGTAACGCCCGATATGATCGCGGCGGCAAAAAATCTCAAAGTCGTCGGGCGTGCCGGGATCGGCGTTGATAACGTGGATGTAACCAAGGCGACCGAAGCCGGCATCGTCGTCATGAACACGCCCTTTGGCAATTCCATCACCACCGCGGAACACGCCATCGCCATGATGTTCGCTCTGGCCCGGCAAATCCCGCAGGCCAGCGTTTCGACGCACGCCGGCAAATGGGAAAAATCGAAATTCATGGGCGTCGAGCTTTACAACAAGACGCTCGGTCTTATCGGTTGCGGCAATATCGGCTCTATCGTTGCCGACCGTGCGCTCGGGCTGAAAATGGATGTTGTGGCTTACGATCCGTTCCTGACGCAGGAGCGCGCCGTGGAGATCGGCGTTGCCAAGGTCGAACTGGATGAATTGTTCGAGAAATCCGATTTCATCACACTGCACGTGCCGAAAAACGAGCAGACCAAAAACATCATCAACAAGAGCAGCCTCGCCAAAATGAAAAAGGGCGTGCGCATTATCAACTGCGCGCGCGGCGGGTTGATTGTCGAGGCCGACCTTAAAGCGGCGCTCGATTCCGGCCATGTTGCGGGCGCGGCCCTGGATGTGTTCGATGTCGAACCGGCCAAGGAAAATATTTTGTTCGGTCATGAAAATGTCATCTGCACGCCGCATCTTGGCGCTTCGACGAACGAAGCGCAGTTCAACGTGGCGATCCAGGTGGCCGAGCAGATGGCCGATTATCTTGTGAACGGCGCGGTGACCAATGCGCTCAACATGCCTTCGATTACGGCTGAGGACGCGCCGCGTTTGAAGCCCTATATGAAGCTGGCCGAGCAACTGGGAAGTTTCGCCGGGCAGATCACCGAACATGCGATCCAGTCGATCGACGTTGAATTCAGCGGCACGGTGGCGGATCTGAACGTCAAGCCGCTGACGGCGATGCTGGTGACCAATCTTTTGAAGCCGCAGCTTGAGAGCATCAACATGGTCAACGCGATTACGGTGACGAAGGCTCGCGGGATCGAAATTTCAGAAACGAAAAGCGGCTCTGCCAAAGACTGGCGCAGCTTGATTACCGTGACGGTAAAAACCGAGGCACGCGAGCGCAGCCTGATGGGCACGTTGTTCACCGGCAAGGAGCCGCGCATTGTGAATGTCGAGGGCGTGCCGATCGAGGCCGCGCTGTCATCGCATATGCTGTTCATCCGCAACAAGGACGAGCCGGGATTGATCGGGGGGCTTGGAACAATTCTGGGCAACGCAGGCCAGAACATCGCGGATTTCCGTCTGGGCCGTAAGGACGAAACCGGCGAGGCGGTTTGTATCGTCTCGCTCGATGCGCCCTTGTCCGATGAATTGTTCAAAAAAGTCTCAAGCTTGCCGCAGATCAAGAGCGCTAAACGCTTGCAGTTTTAGCGGTCAGGCTTTTTGCGATCTGCTGAAATAGCGCTTGCACGCGCCTTTGAGTTCATCCTCCAGAAGTTTGCCGGAGGAGCCGCCCGTTCCGCTCATTTTCTTGAGAACGATAGCACTCAGGGTTTTGTAATGTGCTTCGACAATCGCCAGAACATCATCGTCCAGAGTTGTGATCGATTCCAGGAAGCTCAGCATTACATTGGCAAGGTTGCCGATCAGTTCATAACGGAATGTTGTTGCGTTGGCTTTTAGCTGCATAACGGGCGCGGACATGGCCTCGATAGCCGTGTCCTTGGAAAGCTTGCCGCTTTTTGTGTCGCTGATAGCTGCGCTAAGCTTGTCAAGAAATTCGTTGGCCAGCGGGGTGAAATCAACCGTATTGCTGTCCATGACCTTTTGGCACTTTTCGACCAGCTTCTCATCCAAAGGGCCGCTGCCGACTTTTGCCAGCAGACTGTAATCGGCCTTTATAATTCTAGCTTTTTTCGGGCTTTGCAATTCGATGGACATGTGCTCGATATCTCAGTAACAAACCTAGGTATTATACATACGCCAGCACAGGCGGCAATCCTTACCTATATTAAGTCGGTGGCTCGCCTTAAGGGGCCACTATAATTCTCTATGGCGCGGCGGCGGCGGTCGGGGCCGAAATAGCCTTCCAGTTCAACAAAATCGCGGGGCTTGTTAATTACATGCGCAATCCGCTTGGTCAAATCGCTTGCCGAAAACGGCTTAACCAGAAATTCCGTAGCGCCGCGATCCCGCGCCGATGAAACACGCGGCATGGAGCTGTAACCAGTCATCATGACAATCGGGACGGTCCTGTTAGGCGAGTCAGAATTCCCCCTAATTTTTTCAACCAGCTCAAGGCCATTTACAGGTTCCATATGCCAGTCGGTTATAACGATGTCCGGACGTTCCTTGCAGAATCGCTCATATCCCTGCTGGCCGTTTTCCGCCGTATGTACTGAACCGACACCCATTGTTTCAAGAACCGAGCAAATCAGCTTGCGCATGGGAACGGTATCTTCAACGACCAGAACGCTAAGCCGCCCAAAATTGTAGCTCATTATCTATGTAACCTAGGTTAAAGCTTCTTGTGTAGCGGCCAATGGATTGTCATTGGCCAATGCAGAAAATATCATAACAGAAAGGAAAAGCGTAAAACAATGCTATTTGCCTGTAACTACAGCAATAAAGTCTATATTCAAAAAGGGAAGAATGCCGTGAAAGTAAACAGCCCCGGCACCCATGTTCTGAATTCAATCCGAAGATTAAATCCGGAAACGGGCACCGGGGCCTTTTGGGAAGCATGTTCCTGTACGGTTGCTTTAATGCAGAGCAGTTAAAGGCCGCAGGACTACCCGGATCGGGGCCGGGGAACCGCGGTAGCTGGCCGCTTTTGTTCCCCATTCCCACGGATGAACCCCTCATCCATTTCTTTTACGTGGCGATCAACCACTCGCTACACCTTTTGCAAAAGGCAAGCTTTTCAGAGGCATATCCAAACGTACCCGTCCTTGCCGCAGCTATCTCACGTTTTTATGTGCGCGACCACAAGTCTGTTTCTTTTAGCTACGGTGGTGCGTGATACTCTAACGCCCCCTTTAAGCCCCTGGCAAATCCCCAATCTACGGGAGCCGTCACTCCCAAGCCTGAGGCTTCGTTCTTCCAAGAACCCGGATGCCGACTACTGCACCCTGTCCCGACACGCTCTCTCTCCTCACGAAGGTCACCGAGTTGCTTCATCTAAGAAGCTATGCCCTAAGGACGAGTTCAGGTTAGCGCTCCCGGATTTCGGGAGTCGAGTCATTTTTTTCATTTTTGAAACAATCATGCGTCAGAGTGGTGAATCATGAAATATTATTACTTTAAGCAACCGCTTATGATTCCATTACGAATCCGGGCTGCCAACAAAACCGCCCACAACTTTTCCACAGCCCAAAATAATTTTTGGGCGAGTGCCAGACATACAAGAAATTTTTCCAGAATCGTGAAAATACACCGAATCGTTTAAAATTTTTTGCGAATCGTCTTTATTAAACTTCATTGCGAGCAAGGCAAAAAACTGCCAAAAGCGCTGTAAATAAAGGATTTTTTGTTAGTCGAATCGGAAACCTTGTGAATCATATGGGTCGAATCGAGCGATTCAACATCTTTTAACATAAAAGTTGACAGGTGGCCAAAAATCAATTAACAATGTGTGAATATTCCGTTAATAAATTATTAATGTGTGGGCGCAAAACCTGCGTTTCCCAAGTTTACAAGTGAGGAGTGCCTTTTATGGCTGACGCAAATAACAACGAAATTGTGGTTCAGGAAAATTCCGAGAGCGCAGAGTCTCAGGAAATTGTTGTCACCAACGCAGAGACAGGAGAAGCCAACGACAATGGCGCCTATAACAATCCGGCGCCGTGCGTATACACATCGGAACCTGTCATCATCAGTCAGCCCTCAGATGGTTCTCCGGACTCGGTCATTATTGTAGAGCCGGGAAAAACCTACATTTTTGATTTTGCTGTTGGCGCTATCGCAGCGACGACACAGAAAGACGGCGACGTCGTCATAAAATTTGCCAACGACACAACGATCACGCTGAAAGATTTTGATGCGGCGTTCACTGCACAGTTCCCGCCGGCCCTGACGCTGGCCGATGGCACGGTTGTTTCCGCGCATGATCTGGTTGATACGCTCACTGCCAATAATGAAAAAGTAGAAGAAGCTCCGAAAGAGGAGCCGCAATCCGATGTGCGTAAAGCTGCGCAAATCGAACCGGCTGCAGGCGACGAACCCAGCGCCGAAGAACTGGCCCAGATTGAAACCGCTGCCGGTGAAGAAGGCGGCGCAAAAAACTCCGGCTTTGGTTTCCAAAGCAGTTTTGCTGCAGGCCCGATTGACCCGCTTGACGATGTCGGCCCGATCGATCCGACTGCCTTGAAGTACGGCGTTGATTTCAACAACGATATCGTTTTCCCTGAAGATGAAGTTCCGGACGATAGCCCAATTCTTGTTGGTCCGCTGACGGAATCGATGGACGAAACCGATCTCGGCCCGATCGTTGAAACGGGTCAGGTTCTGGCCAATTTCGGCAATGACGGCCCTGGCACGATCAAGCCGAACGGCTCTTTCGTCGCGGGCGGTTCGCTGCTGGGCGGCAATCTGACTTCGAACGGCGTTGCCGTCGTCGTCACACAAACAGCCGATGGTTATGAAGGCAAAGCTGGCGGCACGACTATTTTCACATTGGCAGTCGATCCTGCGACCGGCAAATATACGTTTACGCTGCTGGATACGCTCGACCATCAAGACGCAGGCAATCCCAACGATGTCATCACGCTGCAATTCGGCGTGGTTGCCGAAGACAAAGACGGCGACAAGGCGCAAACCACAATCACCGTCAGCGTAGCCGACGACGCGCCGCTGGCCGTTGCACCGAAGGAAGAAACCGTCGATGAAGCCAATCTCGGTCCGGTTTCGATTTCAGATACGCTGGTTATTGATTTCGGCAACGATGGCCCCGGTACGGTCAATCCGAACGGCAGCACGAATGTAACCGGCGATGTAGCCGGTGGTAACTTGACGTCAAACGGCGTTCCGGTTGTCATCACCCAGACCGCGACGGGCTATGTCGGCAAGGCGGGCGGCGTTGATGTGTTCACGTTGAACATCAACCCGAACACGGGCGCTTATACCTTTACCCTTATCAAGCCGCTGGATCATTCAAATCCGGGTGACAAGATCACGATCGACTTTGGTGTCATCGTAAAAGACTTCGATCTGGATGCGGTCAGCACCACGATCACAATCAACATCATCGACAGCGTGCCGTGCTTTGGCAAACCGGCTGTCGGTGCAGGCATCGAAAATATCGATGAAACGAATCTCGGCCCGATCAATGTCGGCGGTACGCTGAACTTCAATGTCGGCTCGGACACGCCGGGCAAGATCGAAACCAACGGCAATTTCACAAAGAGCGGCTCGCTGCTCGGCGGCAATCTGACCTCGGATGGCGTTGCGGTTGTCGTATCGCAAACCCCGGGCGGGTATGTCGGCATGGCCGGTGGCGTCAAGGTCTTTGAACTCACGATCAACCCGAACACAGGCGCTTACAATTTCACGCTGCTGGAGCAACTCGATCACAACGACCCGAACAATCCGAACGATGTGATTACGCTGAAATTCGGCGTCAAGGTCACCGATAAGGACGGCGATACCGATAACGGCACGATCACGATCAATGTTGCCGACGATGCCGTCACGGCGAATGATGATTTCAACACATATAATGTTGCCGATGGCGGCGACAGCGGCAATGTCATTACCGGCCTCAATGGCGGTCCGGGCGCAGCCGATGCGCTGAGCGAAGACATCGACAATACCGTTGTCAGGGTTTCCTTCAACGGTACGACGGTCAATATTCCCGAAGGCGGTTTTGGCACCATCAACGGCCAGTATGGTACGCTGAAGATATTCTCGAATGGCAGCTATACCTACACGTTGTTCAATGCCGCGCCAGCCGGTTCGCCCGAGTTTCTTCAGGACAAGTTCACCTATGTTCTTAAAGATGGCGATGGCGATACGGACCCGGCTTATCTGACGCTGAAAGGCTCGTTCCCGCCGGTCAATGCGGATATCTGCGTCAATAACGGCGTTGATAATGTTCAGGTTAAAGAAGACGGCTCCGTCACCGTTCCGGTTACGGCAAGCTACACGGGTGGTAACGGCAACGAGCATCTGACGCTTACGCTGAACGGCGTCAATCCGGCCTGGGGCTTTTCGGGCACGGGTTGGGTTGCCACGGGCGTACCCGGCCAGTATCAGCTTGTATTGCCTGCGGGTCAGAGAAACTTCTCCGGCACGTTCAAATTTACGCCCCCGGCGCAAAGCGATGTCGACCTCAATGCGCTTTCGGTTACGGCCACGGTTAGCGGCCCCAATCCGGGCGACAGCGACACAGCATCCGACGGCTTCAACATCATCGTCGATGCCGTTGCCGACAAGCCGAGCATCGTTGCCAATGACGGCACGGGCGAAGAAGGCCAGCCGATTCCGATCAATATCGCCGGCTTGCTGGGCGTTGACAATTTCGACAGTTCGGAAGTTATTTCGGGTTATCAGATCTCCGGCCTGCCGACGACGGGCTTTACCTTTAACAAGGGGACAAACCTTGGCGGCGGCGTGTGGTCGTTTACCCCGGCCGAGATTTCCGGCCTGACATTGACGCCGACCAATCCGAATTTCTACGGCACTCTCAATCTGACGGCGAAAATCCTGACGACGGAAAACCCCGTTTCGGATGGCGAATTTGACACAACCGACAACAACAACAGCGCGACCGATGGCTTCTGCATCGTCTGGAAGCCGGACGGCAATCCCGTTCTGGTCCAGCCGGAAACCGTGACGGTCGATGAAACCAATCTTGCGCCGACCACGCAGGTCAGCGGCACGATTGAAGCCGATTTCGGCAACGACGCGCCGGGTTCCTTCTCGGGCACGGGCACGTTTACGAGCGCCATTCCGCTTACCAGCAACGGCGCTCCGGTGACCGTAAGCTTCAATGCAGGCACGAATACCTATACGGGTACATCGGGCGGCAACACGATATTTACGCTCGCGATCGAGTCGGATGGCGATTACACCTTTACGCTGCGCGGCGTTCTGGATCACCCGAATGCCTCGAACCCGAACGACAATATTCCCGTTCAGTTCGGCATCCGTGCCACAGACAGCGACGGCGAAAGCACAAACG
Source organism: Micavibrio sp. UBA5703 (assembly GCA_002420015.1). Classification (GTDB taxonomy): domain Bacteria; phylum Pseudomonadota; class Alphaproteobacteria; order Micavibrionales; family Micavibrionaceae; genus UBA5701. The sequence continues at coordinate 79,751 of DIHF01000054.1, forward strand.
GCATCATCACGGTCAATATTCTTGACGATGCGCCGAAGGCTTATGCCGATTGCAACCGTTTCGACCTTCAGGCCGTGAAGAAGGACTTTAACATTGTCCTGATCCTTGACACATCGGGTTCGATGGCCGGCGACAAGATTGCACTTCTGAAGTCATCCGTTGCCAATCTGCTCGGCGATTTCAACGCCTATAATAGCGGCACAGTGAAAGTACATATCGTATCTTTCTCCACGACCGCAGGCGCAGGCCAGACCTTTACGGTTACCAATGACGGTGATTTCACGGCGGCGGTGAACTATATCAACGCTTTCACGGCCAACGGCTATACAAACTATGAGGCCGCGCTGAAATCCGGTATCAACTGGCTGAGCGGATCGAACACGATCCCCGGCGCGGAAACGATCACTTATTTCGTATCCGACGGCGAGCCGAACCGTTATCTCGACAATAACGGCAATGTCGTAAACAACAACGATGCTGCGATATCGCAGGCGCAGTACACCGGCGTTGCCGATGGCACCAACGAAGTAGCGCAGATCCAGGCGCTCAGCGACAAGGTTATCGGCGTTGGCATCGGCGTAAATTCCACGACGCTGGCACGCCTCGATATTATCGACTCGAACGGCGATGCGCTGGATGTTAAAAATCCGGCGGACCTCGATGCCGCGCTGCAAGGCACCAACCCGCTTAACGGGTCGGCTTCCGGGAATGTCATCACCGGTCAAAACGGCGGTGCGGGCGCTCAGGACGATCTGAGCAACGACGCACCGACGCTTGTGACCAAGGTGTCGTTCGGTCTGACGAGCGTCGATGTTCCGGGCGTGGGCGTAGCCACGATTAACGGCACGTTCGGCAAGCTCGAAATCTCCGCCAATGGTGCGTACAAATACACCCTGTTTACCTTGCCGAACGGCCAGGTTCAGGAAACCAAGGATGTATTCAAGTACACCATCAAGGATGACGACGGCGACAGCAGCACTTCGGAGCTTGCCCTGGTGGGCAGCGCGGACCAGTCGGTTATCGCCAGCGCAACGGGTGCCCAGCATCTGTATGGCACCTCGAGCGCGGATACGTTTGTATTTGATGCGCTTACCGACCGCCTCGACACGATTCACGACTTTGACGTGAATGGCGGCGATGTGCTGGATATTTCGGCACTTATGGGCCAGTACGATCCGTTGCAGGACAGCATTAACGATTTCGTGTTCAAGACGGAATCCGGCGGCAACACCACAATTTCGGTCGATGTGAACGGCACGGGCAATATCGCCAATGCCACTTCTATTGCCGTAATTCAGGGTGTAACCGGGCTTAATCTTGAACTCGTAACGAATGACGGTCAGGCCGCCGTAGTGTAATGACCGGATAATTATGTAACATCTTGCATAAGCTCTTGAAAAAGGGCATAAGTAAGGTGAGCTGGATTGTGGATAACATAAATTTACTTAGTAAAAACCAAAGGATGAGGATAGCTCGTGATTACGAATAAAAAAATGCGCACATTGTGCCTTTCAACTGCGGTGTCGGCCTTGCTTATGTTTGGTGCCGGCCCGGTTGCTTCGCAGGAAAACACAACCATCACGCTACAGAATGCTGTGGCCACGGGCGTTTCGACAAATCCGGAATACGGTGTTGTCGCCGCCAGCCGCCGCGCAACGGATGAAGAACTGAAGCAGGGCGAAGCGCTCTTCCTTCCCTCAATCGATATGCGCGCCGATACAGGTTTTGAACACAGCGATGACCCGGCTACACGCGGCGGTCTCGACAGCGACGACACGGAAAATATGTGGCGCTATGAAGCAGCCCTGACGTTGACCCAGATGCTGTTCGACGGTTGGGAAAGCAAGTACGAAGTCAAGCGCCAGCAGGCACGCGTAGAGTCCTCGGCTCATCGCGTTCGCGAGACTGCCGAGCTTACGGGTCTTTCGATCGTCGAGGCTTACCTCGAAGTCATGCGCCAGCGTCAGCTTCTTGAGATTTCGCGCCAGAACGTTGCGGATCACATTTCTATCCTTGAGCAGATTCAGGACGGTGTAACCGCCGGTCGTTCGACGCAGGCCGATATGGAGCAAGCCAAGGCGCGCCTTGCTTCTTCACGCGCCACCGAAACCAACACACGTCAGGCTTTACGCAACGCCGAGTCCCAGTACCGCCGTGAAGTCGGCGATGCGCCCGGCCAGTTGCAACTGCCGACCATTCCTTACGACTCTCTGTCCACGGATGTGGAAGACGAAGTACGCAAGGCACTGGCCTACAGCCCGACGCTGGACATCTTTGAGGCCGATATCGAAGTTGCCTATGCCGAAGCGCAGGGCACACGCTCGACCTTCTACCCGCAGGTTGATCTGCAACTGACGGGTCGTCAGGGCCATGACATCAACGGGGTTGAAGGTCGCGATACCAGCGCCACGGCTCTGATGGTCATGAACTGGAACCTTTATCGCGGCGGTGCCGACATGGCCCGTTCGCGCGAGTTTATCCATCGCCACCAGCAAACAAAAGAAGCCCGCGCCGAAGCTGGCCGTGCCGTTGAAACCGACGTGCGCCAGACATGGGCATCCATGGTTGCCGCCGGTGAGCGCGCTCGCCACTTCTCGTCGCAGGCTGACGCCAACACAGAAGTCGTAAAGGCCTACAAGGACCAGTTTTCTCTGGACCGCCGTACGCTCCTTGACGTGCTGGATGCGCAGAACGAGCTTTTCGTGTCCCGCTCCAATACCGTCAACGCCGAGTTTCTGGAAATGTTTGCGGTATTTCGTATTCTGGCCCTGAGAGGCGGCTTGCTTCCCCTGCTCGGCGTAGAGTATCCTAGAGAGAGCGCCGTCGCTTCCGACGACACCTGGTCGACCAAAGAGAAGATGAAGGCGCGCTAAGAATATACCCGCAAATAGGTTTTGGCTGAAATCTGCTGCGTCAAAAACATGCTCGAAACGCGTGTACTTCAATGTACACTTTCCTTTCTGCGCGTGTTTTTTCCTTGCATCTTTCTACCCAAAACCTGATTTGCGGGTATATTTGAGGTCATCGATTTTCTGATTCCAGCGGAGTATCCAGTAAGGTGAGCAGCCAGAAAAAGCCGGACGACATATCCGTTTCCATTACGCAGAGCGGCTCTGGAACTACGGAGCCGCCTTCTACTGTAGAAGCCCCCGATGGCTGGCCGCTGCAGGCTGACCGCATGGCTATCCATAATCCTTTGGTTGATTGCCTGCGCCTATTGGCCGGGCATTATGGCCGTCGCACCAGCAATGCTTCGCTTACGGCCGGGCTGCCGATGCCCAAAGCGGGCATCACACCCGCATTATTCGTACGGGCCGCCGAGCGCGCCGATCTTCACGCGCAGCTTGCCGAACGTACATTAGGCTCGCTTGCGGTTGCTCCGAATCTTCCCTGCGTTCTCGTTCTTGAAAATGGGCAGGGCTGCATTCTTTGGGATATTCAGCACCCGCAGAAAAAACAGCCCAGAAAAAAGAAAAACGCCGAGATTAAAGACAAGGACATTCATCCGGAAACGAAATTCATCGTCCAGTTCCCCGAGACCAAAGAAGAAAAACAATCCCTGACCCTGCCGGAGCTGCAAAAGCTTTATGCGGGTTATGCCTTCTTTGTGCGTCCGGTGGCGCGGGTCGATGATCGTGCGGGACCTGCGGAGATCGATACGGGCCGCGACTGGTTCTGGGGGACGTTCTGGCGCAACCGCACCCTGTACGGCGAAGTCGTTGTCGCGGCGCTCATGATCAACCTCTTTGGTTTGGCCAGCTCTATTTTCGTCATGAACGTTTATGACCGCGTCGTTCCGAACGGCGAGGCCGCGCTTTCGACGCTCTGGGTTCTGGCTGTTGGCGTTATGGTCGTTTTCATCTTTGATTTTGTGCTGCGCAATCTGCGCGCCAATTTCCTCGATTATGCAGGACGCAAGGCCGATGTGAAAATTTCGGCCATGCTGTTCGAGCAGATGATGGGTATGACCATGACTGCGCGTCCTGCCAGCGCCGGTGTACTGGCTTCCAACATGCGCGAGTTCGAATCCCTGCGCGACTTTTTCACTTCGGCGACGATGACGGCGCTTGTCGATATGCCGTTCGTGCTGATTTATATCGCCATTATTGCCGTTATCGGCGGGCCTCTTGCCATTATTACGCTCGCGGCTGTACCGCTGATCGTCGGCATCGGCTGGGTACTCCAAAAGCCTCTGCAAAAAGTCATTAAAGAGTCTCTGCATGAAAGCGCGCTCAAGAACGCGTTGTTGTTCGAGACAATCATCGGCCTTGAAACCATCAAGGTGCAGGCCGCCGAAGGCAACACCCAGCGCAACTGGGAGGAACTCAGCGAAAAATCCTCGCGCACATCCGTAAAGTCGCGCCGCCTTTCGTCTTTCGCGCAGCATTGGGCCATGTTCGTGCAGCAAATCGTCGGTGTCGTTATTGTCATCGTCGGCGTGTATCTTATTGCGGCGGGTGAATTATCAATGGGCGGCCTGATTGCATCCGTTATCCTGTCGGGCCGCGCTTTGGCCCCGCTGGGGCAGGTAGCCGGGCTTCTTGTGCGCCTCAACCAGTCGAGCCAGGCCTTGAAACAGCTTGACGACCTCATGAAAAAGCCGGTCGAACGCCCCTACGGCAAAAACTTCATTTCCATGCCGCATGTCCGGGGCCGCATCGAGTTCCGCGATGTTGTCTTTAACTATCCCGGTCAAACTGTGCCTGCGGTCAACCATCTCAGCTTCACGCTGGAGCCGGGCGACAAGGTCGGGATTATCGGCGCGGTAGGCTCCGGCAAAACGACGCTGGAGCGCCTTCTGATCAATCTTTATCAACCGGCCAGCGGCTCGGTACAGATTGACGGCACCGACGTGCGCCAGATCGATCCAGGCGATTTGCGCCGCAATGTCGGCACCGTCCAGCAAAGCCCGCAGCTTTTCTACGGCTCGGTACGCCACAACATCACGATGGGACATGAAACGGCCTCGGACCGTGCGGTTTTGCGCGCCGCAGAGCTTTCCGGCGTTATGGAGTTCTTGAAGGATTCGTCGGCCGGACTCGACACGCAGGTCGGTGAGCGCGGCGAAGCGCTCTCGGGCGGCCAGCGTCAGGCTGTGGCGATTGCGCGGGCGCTTTTATACGATCCGCCGATCATGATTCTGGACGAGCCGACAGCCTCGCTTGATCCTGCCTCGGAAAACCGCCTGAAGAAAAGGCTCGGCGAGATTTGCAAGGAAAAGACCACTATTTTGATTACACACAAAGGCCCAATGCTGGCGCTGGTCGATAAAATCATTCTGATCGATCGCGGGCGCCTGGTTGCCTTCGGGCCGAAAGATGAAATCATCAGCAAGCTGCAGGCGCGCCAGTTCGGCACGCAGGCCGAGAATACGGATGTTTGATCATGTCTGAAGCGCTGGGAAAAATAGTGCCGGAAAAGATACAGGCCAAGCCCGATGCGGGCAGCGTCAACAAGGATGCCAAATGGGACGGCATCCGCAAGGACTGGGCCAAGGAGCAAGCCCAGCTTGCCAAGGCGCACGCCCTTGCCTATTTCGACACCGATGAAGATATGCCGTTGTCGCGCCATTTCCTGCTGGTTTCTATTTCGTTGTTCTTCGTTGTCTTTGTGCTTTGGGCGAATTTTGCAACGCTGGACGAGGTCACGCGCGGTGACGGCAAAGTCATTCCTTCAAGCGAGGTGCAGGCCAAGCAAGCCCTGGAGGCTGGCATCGTCGAGGAATTTCTGGTGCGTGAAGGCGATGAGGTCAAGGCCGGGCAGGTCCTGATGCGCCTCAGCGATATTGAGGCATCGTCCGATCTCGGTGCCAATCAGGCGCGTTATTACGGCCTCCTGGCCGCTATTACAAGGCTTCAGGCGGAGGCGGAGGGCAAGAACACTGTCGATTTTTCTGAGGAAGTGGTTAAGGCTTCGCCCAGTTCGGTGACGGAAGAGCTTAATGCCTTCCGCGCCAATCAGCAGCAATTGCAGGGGCAGATGAATATCATGTTGCAGCAATTGGCGCAGCGCGAGCAGGAAGTACGTGAACTCAGCACGCGCGCCAGCGACGTGCGCGGCCAGTTGAGTTTGCAGCAACAAGAAAAACAGATGATCGAGCCGCTGGTGCAGCGCGGCTCGGCACCGGAACTGGAATTGCTGCAACTCGAGCGGGCGATTAAAGAAAAAAGTACGGAGTTGAATGGCGTTCTTTCCAGCATGCCGCGTGCCAAATCTGCCGTCAGCGAGGCCCAGGCCCGCATCGACGAAATCCAGAGTACCGCCAAGGCGCAGGCCCAGACGGAACTCGCGGCCAAACAGATCGAGATGAACGAAATTAAAGAAAGACTCGGTGCCCTGAAGGAGCGCAAGACCAGAACCGAGATTACCTCACCCGTCAACGGTATCGTGCAGGAAATGACCGTCAATACCATCGGCGGCGTGGTCAAGCCCGGCGAGGATCTGATCAAAATCGTGCCCAAGGACGACCAGCTTATTATCGAGGCGCGGGTGCGCCCCGCTGACCGGGCTTTTATCCACCCCGGCCAGAAGGCGGTTATCAAGATCACGGCGTATGATTTTTCGATTTATGGCGGTCTCGACGGTGAACTGAATTACATCTCGCAGGATACGTTTGAGGATGAGCAGGGCAATACATTCTACCGCGTACGGCTGATAACCAAGAAAACACACCTCATTCATAAAGGCGAGAAAAAGGAAATCACCGTGGGTATGGTCGCCAGCGTCGATATCCTGACGGGCAAGAAAACCGTCATGGAATATTTGCTCAAGCCCTTTATTAAAACGCTGGATAATGCGATGAATGAACGCTAAATTGTCCCCATGAAGCCAGCAGTGAGTAACAATATCAATATCACTTTACCGGACGGTTCCGTGCGTTCTTATGGCGCGGGCGCGACGGGTCTGGATATCGCCGAAAGCATTTCAAAATCCCTGGCCAAGGCGGCCATTGCCGTGCGCATTGACGGGGTTTTAAGCGATTTATCGCTGCCGATCACGGGTGATGCCAAGGTGGAAATCCTCAAGCGCGATCATAACGATGCGCTCGAAATGATCCGTCACGATGCTGCGCACGTTATGGCCGAAGCCGTGCAAAAACTTTTTCCCGGCACGCAGGTTACCATTGGTCCTTCCATCGAAAACGGCTTTTACTATGACTTTGCGCGCAACGAGCCTTTTAGCCCCGAGGACTTCGAGGCAATCGAAAAAGAGATGCGAAAAATCGTCGAGCGGGGCGATGCCTTCGTGCGCGAGGTCTGGGACCGCAACAAGGCGATCAAATTTTTCAAGGACAAGGGCGAGTATTACAAGGCCGAACTTATTCACGATCTGCCCGAGACGGAGGAAATTAAAATCTATCGTCAGGGCGAATGGCTTGATCTTTGCCGGGGGCCGCATCTGCCGACGACAAAACATGTTGGCACGGCGTTCAAGCTTTTGAAGGTGGCCGGGGCATACTGGCGCGGGGATTCCAACAAGGCCATGCTGACGCGGATTTACGGCACCGCCTGGCGCGACGAGAAAGAATTGAACGCGTATCTGCACCAGCTCGAGGAGGCGGAAAAGCGCGACCACCGCAAGCTTGGTGCGGAAATGGACCTCTACCATTTTCAGCACGAGGCACAGGGCTCCGTCTTCTGGCATCCCAAGGGCTACGCCATTTGGCGTATTCTCGAGGATTACATCCGTCGCCGCATACAGGAAGACGGCTATGTCGAGGTGAAAACGCCACAATTGATCGACAACAAGCTGTGGGAGGCCTCAGGGCATTGGGGCAAGTACCGCGAGAACATGTTTGTTGTTCCTGATGTCGTGCCCAACACCGAAGAAGGCGGGAAAGTCTTCAAGGAAGAGCCGACGCGGTTTATGGCGCTCAAGCCCATGAATTGCCCGGCGCACGTACAGATTTTCAAGCAGGGTATAAAATCATATCGCGACCTGCCGATCCGCATGGCGGAGATGGGTTGCTGTCACCGCAACGAGGCGCATGGGGCGTTGCACGGCCTGATGCGGGCGCGGCAACTGACTCAAGACGACGCGCATATCTTTTGCACCGAGGATCAGATCCACGGTGAGGTAAAAAAATTCATCGAACTGTTTCGCAAGGTCTATGACGATTTCGGTTTTCACGATGTCAAAATTCTTCTGGCCACAAGGCCCGAGAACAAGGCCGGAGACGATGCGACATGGGACAAGGCCGAAAAGGCCATGGCCGATGTTTTGAACGAGCTGGGGATAGCGTTTGAATACGCGCCGGGGGACGGGGCCTTTTACGGTCCGAAATATGAATTTCACCTGCGCGATGCCATCGGTCGTTCCTGGCAGATGTGCACCTGCCAGCTCGACTTTGTTCTGCCGGAGCGTCTGGACGCCAGCTATGTCGGCGAGGACGGAAAAAAACATCGCCCGGTTATGATTCACCGCGCCGTTTTCGGCACGTTCGAGCGTTTCATGGGTGTTCTGATAGAACATTACGCCGGGAAGCTGCCGCTCTGGCTGGCGCCGGTTCAGGTTGTGGTCGCCACCATCACCGGCAAGGCGGATGATTATGCTGCAACCGTGCTTGCTTCGCTCAAAAAGGCCGGTTTGCGGGCCGAGCTCGATACCCGCAACGAGAAGATCAACTACAAGGTCCGCGAGCATTCCCACGCCAAGGTGCCGGTCATGTTCATCGTCGGCGCCCGTGAGGCCGAAGAAGGCACCGTGGCCATCCGGCGCATGGATTCGCAGGACCAGCCGGTCGAAAAGCTTGAAAATGCGGTCGAAACCCTTGCGAATCTTTGTAAACCGCCCTATTAATGGGATTTATACAGCCAACAACTTAAGGAGAATAAGCCATACGTAAGCCATTTAATCCACCGTCACGTCCCAAGACCGATGACGGCCCGCGCATGAACGAGCAAATCACCGCCAAAGAGGTACGGCTCGTCGACCACAATGGAGAAATGAAGGGCGTCGTGCCCACTGCCGAGGCAATACGAATGGCCGATCAGGTTGGCCTTGATCTTGTCGAGGTTTCGCCGAATGCCGAACCGCCCGTATGCAAAATTCTCGATCACAGCAAATACAGATACGAATTGCAGAAAAAGGCCGCCGAGGCCCGTAAAAAGCAAAAGGTCGTCGAGGTCAAGGAACTCAAAATCCGCCCCGGCATCGAAGATCACGACTACAACGTCAAAATGAAGGCCGCCCGGCGTTTTCTGGAAGAAGGAAACAAAGTTAAGGTTACCATGCGTTTTCGCGGCCGCGAAATGGCCCACCAGCAAATAGGTTTGGATTTGCTCAAGCGGATGCAGGCGGAACTCGCAGGGCTTGCCAAGACCGAACTTAGCCCCCGTTTTGAGGGGCGTCAGGTTATCATGGTTCTCGGCCCGGAAAAGGGTTAAGCCGCGCTTTCAATCCATATGAAGGCTTAAATATCTAGCTCGGGATACTTAGCTTGGATATGGCGTTTTTCCTGGGAAACTATTCGGAACAGGCCTGCAATATTCCTAGTGCCCAGCCTTTCGCTGGCTTGGTATCTGTGAACTTCGACTGTACGTACAGATATACCCAGTTTCTTGCCAATCTCCCGTGAAGTTAGTCCGTGATAAACACCTACAACAACTTCCCGCTGCCGGGGTGTAAGATTGTCGACTTGCCATTCATTTTTACTCATAGCCTTTCCTTTCCGTATTGTGGGCTTTTCAGCGTTTTACAGAAAAATAAAGCTATGGTCAATCGATAATAAAGAGGATGTATCTCTCAAAATGGCCGATTACTTAACGCCGATAGATTTAAACCGCGCTCTCAATCCATTGCGTTAATTGAGATTTCGGCATACCGCCGACGCGGGTGTCGACAAGCTGCCCGTCCTTGAAAATCATCAGGGTCGGAATGCCGCGTACACCGTACTTGGTCGGGGCTTCGGGGTTCTCGTCGATATTGATTTTGACGATCTTTACTTTGCCCTGCATCTCCGCCGCCACTTCCTCTACAACCGGCATCAGGGCCTTGCACGGGCCGCACCACTCAGCCCAGAAATCGACCATTACCGGCCCTTTGGCTTTTAAAACCTCTGTTTCAAAATCGTTATCGGATACGGCAATCGGGGGCATGGGTGTTATTCCTTTCAAAATTTATGTTACACTGAACAAATATGGCGACTGATACGTTCAGGTCAAGTCCAAAGGCATAAATACCGGCCCGTCCGTCCATAGCAGGGCGCAGCGTATAGTGCGGCCGGGGTAGATGGCTTTGAGTGTATCGCTATAGGCCTGCATCTGCGAAATGTATGCGGTGTGTATGTCCTGTTGACGGTCAGGGGGCGGGCGGCTGGTTTTAAAGTCGACAATCAGGATTTCGCTGTCGGTAATGGAAAGCCTGTCGATCTGGCCGCTGACCAGTGTCCCGTCGGGTAAGTATCCGGTTACAGGAACCTCGGCCATTGACCCCGGCGAGAAAATAGGTTTGAAACTAATATTTTCCAAAATGGCCATGGTTTCGTTGACAAGTTCTTTCCTAATAGCATCGTCTAGCTCCGTCCCGTAACGGTTTACAAATTCATTTGCCGTATGTAAGCGGTTATCAACGGAAATTTCAGGTAATATTTGCAATAGTTTGTGAGTAATGTTTCCGCGCAAAAATCTGTAATTGTTTTCTGACATTGTGGGTGAGATAGCGGTAGGCTCAATATGAGAAGGACGCAATGTTAAAACGGAAGTTTTGTTTGACAAAATATCCGGCGCGTTCATTGTTGCCCAATTGGGAACTATGTTTTTTACCGGAGATAATTCCGTAAGTATATTTTTACTGTACAAATGACCATCGCCCATACTGGAAATACGCATTACGCCATCTTCGCAAACTTCAACATTATCCATAGTTTCGAAAGCCGTTTTGGCATAGCTGTACCAACATCCATCATTCAGGGTCTGGCTCTTAGGCTTGTACCCACATATATAGAGTCGGTCGGCGGCCCTTGTCAGTGCGACATAAAAAAGCCGCCTGTACTCTTCATCCTCTTTTTCCTGCTGGGCATCGTAGGCGATTTCAAACATCCCGCAATCGGCATCGGCGCGCGGCGACCACAAAGGTACAGGTAAGCCGGATTTATGTGGCCATATCAGCCGTCTGGCCGGTTGCCTCGCCCCGCCGCGTGCCGTACGTGTCGTATCGGGCAGGATAACAATCGGTGCCTCCAGACCTTTCGCGCCATGAACGGTCATGATTCGGACCTGCCCGCCGCCGTCGTCCATTTCGCGTTTTATTTCGGTATGGCCCTGGCTCTGCCAGTGCAAAAACCCCTGAAGCGAGGGTGTATGTTCAGATTCATAAAGAAGTACGGCATTCAAAAATTCATCCAGCGGGTCTTTGATGTCCGGTCCCAGCCTTGCCTGCATGGCTCGCCAGCCGCTTTGCGAATCGGCGGGGCAGGGGCTATGAAGAATATGGCTGAAAAATGTATAAGGCGTACTGTACGTTGCTAAATCGATTAACTCGGCGAGATAATTGGCAATAAGGTTATTTTCGCTGCGCTTAAGCGCCGCCCATAATGTACCTGTCCGGCCAATCGCCAGATTTAAAAGGCTATCTTCGCCCATATCTATCAGCGGCGATTTAAGAATCGTGGCTAAAGTCAGGTCGTCTGAGGGCAAAAGGGCAAAAGATGCCACCGCCAGCAAATCCTGTACGCTGATCTGGTCATTGAGGATCATTCGGTCGGCGCCGCTGACGGGGATGCCCTTGTTCTTAAGCGCGCGCATCAAGGGTTCGGTAAAGGGCATACGCTTGCGGACAAGAATCATAATATCGCCCGGTGTAACGGGGAGGCCTGTGGAGGGAAGAACTTCTTTACTCTCCAGCCACCCATGAATGGAATCGGCGATATGCTGCGCCAGGCTGGCAGCGCCGCCTTTTGCCTCTATAATTCGGGTGGGCGGTTCCCACGGATCGCGCTTTTCAGGCTTTTCACTTTCAAAAAGCGGCCATAACTCAACCAAACCCGGATCGCGGCTGCGGGCGGCGATGTGCTCGATGGGGCCGGAGCCAAGACCTTTTGCTGCTTCTGATTTTAAAAATACCTGGTCGACAAGATTAAGAACCGATTCGGTAGACCGGAAGGAAATGTTCAGGCCGATATCGGCAAATGTTTTTCCGGCAGCCGAAACCCGGCCTGCCATGGCCGTACGCATACGCGAAAATTCTTCGGGTGCGGCGCGCTGGAAGCTGAAAATCGACTGTTTTTCATCGCCCACGGCAAAGACCGTACGTTCAATATCTTCTCTTGCGCCGCTGCCGCTGAAAAACTCCGCGCATAAGGTTTCAATGATATCCCATTGCTCGGGGTTGGTGTCCTGCGCTTCATCGATCAGGATGTGGTCGATCCCCTGATCGAGCTTATACATCACCCAGTCGACAATATTTTCGCTCTTGATATCGGTCGTACGTCCCTGCAAAAGATCAAGCGTACAAAGGATAAGGTCGGTATAGTCCAGTCTTCCGGCGTTTTTCTTAAGATTTTGAAATTCGCCGATAATTTCATAGCCAAGGTGCAGCAGGCTGGCCGTTCCCCGGGCGCAAAGGCTTTTGCGTATGTCCTCGTGTACGTCGATGAGCCTTTGCGATTCGGCGCGCAGTATGGCCTCTGATTCGGGAAAGGTCTTGGTCGTGGCCTTGCTGGGAAAGTTCCTTGCTCTGGGTTTTCCTGTGGAGTTGGGAATGAATATTTCTGCATAATCGTCGAACCGATCCGTACGTGCTTCAGGCGCGGCATCGAGCCACAACTGAATTTTGTATGCGAATCTGCTTTCTTCCTCCGATTTTGAGGCCGCCATAACAGCGCAGGTTCTACGCAAATCGCTTTCGGCAATGGAATCGCTGCGGCAGGCTTCGCGCTTTATATCCTCGGGCGTACGTCCGGGCAGTATGCCCAGCGCCGCGCACAGCGCCGTATAAAGCCCGTCCGGTCCCCATTCCCGCATCAGATCGAACAGGAGTTTGCGTTCCTGCGCCATGGCACCAAGAAGGGTGAGGAAACTTTCCTCGTCGATCTGGGCGGCCACAACCTCAAGCGCCTGCCGCAGCGGCGAGCCGGCGGGGGCGGCTTTTGCCATCGCAATATGCCGGGCGCGGGAGAGCAAGACGTCCTGCTCGGATCCTTCCAGCAGGGTAAAATGCGGCGGAACCTGCGCCTCCAGTGAAAAACGGCCCAGAACCGACTGGCAAAACGAGTGGATGGTCATGATTTTAAGGCCGCCCGGCGTATCCACGACCTGCGTAAAGAGCCTGCGTGCTGCGGTAAGGGTCGTTTCGTCTGCTGGCCAGCCCAGAAGCTTTGTCAGGTCGGCCCGCAATTCATCCAACGTCATAACCGCCCAGCGGCTTAAGGCCGCGCCGACCCGCAGTGCCATTTCGCTGGCTCCCGCCCGTGTGTAGGTCAGGCAAAGAATTTTGTGCGGCGGCGTTCCGGGCGTACCGTTTTGCTGCGGCAGCATCAGGCGCAGCACGCGCTGCGTCAGAACCGTTGTCTTTCCCGTTCCCGCCGAGGCGCTGACCCATACCGAATTGGCCGGATCTGAGGCCGTTTTTTGAAGAGCGCCCGCATTTATGCTGCGTTCGTCAAGGTTGCCTTCCTGTGGTTTTCTTACAGACTCCCGTGCCATTACGCAGCCTCCTCTGAATCGTCCCCCAGCACCGTCCATTCTTTTACGCGGGCCAGATGGGAGTAATCGCTGTAGCGCGGGATGTTGTCGGCGGCGGGAAGGGAATAATAGGGGGTGTCGGGGTTATTAAAGGCGGCAACAAGCCCCTGCAGACCCTCCAGCGCCCTTATCGCAGCATCCTCAACGCCGCTGTCGGCGGTAATGTCGTCCCCCGGCGGCGAACCGCCGCCTAGTTTCCAGTAGGATAAAACGCCGGGATCGGCGCTGCCGATGCCTTCAAAGCCTCCTTGCATTAATATCGCGGCCTCCAGCGGCAATTGCGGGTGCTGGCCTGAAATAATCTTTGTTTTGGTGTACGTGCCGCCGGATTTGTAGTCGATAATGGCCGCACCCCCGTCTTTCAGGATGTCGATACGGTCGGCGCGGGCGGTTAGGGTAAAGGGGCTGCCGTCCACCTCGAATTGCAGTTTGCCGGGCAACTCGGAGCGGATTCTGACGACATTCTGCCGCCAGACATTTTCATGCTGCACAAGCCAGTCCGCCACGCCAGAAAAGCGCGGCCACCAGTAGTCCCAGAAGGTCGGGTCGCCATTGAATTTATCAGCTTCCTCGCGGGCTATGGCGATCAGGCGTTCCCCCGCATCAGGGGGAAGGTTCGCAGGAAAGGCAATGACAAATTGCTGCAATATTTTGTGCAGAAGATCGCCAAAGTGACGGGCTTCCGGCTCGGTTTCCAAAGGGTCGAGCTTTTTAAGGCGCAGGATATGGCGCGCATAAATGGAATAGGGGTCCTGAAGCCAGGTCTCAATTCGCGTCACGGAAAGCTGCGAAGGGCGGTGCTGCGGTTCCGGGCGCGGTTCCGGGCGCTTGCAGGGCGTTACGGCTTGAGGTTTATCAAGCGCTCTGGCCCAGTCCAGATAGCGTTTGTCCTCGATTTCCTGTGGCGCGATCCCGGCGGCCTGCAACACGGTATCCAGCCGCCGCAGCCAGCGCGAAGGTACAGCCGGGGCGCCGTCGGTCTGGCGCGGTCTTGTCAAAACGACATTAGGCGCACAAAAGGCCTGTACAAAATCATGTGCGGCAAGCCCGATGGCGCGCTCGGGCGCGGGCAGGCCAAAATCTTTACGCATGGACCGGGACATCCACGGGTCGTGGGCAGGCTCGGCCGGCCAGACTCCTTCGTTCAGGCCGGCAAGGATCATCGTATCGGCATCTATAAGCCGGGCCTCGAGCTGGCCCAGTACGGCCAGCGAAGGATGCGTACCCCAGGCGGGACGTACGGTTACGGCACCCATGAGCCGGGTCAGGATTTTTTCGTAATCCTCGGCTGTCACCATGGGCAATAAATGGGCCTGGCTTTGAAGATCGGCCAAAAATGCGGCCGCTTTCGTGCCGTCGTCACCGGCCCAAAGACGGTCCATGCCTCTTTCCTGATATGTGCTGGCCAATGCCTCGGCCATCTCAATATGGGCGGCAAGAAGGTCGGAAAATTTATGAAGTCCCCCGGCCTGGGTCAGGGAGGTGAACCGGTGCGTCGACGCATCAAGCTGGTTCAGAAGCGTGTCTAAAGAACTCTCGCCAACTTCTTGTAATCGTTTTTTTATTCCATACAGGCCCTTTTCGGGGGGCAGACCACGAAGGCTCAAAATCTCCAGTTTATCCACAATTTTACGAAGCGTATCGTAATCATGATTTACGCAGCAAAAATCATGCCTGAGGAGGCTTACGAAAGCCACCGGGGCAAACTGCCGGATGCATGCGTCAGCAGCGAGGCGCAGAAACGTTCCGACCCGCGTTTGCGTCAGGGGCTGGCCAGCCGAGTTATCGAGGGCAATCCCCCAGCGGCGGCAGATGGCGATGACCTGCCCAGCCAGTTTTATGTCCGGTGTGACAAGCGCAGCCGTACGCTTTTGGGTCTCCAGCGTTTCCCGTAACAGCAAGGCAACGACCATGGCTTCCTCTGTCCGGTTGGCGCATTCGATTCTGCTCAAGCTTTGTAGTGAATTTTTTATATTATCCGCCTTGGGCGGGGTCCTGAGCTTTTGCCACTCATCCGCCGTACTTGCAGGACGCATAACCTCGGAGGCCAGAAACTGGCGGTGTACGGAACTCTCCGGCGCATCGCATCCCGGCCACAGGGCGACATTGCTGCGCTCAAGTTTCATAAATTCCAGAAGATGTTTCAGGCCGTATTGCGGGTGGGATTCATCGAGCGCCGCCCAGCTTTCCTCGTCCATAACGGTATCCAATCCGGGCAGGATAACGCGGCCATCCGGCAACCCGGCAATGACCGAAAGCAGTTCCGCCGTGGCCGGAACGGTGCCGGTCGAACCCGCAGCAATTACACGCTCGGACGGCGGGTTTTTTTGCCAATGCCCGGCCAGTGCCCGGATCAGGCGGTTGCGGCGGTCTGTTTGGTCGATGGCACCTTCTTTTGCCAGTATTTCCGGCCATTTTTTGCTGAGGATTTTCAGGAAGTCGAGGGTGATTTGCCAGTGATTCGATAAATCCTCCGGCACGACTTTTTTAAGGTCGTTTATGCTGCACTCTTCGATGATGATGCGGTCGAGAAGTTCGCCCAAGGCTTGGGCAAGGCGAAGGGCCTGCTCCGGCCCCTGCGTGAAATTTTCATCGTTCATGATTTCCCTGGAGAGCAGCAATTGCCGCCGCAGCGGCGAAATACCGGGCGGCAGATCAAAAACCTTGCCGCTGCCCAAAAGATGGATGGCGAGTTCCTGCTCGTCCGGATCGCCGATGGCGTTCATGCCGGGCAGCAGCATGGGCTTGCCGCCACCAAGCTCTAAAAATGCTGCACGTAGCGCATGGCAGGCCCGGCGCGTCGGCAACAATATCCGGTAACGGCGCAGGTTTTCGGGCGTGCCGCCACTCTCTGCCAGCAACTGCCTTGCCAGCGATTTAACGAAGGGCGTGCCGGCGGGAATTGTGTATACGTTCTTCATGGCTCGTTTTTCTCAAACGCGGTATTGACCGCCGCCAGATCCTGCGGGGTTGAGATGTGGTGCCAGTCCCCTTCATGGACCAGCGCGTACAGTCGTCCCTGTGCCTGCGCCCGGTCCATAAGGTCGAGGTATGAAAATGCGCCATCCCCCGTATTTTCGAAAATACGGGGGCTGTTGATGCGGATGCTGGTAAACATGTACGCGCCCGTCTGACTCAGTGAACGTACGGCACGTCCTTCAGGCTTCAGGTCGTAATCGCCAACCCCTTTGGTCAATAACATTTTATCGACAGGCTGCAAAAGCAGGAGGATATCCATCTTTTCCGAATCCCAAGCCGCCGCCAATCGCTGTAAAGCCGATTCGCCCGGTCCGTCCGTCCATAGCGAATCGCCGCTGATGACGAAGAACGGGTCATCTCCGAAGGAAGCCAAAGCCTTTTTGATGCCGCCGCCAGTGTCCAGCAGTTTGCTTTCTTCGGAAAAGCATATGTGTACGTCCTGCCGCGTATTCAGGTGATTTTTCAAAACATCGCCGAGATGGTGGAGGTTAACAGTAATATCGGTTACGCCCTCGCGTACAAGAGAATCAAGCGTACGGTCGATCAGGCTGCGCCCGGCCACGGGCACCATTGGTTTCGGGCACGTGTCGGTAAGAGGACGCATACGCGTTCCCTTTCCGGCAGCCAAAATAAAAGCCTTACGCGGAATCATGGTGTGTGATCTCGATAGTACGTTTTGCGCTGTCATTGTCATGCGCTCTGATATGAATGTCCATATATCTTGGGGGTTTGAGGTTACCAAGCCGTTCCGGCCATTCGACAAGAACGATTCCGCCTTCGCTCAAGGCTTCTTCCCAGCCGAGTTCGTATATTTCTTCGGGGTCTTCCAGACGGTAAAGGTCGAAATGCCACAATTGCCGTCCAGCCGCGTCGTAGGTCTGGACAAGGGTGAAAGTGGGGCTTGGCACCTCGAGTTGTGGCTGGCCGGAAAGGGCGCGGATAAAGTTGCGGGCGAATACGGTCTTTCCGGCACCCAACGCACCGCGCAGAAATACAATATCGCCGGGCGCTGTTTTTGCGGCCAGATCGGCGGCGATTTTACCCGTTTCCCCTTCTGTGTTTGCGGTGTGGATCATATCTATGGTATAGCATGACAAAACGCTGAAATTACAATAGTTTATACACGCAGTACACATACTTTATCCGTAGCGAAGAAGGGCCAGAATCTGGTAAAATGAAGGTATGAGGGGATTTCTCGTTATCGCAGTAATGGCCGCGGTTTTGCCATTTCCCGCATCAGCCCAGGAAGCTGCGCCTCAGGCCGCGCCGGACATCGTACCCGATATTGTTCAGGAACCCATCTGTTTTGCTGTACGCAATGAGGCACCTTATAAAATATACGGCAGCTTTATTACCGACCTGTACGTCAAAGATGATGGCTCGAAAGCCCGGCACCGTTCGAATTTCCGGCTGGGCGAGCCGGGCAGCAAGGACGAAAAAACAGGCTATCCGGCCGACCGTGCGGAATTCTGCTCCTACGGGCCGTTTTTTCCGGGCCGTAAACTGGAAATGACCTTGCGCACGCTGGTGCCGATTTTTTCCTGCCAGACACGCATCGATCGCGGCGAAATCGTCATTCAGGGCAAGAAAAAACCCGAAGGCGGCACAGAAACCTGGGCGACCTGCCACGAGGAATAAAAGCTGCCGGAAAGCTGCGGGTTTGGACGTTAGAGCTTGATCTTCCCTGCGCCGAGAATGGCTCCGGTTTTTGCCGATTGCACGAGAATAACCAGCCCGTCGACATCGTTATCATGGGGCATGGTAATACCCTTCATCTTGGCGCCGCCGTTCCAGCTTTCCGTAGGGGGAGCGTAAGTAACGGAATTTATCATGTTGTTTTTATAGCCGAACGTCACAAGGGTATAAGTTGACGGCGGCATTTGCGGCAACTGCGCCATCAGGGTTTTATCGTCCTGTTTTGAAATGGGAATAAGTGCCACGGGCGATGCCCTGGAGAGCGCCTTGCGCGCTTTGTCGCGGTAGGAGCCGACAAATTCATCGCGCCCGTTGACGACCATTTGCGGCGTGTAAATTTTTCCGTTATTGCCTAGCGCGGCAACATATTTCTGTTGGCGTCTTGTGCAGGCGGGTGTGGAAAGCGGATCGCTGCGGCCCGGACGGTTCCAGTATGTGACGTGGCAGCTTAGTGCAATGAGATTTTTATTTTGCTGCAGAAGCTCGCTCATATATCTTTCTGCTGCCGGACAGGACGGGCAGTTTTTCGATGTAAACAGTTCGACGACAACAGGGCTTTGCGAGGCATTCTGTGCGGCGGCAGCGGGTGCATACCAATAAACCAAAAGGGCTGCTAAAAAAGGCAGGATTCTGTATAACATCTGCGAATAATCCGGGTTTTCCATTCGGGGGTTTCAATCTATATTAGGCATAGTAGAGCAAGAAAATTAACGCGGGTGGAAATATGAACCAAAATAACAAGATAGCAACAGTTTTCGGCGGTACTGGTTTTGTCGGGCGGCAGGTGGTGCGCGAGCTGGCGCGGGCCGGATATACGGTGAAGGTTGCTACGCGTGTGCCGGAGCGCGCATATTTTTTAAAGCCCCATGGCACTATCGGTCAGGTCGTGCCGCTGGCCTGCAATTACCGTGACGAAAACAGCGTGCGCCGGGCCGTGGCGGGGGCGTCCTGCGTTGTGAACCTCATCGGTATTTTGTTTGAAAAGCGCGGTTCGAAATTCCGTTTTGCGCATACCGAGTTGCCGGAAATAATTGCCAAAGCATGCAGGCAAGAGGGCATAGAACGCTTCGTCCATATTTCCGCGCTCGGGATTGAGAAGTCGAAATCCAAATACGCGCAAAGCAAGATGGCCGGGGAACAGGCGGTTTTAAAGGCTTTCCCGGCGGCGGTGATTTTACGGCCCAGCGTTATTTTTGGGCCGGACGATAATTTTTTCAATATGTTTGCCGAAATGTCGCGGTTTCTGCCTGTGCTGCCTTTGATCGGCGGCGGGCGCACAAAGTTTCAGCCTTGCTATGTCGGCGATGTCGCCGATGCGGTGATGGCGGCGTTGCGGTTGCCGGTGGAGGGAAACATCTTCGAGCTTGGCGGACCGGAAGTTCTCAGTTTCAGGGAAATATTCCAAAGGCTGTTCGAGCAGACGGGCCGCAAGCGCAGGCTGATTGCCCTGCCGTGGGGCGTGGCAAAAATCGATGCGGCTTTTCTTGGGCTTTTGCCCAAGCCGCCATTAACCGTGGATCAGGTGGAGTCTCTGAAAACTGATTCCATTGTTGCTGCTAACGCGAAGGGATTTGCGGATCTGGGCGTAAAACCTGTGTCGATGGATACGATTTTGCCGCGCTATCTGACCCGTTACCGCGCCGGGGGTGTTTTTGCCGGGGAAAGCAAGCGGGCTTAGGTTTATCCATGTTGCTCCGGTCGCGCCGGGCGTATATAAACGAGATATCGTTAGGGAAATGAGATCACCATGATCCGGATTGCTTTATTAATCCTGCTTACGTTCACTTTATCGGTCGGCGCTTTTGAACAAAAAGCATTGGCCGGGAGCGAGCGCATCGCTGCCGTCGTCAACGAAGATGCCATTACGATTACCGATGTCAACGATCGTCTGCGTCTGGTGATTGCCTCGGCGGGCCTGCCCAACTCAAACGAAATCCGCGAAAAATTAAAACCGCAGGTCATGGGCGCCCTGATCGAGGAAAGCCTCAAGTTTCAGGAAGCCCGCAGGTTGGGAATCGTTGTCGAGCAGGAAGAAATCAACAAAGCGTTTGAATCGGTGGCCGCGCAGAACAATATCACGACAGACAAATTTGCGGCCATGTTGACCAAAGGCGGCGTCAGTACGGATGCTTTGAAAAAGCAGCTTGAATCGCAAATTGCCTGGTCGAAAGTCGTGCAGCAGCTTTTGCGTCCACAAGTCGAAGTAACAGATGCCGATATCGACAATTTCCTCAACAGGCTTCAGGGGACCAAGGGCAAGAAAGAATTTCTTCTGGCCGAAATTTTCCTTCCGGTGGAAAACCCCGGCGAAGAAGGCAACGCACAGCAACTGGCGAATAAGCTTGTCGATCAGATCAGGACAGGCAAAGCGCCGTTCTTCAAGCTGGCGCAGCAATTTTCAAAATCGGCAGGATCGGCGCAGGGCGGCGATATGGGCTGGATACAGGAAGGGCAGTTGCCGCCCGAACTTGAGCAGGGGCTGGCCGGCGTAGAAAAAAGCCAGATCACCGGCGCGATCCGCTCGATGACCGGATATCACATTCTTTTCCTGCGCGACCTGCGTATCATCAGCGATGAAACCATGCCCGCGCGTGAGGAAGTCGTCACCAAAATCGGAACCGAGCGTCTTGACCGCCTGCAACGCCGCCATCTTCTGGACCTCAAAGCGGCAGCATTCATAGAAAACCGTGCAGGATCTTGACCATCTCCCGCCGCTGCGGGAAGTGATTGCCGCGTATGAACTGCGCGCCCAAAAATCACTGGGGCAGAATTTTCTTCTTGATCTCAATCTGACCGATAAAATTGCCCGTCACGCGGGGGATCTTTCGCAGGTCAACGTCATAGAGATCGGGCCGGGGCCGGGCGGCCTGACCCGCAGCCTGCTGCGTGCAAGCGCAAAAAATGTTTTTGCCATCGAATACGATCCGCGTGCGGTTCGTGCGCTCGAAGGGCTTCGAGAGGCCGCAGATGGGCGGCTTGAAATTATTCAGGGCGATGCGTTGGAAATAGATTTAACCGCCATCGTGCCGCCGCCGCGCATGATCGTGGCCAATCTTCCCTATAACATCGCAACACCATTATTGATCGGCTGGCTGGCGCAGATCAGAAACGATTCCGCCGCGTTTCAAAGCATGACATTGATGTTTCAAAAGGAAGTGGCACAGCGCCTTACCGCGCCGCCGGGCGGTAAAACCTATGGCCGTCTGTCGGTGATGGCCGGGTGGCTGTGCGAAGTCAAATCGCTATTTGATCTGCCTCCCGCCGCCTTCACCCCGCCACCAAAGGTAACGTCCAGCGTCGTGCGTTTCACGCCCAAGGCTTTGCCCGAAAATGCGCCGTCATTCGAGGCCGTCGAAAAAGTCACCGCCGCCGCTTTCGGCCAGCGGCGGAAGATGATCCGCACGTCTTTGGGGGTGTATTTGCCGCAGATAAAGGCACTGGGCATCGACGAAACCCTGCGGGCCGAAAACCTCACAATTGCCCAGTTTATTGAGATTTCGGGGTTTTAAGTGTTGCCTTACACGAAACTGTTGACATAACCGCGTACAATCTATAAAAGATATATTTTACTTAATAAAATATGGATTGTGTCATGGATACACAAAGTTCTGCCGGTTCAAAGATTTCTCGCAAGCAAGCATCACTGGCTTTGGTTGAACAACGCCAATGTCAGGAATTTCTGGAATTTTCTGGCGAACTGATGCGGCAAGAGCAGCATGAGCTAAAGAACGAATGGCGCAGGCGCATGGAAATAGGCGAGGCTGTCAAACGTGCTATCTCAAGAGCGCAGCAAAGGGATCAGGTTCTCTCTACTGAAATCCAACCCCGCGCAGAAAATGAAGCGGTTTCTCCTGAAAGCATGTTTTCTATTGAAGAACTGTCGGACCTTGAGAAAACGGAAAATGCGCTAGGTACACAGCCCGGTATATTTGTTCACAAAATATCTACGAAACAAAAAAACGTGGCAATATTGTCAGTCAGAAATCTTCCTTACAACGAAACATTGCGTGCCAGAAATATTCTCAGAGCATCCCGTCAGGTGTATCTCAATAATACGAATCTGGATATTGATAAAGCCAAGTACTATGCCGGGGATGCAACGCGCTTGCCGATAACGTTCTTTTTACCATCCGGGGATGGTGACCATCGTTACTGTTTTACAATGATGCCATATTCAGACCCGCTTCTTGCGGACCTTCCAATCCTTAAGAAAGAGTGTTCTTTTGCGGACGACTTTAAGCTGATGCGTGAAGAATTGCACAGAACGACACCAAGTGTATCACGATTCTTCAATGATATAGCTCAGGCAGAAGTGGCACATGTTCTACTTGCTGGCGAGCTTGCCGCAGTATTCCTAAAGGAAACAACCGATCATATTTATGCCGATAATAAACGGATTTATCCAATTGTCGACCGAGCGGGTGAGTTGAAGGCTGTGGCAGTGTCGTCAAATTTCCCCAATGCTCTGGAAGTTCTTGAAGACATTCCACATCAAGTAAAGTCCATAGAAACATTAAAGTCTGGTTCCTCTTCGCAATGTACAAGCAACAAAGTTTTGCGGATAAGAAGAGATGTAACGGTATGCAAAAACTTGAGGGGGTTTTCTAAGGCGGTTTTTGCTGATGTGCTTGTTGTTGCTCCGGTTGAGGCACTTAAAGCGCTTCACTTCACACATAATGAAATTAAAGGCATTTCCGATAAAACCGCAGGACTTCCTGTGGTTATGAAGGCGCAGGAAATCACAGGAGATAGTGGTAACACAGACAAGATTCATCAGGAAGATCCTGCGGCGGCGATGGCGTAACGTAATAACTGTAAGAGTTACTGGTACCAATGAAAAAATTTTTTGCGGCGGCTGAGGGGAATAAAGGTGTGGCGGTTAAAAATCCGTCTTCAGTTACCATTGATAGGATGTGGTTGTCGAAGTTGTTTGGCAGTACGTCGAAGGCGGAGCTTTTGCCGCCAATTAATGGATCGCAGCTTAATAAGCTTGGGCAAGATGGGTTGCTGGGACACGTTGGGAGCAATTTATTACCTTTGACAAGACATAGCCGAGGAGCTCAGGGCTATATATTCAGGTTGCCGCGAGGCTATAAATTTTATGTTCCGGAAGAGGGCCATACGGATAGCATTTTACTTTCTCATGCAGAGTTAGAGTGGAAAGAGTTCAAGGGAGTTGCAGCGCGCGACGCCAATCGCTCAAGAATTTCATTGTTGAGGGCTATGATACCCGGCGGCACCGATGTAGCATTTGTCCCTAAAGACTATCTTGATGCTCTTGCCATCAGAATTAATGTCAAAGAGGCAAAGGCAGAATCCAAAAAACCGGGCGACTTGAAGCTTATTGAGGGTGGCGCGACTTCGGAACATATTGCGGATACGCCACGGTCGGCCATCTGATCTCTATTAAAGCCCGTCCTTGAGGCCCTTCACAAATTCCGACAATCCCATTTGCCGCTGGCGTTTGAGTTTTTCGGCGTCCAGAATGAGCTGCGCCCTGGCAATGGCCTCATCCACGTCGTTGTTTATAATAACGTAATCATATTCGGAATAATGCGACATTTCGTCGGCGGCCTTGCTCATGCGGCCACGGATTTGCTCTTCCGTTTCCTTCGTCTCCCGCGAGCGGTGGCGCAGACGCTTTTCAAGCTCGGCGCGGGAAGGGGGTAGAATGAAAACCGTCACCAGATCATCGCGCGAAATCTCCGAGAGCTGCTGCGTGCCCTGCCAGTCGATATCAAAAAGTACATCCTTGCCCGAGGCCAGCGCCGCTTCGACTGGCTGGCGCGGCGTGCCGTAATAATGCTCGAACACTTTCGCGTGCTCCAGCATCTCATTGTTATCGACCATGTCACGAAATTCGTCCTTGTTGACGAAATAGTAATCTTGTCCCTGAACTTCTCCGGCGCGGCGCGGGCGCGTGGTCACCGAAACGGACACGGTAACATCAGGATTATTTTTCAGCAGCGCGCGCGTAATTGTGGTCTTGCCTGCGCCCGAAGGGGACGATAGAACATACATGAGACCACGGCGGCGAAGTACACTCAAGGAAACCTCCAAATTGCTTTTTTCATCATAAAGATAGAATAGACAGGATCAATGACAAAATTTTTCGAGCATATCGCCATTACAGGGGCATCCAGCGGCATCGGGGCCGAGCTGGCCCGGCATTATGCCGCGCCGGGTGTGACTTTATCGCTTGTCGGGCGCGACCGGGAGCGCCTGACAGAAGTGGCGGTTTTCTGCGAAAATGCGGGTGCTGCCGTCCATGCGGCGCTGATTGACGTGACGGACCGCGAGGCGCTGGCGGCGTTTTTGCTGGAGCAGGACCGGGAAAAGCCGATCGACTTGTTAATCGCCAATGCGGGCATATCGGCGGGCACAGGTGGCGTTTTGCATGGCGAACCTGCCGATCAGGTGCGAAAAATATTCGACGTGAACCTGACCGGGGTTTTGAACACCATCAATCCTGTGCTACCGGAAATGGTAGGGCGCGGACGCGGGCAGATCGCGCTCATGAGCTCGCTGGCCGGGTTTCGCGGCTGGCCGGGCGCACCCGCCTATTGCGCATCAAAGGCCGCCGTCAGGGTTTACGGCGAATCCCTTCGGGGCGCGCTGGGTAAAACAGGCGTAGGGGTCAGCGTCATTTGCCCCGGCTTTGTCGAATCGCGCATGACGGCGGTGAACGATTTCCCCATGCCGTTTCTGATGGGTGCGCCGCAAGCAGCAAAAATAATCGCCAGAGGTTTGGCAAACGATAGGGGAAGGATCAGTTTTCCACTCCGCGCAGCGGCGTTCGTCTGGTTTATATCCTTGCTGCCCGACCGGATCGCGCAAAAGCTTCTGAAAGCAACGCCGCCAAAAAAGGCGCAAAGCGATTCAAACTTATCTTGACAAAACCCGTGTAAGGGAATGAAATGCGGCTGCCTTATAGTCGTAGTACTATCTGCGTTTTAGCCAGCGGCGTTCCCGCCGTATCAGGAAGAAGCGTAATGACCATAGAAATTTCAAATGTTGAGTCCAGTCTCGATGCGATTACAAAGTTGCTTAGGTCCATAAGCAATAAGAAGCGCATGACGGTTATTTGCGCTCTTGCCAGCGGAGAGAAAAGCGTTGGCGAGCTGGAAAAGATCGTTAAGCTTAGCCAGTCCGCACTTTCACAGCACTTGGCAAAATTGCGCCGGGACGAGGTCGTCAAAACAAGGCGCAGCGCCCAGACGATCTACTACTCCATTAAATGCACGAAGGCCGGGTATCTTCTGGAGAGCCTCAATAAAATTTACAGGGAGAAGTAATTACAGCTTCTTTAAAACTTCCTCTGGCGCAAGGTCGGCGAGGTTGTCTTTTTGAATGATCTGAACGCGCGCGCCCTTCAGTCCGTGTTTCACAGGACTGCTATTCTTGCTATAGAGTGCAATACAGGGGCATCCTGTCGCGGCGACAAGATGCATGGGCCCTGTATCGTTGCCTACGGCGGCGCTTGCGTTTCTTGCCAGAGCCGCGATTTGAAAAAGTGATGTTCGCCCGGTTAAATTCATGCAAGCGGGATTTTCTTTCTGAATTGCGCCTGTGGCATCTGCATCATCCTTACCGCCCAGAAGAACGACATTTTTTCCCTGAGCCAGAAGTGATTTGGAAAGTGCGCTGTAGTGCATTGCAGGCCAACGCTTTTCAGGATGCTGTGGTGACGATCCCGGCACAAAAATAACGTAAGGTGCGGCAACATTAAAATTCGCAATGTCGGCCTTGATCCATGATAGATCGTCAATTTGTATATCCGTGATCCCCGCCAGTGCCAGCGTTTGCACATGCCCGTCGAAAGCGTGGCCTGCGGTTCGTTGCGGTGAATCGTTGCAATGCGACGCGCCTTTAACTGCGCCGACCCATTCGGGCTTTTGCGGCCCGGAAAGCAATTTGAAATACATCGCCGTGCGGTCGTTGTTTTGCAGATCGTAAACCCGCGTGAATTTTTCTCCGGCGAGTTGCTTTCGCAAATTCATCCAGCCTGTAATGTTCAGTTTGCCGGGGCGTCCGTCGATCCACACACGGTTAAAATAGCCGCATCCTTCCGCAAAATCCCTGTAGGGTGTTGTGGTCATCAGGGTGATATCGGCTTGCGGATGATGTTTGCGGATCGCGGCCATGGGGCCAAGCGCTTGTATGAAGTCCCCCAGCGCACCGAGCTTGATGACAAGGATTTTTTCCTGCGCCGGGTTTATCATTATCGTTTAGCCGTTAACGCGCTTTTGCGGGTGGAAGGGCTGGTTTGATTGCGCCATGTTGCCGAATTTCCCTTTCAGGATTTCTGCATAAACGTCCAGCGTTGCATCGCACATTTGCTCCCGCGTGAAATTCTGGGCGATATGCGCCATGGCGCGCGTGGCCAGAATGGCGCGTTGCGTGGGCGTTAGTGAAAGCGCTTCATCTATGGCTCTGGCCAACGCTTCGGCATCTGAGGGCGGCACCAGCCAGCCCGTTTCACCGCGCACGATGGTTTCCTGCGCCCCGCCGTGATCGGTGGCGATGATGGGCCTGCCCATCGCTTGTGCTTCGACCGGCACGCGGCCAAAGCCTTCGGGATCAGTGGAGGCCGATACGACAACGCCCGCCAGCATATAGGCGGCCGGCATATCGTCGCAATGATCGACGATGCGTACGCGCGCACCCATATTTTTTGCCCTTATGGCTTGCTCAAGTTCCTGGCGGTACTCTGTGCGGCCCTGATCGGAACCTATGATGACGCAGAAAATATCAGGGCGGTGAATCTTGGAAACGGCCTCGATCAATACATGATGCCCCTTCCAGCGCGTCAGGCGCCCCGGCATCATGATGATATTCGCGCCATCCGGGATGCGCCACTTTCTTGAGAGCGTAATCAGCCTTTCCGGCGTGACGGCGGTCGGGTGGAACCTGTCCAGCGCAATACCGCGCGGGATGATGCGTATGCGCGCATCGCTGATCTGGTAGTTTTCCCTGAGGTACGTCGCAACATAGCGCGAAATAGCAATGACAAGCTCGCCCTGCGCAATGGCGCTGTTGTAGAGGCGCTTGGCTTCGTTTTTGATGTTATAGGGCGCATGGCATGTCGTCATGAAATGAGCGTTTGTATTTTTGCAGGCCTTAAGGGCGCTCCAGGCCGGGGCGCGGCTGCGGGCATGGACGATGTTCACGTTATGGCGGCGGATAAGAGCGCGCAGCTTTTGCACGTTACGCCACATCACATACGGATTTTTGCTGTGGACGGGCAGATTGATGTGAACCGCGCCGATCCGCGCCAGCTCATGAATGCGCGCCCCGCCGTTTGAAACGATAATGGCCTGCCCGCCCGATGCCGTGATGGCGGCCGCCATGTCGATGCAGCCTTGCTCAGCCCCGCCGGGGCCAAGTTCGGGGATGATTTGCATGATGACGGGTTGCAAGGGATAAGGGTCCAAACTCACAGCTTTCATCCATTCTGCGCGTGCCCGGTTTTTAGCGGATATTCGTGAAAACCGCGCAGGGCATAGCCGAAGCTATGGCCAAGCGATTTGAACGAAGAGACGCAAAAAGCGGCCGCGCCCAAGAGGGTGACAAAACAAAAGGAAATCAGCTGCGTTTTGACAATTCGAATATGCTTTGGCATGTTCATCATTGTCAAAACTTGCTCCTTTCCTTTTGTTTTGTCACAGAATTGCATGAAAGCTGTGAGTTTGGACCCTAAATTCATCGTTACTATATAAAGCCAAAACGTGCAAAATCCAAGAGAATCGGCATGACAGAACCATCCTATCTTATGCGAAAAAACCGGCCCGGTCTGGCCTATATTCATTCACCTGCAACGCCCGATGGAGCAAACGCCCCGCTCGTCATGTTTCTGGGCGGGTTCATGTCCGACATGCACGGTACAAAGGCAACATTTCTCGAAACGCAATGCAGAGCGCGGGGGCAGGAATTTTTGCGCTTCGATTATTCGGGCCACGGCCTGTCGGATGGAAAGTTTGTGGATGGCACAATCGGTCTTTGGAAAGATGATGCGCTGGCTGTGTTCGATCATGTAATCAAAAATCCGGCGGTTCTTGTTGGTTCTTCAATGGGTGGCTGGATTGCGCTTCATCTGGCGCTGTCGCGGCCAGAACGGGTGAA
Source organism: Micavibrio sp. UBA5703 (assembly GCA_002420015.1). Lineage (GTDB taxonomy): Bacteria > Pseudomonadota > Alphaproteobacteria > Micavibrionales > Micavibrionaceae > UBA5701. Next base: position 108,229 of record DIHF01000054.1, read on the forward strand.
AGCGATTGTCGGCATCGCCGCCGCACCCGATTTCACGCAAGGCATGTATGAGGAATATCTTACCGATGCACAAAAGCGCGAAATTACAGAGCGCGGCTTTACCGAAATGCCCAGCGATTACGGCGCGCCGTACATTATCACCCGCGCTTTGATCGAGGATGGCGAAAGGCAATTACTGCTCGACCGCGATCACGATCTTGCACTACCCATCAGGCTTTTGCAGGGGAAGGAAGACGTACAGGTGCCATGGCAAACGGCCTTGATCATCAAGGAAAGATTTAAAGCGGCGGATGTTGAAATTACGCTTATTGAGGACGGCGACCACAGCCTGTCGCGTCCGGAAGATCTCGCACTTATCGACCAGCAGGTTCAGGCGCTCTCGGCCTGAATGCTATTTGCGTTTGTATTTGAACTTGTTCTTTTTGCCTCTGGCTTCAAAAGCAAGATCTGTTGAATTGCGCTTGCCGCGCATGTGGCGGGGCACTCTTTCTCCGCCGACACCTTCCACGGCAAACCCGATGGCAAACATGACCGCAGCAAAAACCAAGCCGACCACAACGGCTTTTTGTGCCAGAATAAGGTTAATGTAGGCCCATGTCCCCTCGTCGAGGTTCTCGACAACCCATTTGTAGCTTTCCGGGTGATAATGCGTCCAGATAAAGCCCAGAGCCGCAAAATAAGATGAAATCCCCTTGTCGTCCGGGTTGCCTGTAATCACAGCCGGCGGCGTTTCGACGCCGTTATTGATGACAAACAGGTAAATATCATGCCCCAGTGCCGCCAATGCAGGCAAAAGGGCAATAAACATAAGAAGGGGTGAGTTACGCATGGACCGACTCCGCGCTCGTTAAAGTATATTGTTTGCAGTGTAGCAACGAAAAGGCTTAACGAAAAGCACTCAAATGCTTGAATTTTATTATGCCCAAGGCTAGGGTGCGGTTTCTTTGCGGAGAGGTGGCCGAGTGGCTGCCCTTGCGCGAAGGCGCAAAAAACCAAAAAGCCCTTGGCCTTGGCAGGTTGGGGTTTTAGCCGGAGAGGTGGCCGAGTGGC